>JACPRG010000150.1 GCA_016190025.1 Candidatus Tectimicrobiota bacterium
GCACGTAGAACCGTACAAAGCAGAAGGCCGGTGACGACCCATATTTGGGAAACTCCCGGATCGCCCATCTCAGACTCTCCCACGACCCGCTGCCGTGTAGTGGAATTTGAGGCTCAAATGCCGACGCGAGAAGAACCGTTCCAACTAGGTTGAGAAGAAGCGCAATATACCGGACGGAAGAAATCGGTACTAAATATTTGGCGGTCGTGCCCACGACGACAACCAAAATAATCAGAACTGGAGTAACCCAGTTCAAATTCAGCTTAGGACCTTGGAACAACATATGAGATTTCAGGCCGTTGCTTCGATGCGCCGTTTTTGGCCGGATGTCTGATACGGACCGGCATAAAACCCTCCATGATGACCTCAGAGCGCATTGAAGGGGCTGCGAACCCCAGCCGGTCCACGGTTGAGGAGATGGATATAATGGGAATTTTCCGTATCAAACTCTGGTTTTGCCCCTTCGGTCTTCATTCCCAATGAAAAGTATTGAATCCCTGTCCAGAGCTCCTGTCAAGAGTTCTCTGAGACCCGTAAACCGGGCGCTGAGCGCCATCTCCCCCGGCAAAAAGGCGGAGTCCTGGCCCTAGGGGCGCACGGTCCCCCGCCTTCGCGAGGGCAGGCTTGCGCCCCTACGGGAAGAAGCCCGGTCGGATCGAGGAAAGCCGGGCCGCCTACCGGTTCGCCGTCACCGCCTTCCGGGTCCAGGCGGCGATGACCTCATCGGTCTTGACCACGCGGCCGAACCAGCCGCCGATGCTGGCGAGCGTCCCCTCGTGGTGCTCGCGGGTCGTCGTGGCGCAGGCGTCGTCCACCATCACGATGTTGTAGTCGAGCATGAAGCCGGTGCGCGCCGTGCTCTCGACGCAGACGTTGGTCGCCACCCCCGTCATGATGAGCGTCTCAACGCCGAGGTTGCGCAGGATGAGGTCGAGGTTCGTCCCGTGAAAGGCGTCGTACCGGTTCTTGGTGATGACGATGTCCCCCGGCTTGGCCTCGAACCCTTCGCAGAACTCCGCGCCCCACGTCCCCTCCACCACCACCGGCGTGTGCCGGGGACCGTGGTTGAACTGGTCGATCCGCTTCTGGGCGGGCCAGGCGGTCTCCGGCGCGCGGGCCACGCGGAAAAGGATGACGGGGACGCCCGCGGCGCGGGCCTCCTCCATCAGCCGGCGCAGCGCCGGCAGCATCTCCTGCGCGAGCGACACGCCCAGCCCGTTCTTGGCGAACGCCCCCTCGGGGTGGCAGAAATCGTTCTGGACGTCGATGACGACCAGGGCGGCGGTCTTGGGGTCCACCCATTCGGCCAGGGAATGAACGTCTTTCATTCCTCTTCCTCCTTTGGGGTTACGACAGGGGTTTTGGCGTCGGCTTCAACGGGGGTGAAGGGAGGAACCGGTCCGTATAAAGGTCCTCCACCGGGATCGACTTCTTCAGGCCGTACGCCTTCGTGACGACGTCCCGATGATACTTCATGTTGTCGGGATTGATATAGCCCAGGCCGTTCTTCTTCACGTCCGGAGTCAGCGTGTGGTCCAGGGTGATCTCCCAGGTCCTTTCGTTCAGCTTCCGGTCGGCGTCGGGCATGACCTTGGCGAGGATGTCGAGCCCTTCCTGGGGATTCTCGATGGCGTAGGCCAGACCGCGCAGAGATTGCTTGACGAAGTCGTCCGCGACCTTCGGTTTTTGGGCGATGACCGAGTCCGTCGTCGTGATTCCGTCCGAACTCAGCCGCACGCCGTAGTCGCTCCACGGAATCGAGACAATGGAGTCGCCCGATTTCGCCGCCTGCATCTGGAGCTGGGGGACCACCGTCACGAAGGTGATGATGGCGTCCACCTTCTTGGCGAGGAGGCTCGGGTTTTTGGCCGTGGGCGCCATGTTGACCCACTTCCATTTCTTCAAGCCGGCCGCGTTGGAGAAGATCTCAAAGGTCGTGTGGATGGCGTCTCCGAAGGTGACGCCCAGGCTTTTCCCCTCCAGGTCCTTGGCCGTCCGGATCCCCGAGCTCTTGAGCGCCAGGTTCGTGTGGAATCCCCGGTCATGGACGGAGGCCAGAAACCTGAGACTCAGCCCCTTGTCCCGGCTGAGGACGACGTTCGCCGGATCGGTGAAACCGATCAAGGCGGCCCCCGACGCGATGGCCGTCGCCGTGTTCCCGGAGCCGTACCCGCGGACGATGGTCACGTCCAGGCCCTTCTCCCGATACCAGCCCTTCTCCTTGGCGACCAGGAAACCCAGGTGCTTGGAGTAAACCACCCAGTCCGCCATGAACTTGAACTGTTCCGCCGCCGCGGGCTTCGCTCCCCCAAGGACTCCCGCACCGATCAGGCCGGCCAGCAGAACTGACAGCCAATACGAACCCTTCCGTCGCATGGTTTCTCCCCCCTCTGACGTTTCATCGGATAAAGGTGCGCCTTCCCGGAAGACCTTTCCCGGAGCCGTCTTCCCCCGGCCCGTTCCTTTTTGGATCGTCGCCCCACAAACTGAACGGGCGATGTCGATCGGCCTGGCCCAGCAACGGAGAGAACTGAACGTGAACACAATTGACCCGGAATTTCTCATCTCAAACTGGGAATGAACCATTCCCGGCCACCTGTGCCTTTGAATCCATTTGAGACCCGTCCGGCCGAGGTGTCAACCGTATTTTGAGCCCCCGAATCGGCACAGGTCCTGCGTGCGTCCAGGAAAACGCGCCGTCGCGCCCTCGCCGTCTCTTTCCGGGAGATTGCGGAATCAGCCCCTTGCGGCGGCCAAATCGAGGAGGGCGTGGAGCATGACGTTGGCGCCCGTCTCCACGTCCCGCCAGCGGGTCAGCTCATCGGGGCAGTGGCTGCGCCCCCCGACGCTCGGGACGAAGAAAAGACCCGCCGGCATCGCCCCGGCGAGGATCTGGGCGTCATGGCCCGCTCCGCTGTGCATTTCCCGCCACCGGGCGCCGACCCGCTCCGAGGCCCTTCTCAACGCCGAGCGGACCTTCGGCGAGAGCTTCACGGCCCGGGCGGCGAAGGTCTGCTCCAGCGTCGCCTGGAGCCCGTGCCTTCGGGCGATCTCCCGCAGGGAGGCCCGGACCGCCTTGCGCATCCGCGCGAGGGCCGCCGGGGAGAGGTCCCGCATGTCCAGCGTGAAGCGGGCCTTCTCGGGGACGATGTTCGCCGCCCCCGGCGAGAGCGCGCAGTAGCCGATGGTGGCGACGCTGATGGGCGTCCCGCTCCTTCGGATGAGGTCCCGCAGGCCCGCGGCGAACTCGGCGGCGCCGAGGAAGGCGTCCTTCCGCAGGGGGAAGGGCGTCGTCCCGGCGTGGTCGGGGCGGCCGTGGAAGGTGACCTCGAACTTCCAGAGGCCCACGATCCCGGTCACGACGCCGATCTGCGCCCCCGCGGTCTCCAGGACCGGACCCTGCTCCACGTGCAGCTCCAGATAGGCCAGGTAATCCTTGAGGTCCCGCCCGGCCCGGAGCGCCCCCGCCGGGGTGAGGCCCGCGGCCTTCAGGGCGTCGGGGAGGCGGACCCCCTGGGGGTCCCGGCTCGCCTCGATCTCCCCCCGAGTCATCTTCCCGGTGAATGCCTTGCTCCCGAAGAACCCGCCGAACCGGCCCTCCTCGTCCGTGAAGGCGATGACCTCCAGGGGATGGCGAGTCCGGACGCCGGATTCCCGGATCGTCCGGACGGCCTCGAGGGCGGCCAGGACGCCGAGGGCGCCGTCGAACCGGCCTCCGTTGGGGACCGAGTCGATGTGGGAGCCGGCCAGGACGGCCGGAGCGGATGACCCCGGGGTCTCCAGGCGCCCGGAGATGTTCCCGGCGCCGTCCACGCGCGCCCTCAGGCCCGCCGCCTCGAGCCTGCGAAGGAGCCACTTCCTTCCCTGGGCGTCGGCGGGGGAGAGAGCCGGCCGGGAGACGCCCCCGTGGGCCGTGCGTCCGATCCGGGCCAGGTCCTCCAGGTCTTTCCGGAGGCGGGGAAGGTGGATGCGGGGGTTTTCGGTCATGGGTCTTCTCCGGGATCTGGTGACGGGCGGACCGGGGAGAGCGCCTCAGGGCCGCATCGCCGGCTCCGCCCCTGTGCGCGCGGAATCCAGCAGGGAGAGAAAGGCGCCGCAGTCGCCGAGGTCGCGGAGGAGGAAGTCCGGACCGGCCGCGCGCAGCGCGTCGGCGCTCGCCCCGCCGGTGGCGACCGCCACGGTGCGGACCCCGGCCGCCTTTCCCGCCTCCACGTCGAGGACGGTGTCCCCCACCAGCCAGGCCGTCGGCCGCGTCCCTTCGGGCAGGAACGCCGCGGCCCGCTCCGCGGCCACGCGGACGATGTCGGCCCGGACCTTGGCGTCCGACCCGAACCCCCCGAATGGGAATCGCCTGTTGAGACGGGCCCGGCGCAGCTTCAGGCGGGCCCCCCGCTCGATGTTCCCCGTGGCGAGGCCGGTCACAGTGTCCCCCCGGGCCGAGAGGCGGGCCAGAAGCCGCCCCACGCCGGGCAGGACGCGGAAGCCGCCGGCCTTCTCCAGGACCTGGGGAAGCACCTTCAGGTACAGCCCGAACAGCCGCGCCGTCTCCGCGGGCGTGGGGGGACGTCCCCGCCATTTCAGATAGACCGTTTCGACGATGGCGGGGTCGGTCCTCCCGTGCAGGGTGATCCCGTCCAGGGCGTTCTCCCAGGCGTGGGCCTTCTGGAAGGCGAGGCTCAGCGCCCGCCGCCCGGCGCCGCCGGAGTCGATCAGCGTGCCGTCGATGTCGAAGAGGATGACGTGCATCGGTTCCAGAGGGGTTTCCGCCCGAGAGGGGAATCAGGGCTCGAAGGGGGTGCCTGCGCCTTCGGCTCTGGCGCGCTCGTGGACCCGCCGGGCCACCGCCACGTCTTCCAGGGCGAGCCCCTGGGAGCAGAAAAGGGTGATCTGCGCGTCGGACTCTCTGCCCGGCCGCTTGCCCGCGACGATGTCCCCCAGCTCCTCCACCCGCTCCCAGGAGAGGGCGCCTTCGGCCGCCGGGAGAAGCAAGTCGCCCGCTTCCCGCCGCGCCACCTCCAGGGAGTCCACCGCGATCCGGTGGCAGGCCGCGACGGCCGGGGTGTCCAGCTCCCGCCGGTTCTCCCAGTTGGAGCCGATGGCGTTGACGTGCACGCCGGGCCTCAGCCAGCCGCCGAAGAGGACGGGGTCCTTCGCCTTGGTGGCGGTGATGACGATGTCGGCGTCCCGCACGCACGCCTCCGCGGAGGGGGCCGCCTCGACGGGGACGCCGAGGGCGCTCTCCATCTCCTGGCAGAACGCCTTGCAGCGCTCCGGGTTGCGGCCGAAGGCGCGGACCCGCTCGATGGGCCGGACCTCCCGGACGGCCAGAAGCTGCCCGCGGGCCTGCCAGCCGGTCCCGATGATGCCGACCTCCCGGCAGTCCGGCCGCGCGAGATGACGGGTGGCCACGCCGCTCGCGGCCCCCGTGCGCATCTGGCCGAGGCGGCCCGCCTGGAGGACGGCCAGGGGCGTTCCGTCGTTGTCGTAGAGCATCACCGTGAAGCGGACGCCGCCCTTGGAGGAGGTGTACACCTTGACGCCCGTCGCCCCGCGGCCGACGCTTCCCAGGTCCGGCGCGCCGGCCGCCATGAAGTGCAGGACGGAGTCTCCCGCCATAATTCGGCGGCGCGGCTGGTTTTGCGCCCTTTTCTCCCCGAGCAGCCGGAACGCCTCCTCGACGGCCTCGATGGCGGCCGGCATGTCCAGGAGCCTCTCGACGTCGGCTTCCGTCAGGTAGAGCGCCATGATCCTGAGTCGCGCTGTCCGTTGGGCGGGAGGGAGGGGAACAAAAAAAGGGCCGAGGAACCCATCCCCATCCCCCGGCCTTGGCTTGCGGTGGAGGCGGCACCCGGATTCGAACCGGGGATCAAGGCTTTGCAGGCCTCTGCCTTACCGCTTGGCTATGCCGCCCGCAACGGCGGAGACGGCGCAACCCTTCTCCTTGCGCCCTCCGGAAATTGAGTGCCCCGGCTCCGGCGACCTTCGGGGACCCGGGAGCCGGCTGTCTTCTGGAGCGGGAAACGGGATTTGAACCCGCGACCCTCGCCTTGGCAAGGCGATGCTCTACCTCTGAGCTATTCCCGCTCGTCGCGGTGGTTCTGTATCGCGGCTTTTGCAGTATCAGCGTAATGAAACCGCAAGACCCTGTCAATAGATGGACCCGACCGACTGCCTGTTCCATCCTCTTACCAATATTGTCCCCTGGCCGGAGTCATTTCCATTTTTTCCGCGCATGAAAAGCGCCCCGATTGAACTGGTTGAAGGGATCTCCCGCGATCTTGGAGGGTTGAACGTCGGCCGTTCTCCCAGGCGTTTGGCGGCTGGGGATAGGGTCTGTGGCGGAAATGTGAGACAATTTTGAGGGATTGCGTCCGCCGGGTGGCGAATGTCTTTGCCGCCATCGGAGGTTGGTTTCCCCCCGCGAGGCGGGTTTCCGGGGATTGCCGTGACGGACAGCCGGAAAAGGTTGAAGGGGGCGGAGCTGGGGAAAATCGCCCGGGGCGTCCTGGAGACGGCCAGTTGCGTCGTGGTGTTCCTGGACCTCGAGGGGAACGTCACACACCTGAACGGCTTCGGGGAGAGGTTTCTCGGTGGGTCCGAGGAGGAGGTGGCGGGGAAAAGCTGGGTGGAAGAGTTCGTCCCGCCCGAGGAGCGGCATCGGGTCCGGGAGGTCTTCCAGGCGATCGCACGGGGCGAATCCGCGGGGCCGAGCGAGAGCGGGGTCCTCTGCAAGGGCGGCAGGCGTCCTTTGGCCTGGGTGGACACTCCCATCCGCGACGACTCCGGGAAGGTGGCGGGGATCGCGCGGATCGGAATCGGCTTCCCGCAGGAGGAGCGCTTGCGGAGCGCGCTCCAGGAAAGGGAGACCCGGATCCGCGTCGTCATGGACAACATGGTGGACGGCTTCGTCACTGTCGACGAGCGCGGGATCATCGAGACCTTCAATCGCGCCGCCGAGCGGATGTTCGGCTACCCGCCCGAAGAGGTCATCGGACAAAACTTCTCCCTTCTTATGGCCGAGCCTCACCAGGAGGGGCGCGACGACTCCATCCGGAGCTATCTGCGGACGGGCGAGGCCGAGGTCCTCGGCGTCGGGCGGGAAGTGGCGGGGCGGCGGAAGGACGGCTCGACTTTCCCCCTCGCTCTGGTCCTCGCGGAGATCCGTCTGGACGAGCGGCGCATGTACGCGGGAAGCCTGCGGGACCTCACGAGGGAGAGGGCGCTTCGGTCCGCCGCGCAGAGCGAACACCGCCTGAAGGCCGCCATCGTGGAGACCTCGGTGGACGCGATCCTGGCCCTGGACCGGGAAGGGCGCATCCTTTCGTGGAACTCGGGCGCCGAGGCGGCCTTCGGTTACCCGGCGGCGGAGGTCCTGGGGCGGCACTTCCGGGTCCTTGTCCCCCCTGACCTGCTGGAGGAAGGGGAGGTGGAGCGCCTGGAGAGGATGGTCCGGGAGGAGGGGCAGGTCCGCAATTACGCGACCCGGCGGCGAAGGAAGGACGGGCAGGAGATCCAGGTGGTCCTCTCCCGGACGCCCCTTCGGAACGAGGCCGGAGAGCTCATCGGCTACTCCTCCATCCTCCGGGACGTCACGGAGGAGAACTGGCTGCGGGAGCAGCTCCAGCAATCGGCGAAGTTTTCGGCCATCGGCGAGCTGGCGGCGGGCCTCGCCCATGAGATCGGAGGGCCCCTGAGCGTCATCTCCGGCAACGCCGAGTTCCTCCTGAGGAGCCTGGACCCCGGCGACCCCAGGAGAGAGGACGTCCAGGGCATTGCGAAGGAATGCGAGGCGGTGGCCTCCCTCCTCCGCCGGCTCTTGGATTTCAGCCGGCCGGCCCGGCTGGAAGCCAGGCCGGTCGACGTGAACGAGACCCTGCGCAACGTCTTGCTCCTGGTGCGCAAGCTGATCACCAAGGTCCACATCGAGCTCAAGCTGGACCTCCAGGTGGGGCTGCCCGCGGTCCTGGCGGACCCCAACCAGTTGGAGCAGGTGGTCATGAATCTCATCCTGAACGCCCGTCACGCCATGCCGGAGGGGGGCCAGCTTCAGATCCGCTCTTTCGCCACCCAGGACGTGGGCCGGAAGAGGCGGCGGAAAGTCGGCATCGAGATCAGCGACACGGGGGTGGGGATCCCGGAAGAGAACCTGGGGCGGGTCTTCGACCCCTTTTTCACCACCCGCCTCCCGGGCGAGGGGACCGGCCTCGGCCTCGCCATCAGCCGCCGCATCGTGACGGATCATCAGGGGACCATCTCGGTCAAGAGCCGCGTCGGCCGGGGGACGACGTTCGCCATCGAGTTGCCCGCCATGGAGGAGGGGACGGATAGGTGACGGAGAGCGCCAGGCTGTTGGTGGTGGACGATGACGAGCGGGTGCGCCGGCTTCTGACCCGGCTGCTCCACGAGGAGGGCTATCAGGTCCGGGCGGTGGCCTCCGGGGAGGAGGCCCTGGCCGAGCAAGAGAGCGAGGCCTACGACCTGGTCCTGACGGACCTGACGATGCCCGGCATGTCCGGGATGGAGTTGCTGGAGGCGATCAAGGCGAGGATGCCCGAGGTGGGGGTGATCATCATCACCGCCTTCGGGACCGTGGAGTCGGCCGTGCAGGCCATGCACAAAGGGGCCTTCCACTACATCTGCAAGCCGTTCAAGCTGGATGAGGTCCGCATCTTCGTTCAGCGGGCCCTGCAGGAGGGCAGGACCCGGCGGGAGCTGGCCGATCTCCGCCGCGAGGTCCACCAGAAGTTCGAGTTCTCCAACATCCTCGGCAAAAGCAAGGCCATGCAGGAGGTCTTCGGCCTCATCCAGCGCGTGGCCGGCTCCAACAGCACGGTCCTCATCACCGGGAAAAGCGGGACCGGCAAGGAGCTCGTCGCCAAGGCCATCCACTACAACAGCCTCCGCCGCCGTTTTCCCTTCGTGGCCGTGAACTGCAGCGCCATCGTCGAGACCCTCCTGGAGAGCGAGCTCTTCGGCCACGTCAAGGGGGCGTTCACCGGCGCCGTCGCCAACAAGAAAGGGATCTTCGAGGAGGCCCAGGGGGGGACGGTGTTCCTGGACGAGATCGCCGAGACCAGCCCCGCCATGCAGGTGAAGCTCCTGCGCGTGTTGCAGGAGCACGAGATCCGGCGGGTCGGGGGCAACGAGAGCATCCCGGTGGACATCCGGCTCATCGCCGCCACCAACCAGGACCTGGAGGAGGCCGTGCGGGAAGGGCGGTTCCGGGACGACTTCTACTACCGGCTCAACGTGATCCCCATCCACCTCCCCGCGCTGCAAGACCGCCCGGAGGACATCCCCCTTCTGGCGCAGCACTTCCTGGCCAAGTTCGCGGCGCGAGGGCGGGCGGCGGTGGCAGGGATCTCCAAGGAGGCCATGCGGGTTCTCTCCCGGTACCCCTGGCCGGGAAACGTGCGGGAGCTGGAAAACGTCATCGAGCGGGCCATCACCCTGGGGGCCCAAGGGGAGATCGGGGTGGAAGACCTGCCGAAGGCCCTTCTGGAGGGGGATCGCCCGGCGGAGACCCCGGGGGCCCTCCCGGTGACGGCTTCGATCCGGCAGGTGGAAAAGGCGCACATCACCCGGGTGTTGAAGCACACGGGGGGGCAGATCTCGGAAGCCGCGCGGATCCTTGGGATTGACCGCCGGACGCTCTACAGGAAGATCGAGGCGTACCGAATCCTCCTGGACTGAGCCTCAATCGGCCTGAGAAGGGCAAAACCGCCACAAATTGACATCTTTGCCACACCCTTTCCTCCTTTCTGTGGCCGCCGGTTGACCGCAGCCCGCCGCCGGCCGGCTCTTGCGCGACGCTTTTCTGTGTATAACTACTTCAATATCAAATCATTACAGAATGGCTGGCCCTTCGGCGCTCCCGTTCCGACCGCCGAGGAAAAAGGCATTGTTATTGCGCATAGATCTGAGTGAATGACTTCTGCGAAAAGCGCAGAGGAGGAAGAAGAGATGAATAACTGTGCCGTTTGCGTCTATCGAGAAAGCGGACCTTTCGGGAAGCTGTCCGACAAGGCCCTCACCGAGTTGAGTCGCTCCTTCGCGATGCGCTGTTACCGAGGCGGCGAGATCATCTTTTACCAGGGCGATCCTTTGGAAGATTTCTATTTCCTGTGCGGAGGGACGGTGAAGCTCGTCCGCGAAACGCCGGGAGGAAAACAGAGCATCGTGAACATCGTGGGCCCTTGCGGCTGGTTCGGAGAACTCTCCTTTTCCAGCGGGGCCGTTCAGTCGGTCACGGCGGAAGCCGTACAGGCGGCGGTCGTCAATTCCATCCATCGGCCCGCCATGGCCGAGGTTTTTCAGCAAGAGCCCGGGTTGCTCCTCGAAATGATGGAAAAACTGAGCGTCCTTTTGAGGAAGGCCTGGGCGCACAACGCCGAGCTCGCCCACCAGCCGGTCCGGCTTCGGGCGCTGAATCTCCTGGTGAGGCTTTTCGACCGGTACGGTCGGCGGGAGAACGGGCATTGGGTCCTCGGGATCCCTCTCGCCCGGGCCGATCTGGCCGAGATGCTCGGCGCGACCCCGGAGACCACCATCCGGACCCTCGCCCAGCTTCAGCGGGAGGGACACTTGAGGCTGGGGCGCCGGCGGATTTCTCTCGCCGACCCGGAGGGGTTCCGTTCGCTCTCCGAGCGGGAGAGCCTGGCCGTCCGCGGCTAGGAGAAGTGGAAAGGTGTGGTCCTCGAAGGGAGGAGAGAAGGGGCACATGAGCAAAAAGCTGCTGGTCGCCACCGACGGTTCCGAGGTTTCGCAAAGGGCTCTCGTGTATGCCCGGGACTACGCCCGGCTGACCGGGGCGAAACCCGTCGTGCTGTTCGTGATCGACAACACGCCTTTCTTTTACGGCGGCTTGGAGGCGGCGGCGGTCGGCGCCATCAACCCGGCCACGTTTTACAGCGACAAGAACCCCCAGGCCCAGGAGGCGCTGGAGCAGGCCCGGAGGATCCTGGAGGGGATGGAGGCCGACTACCGGGTGCTGGTCGGCGGTCCCGCCCGGGTGATCGTGTCCGTGGCGGAGGAGGAGGGCTGCTTTCACATCGTGGTGGGCTCCCGCGGGCTCTCCGGGATCAAACGCATGCTTCTGGGAAGCGTGGCCCGGGAGGTCGTCTCTCTGGCTCACTGCCCGGTCACCGTGGTCCGGTGAGCCGGACCTTCGGGGCGCGCGGGCGGCGGCGGAAATCCACCACGAGAGAGGAGATGGGACGATGAAAGAATTCAGGCGGATCTTGGCGCCAACCGACTTTTCCCCTTACTCCGAGGAGGGCCTCCGGTACGCGGCCTTCTTGGCCCGAAAGTTCGGCGCGGAGGTGGTCGTCTATCACGTCCTGACGCCCAAGGAGATGGAGGCCAGGGAGTCCCTGCCTCCGCCCTCCAGCTATGTGGATGAGATCTACCGGGACGCGGAAAAAGAGGCGGTCGATCAGTTTCACAAGGCGCTCGGCGAGGAGAACGGCCTGAGGGTCCGGGGCGCCGCGTCCAGCGGGGTTCCCTTTGTGGAGATCATCCGCAAGGCGAGGGAAGAGGGGTGCGACCTGATCGTCATGGCGACTCACGGACGCACCGGGCTGAGTCACATCCTCATGGGAAGCGTGGCGGAGAAGGTGGTCCGCATGGCCGACTGCCCGGTGATCACCATCCGGCCCGCGGATCACAAGTTCGAGATGCCCTGACCCGTCTCGAACGTCACCGATAGGAGGACGACTCATGGGCGGCGATCGATTTCGGATACTGGCGCCCGTCGACTTTTCGGAGTACAGCGCCCTGGGCGTGCTGCAGGCGGCCGAGCTGGCCCGGCGTTTCGGCGCCGAGCTGGTGGTGCTGAACGTCGTGCCCACGAACCAGGCCGAGGCCATGGTGTGGGCTCCGGGCTACCCCTGGGAGCAGGTCGTCGAGGACGTCGGGCGGGAGGCGCGGACCTTTTTGGAGGAGAACGTGCCGCAGGAGGTGCTGGACGGCCTGGAAGTCCGAATCCTGGTTTCGGCTGGCGTTCCTTCCTTGCAGATCGTCCGCGCCGCCGACGAGGAGAGGGCGGACCTGATCGTGATGGCCACGCACGGGCGGACGGGGATTAAGCACACCTTTTTGGGAAGCGTGGCCGAGGCGGTGGTCCGCCTCGCCCGAAAGCCGGTGTGGACGGTCCGAAAAGAGGCCTTTGCGTTTGAGAAACCCTAAAGTCCCGCGCCCATCGGGTTCGGCGGGGACGCCTTCGGCCTCGGACCTCGGCGGCGCGAAGATGGAGGGAGCGGAAGATGTACAAAAAGATCCTCGTTACGCTGGACGGTTCGAAAACCGCCGAGCAGATCCTGCCTCACGTCGAGGCCCTCAACAGTCAGGGCAGTGAGGTCCATCTGCTCCGGGTGGCGCTGGCCCACACGCTTCCCGGCGTGGACCCGACCGAGGCGCAGGTCCAGGTGGTCAAAGAGGCGGAGGAATACCTGAGCCGGGTGGAAGAGGGGCTCCGCGGAAAGGGGCTGAAGGTGGAATCTCACGTCCGGTATGGCCATCCGGCCGAGGAGATCCTCGATCACACGGAACATTGGAAGTTCGACCTCATCGCCATGACCACCCACGGCCGCACCGGCGTCGGACGGTGGCTTTTGGGGAGCGTGGCCGAGAAGGTTGTCCGGAACAGCCCCGTGCCCGTCCTGGTCGTCCGGGCGAAAAAGGAGTGAGGGCGCGGGGGCCGGGAGGCGCTTCGGGGGACCCAAGTCCAGGGTCTGAGGCCAAGGTCTGACGGAAGGGCCGCTTGAGGTCTGTGACCTCCCTCTTGTGAGGCGGCGTCGAGAGGCCGGGCGGGAAATGGAGCCCCCCCGGCCCCTGCCATCTCCGGGGGAAGGTCTTGTCGGCATGGAAGGTGAAAAGAAGGGTCTTTCCCCTGTCCGGCCCCCCCGTCCGGGAGGATGCGAGAGATGCGGCACGAGGGACAGGCGTCGCGCAACGCCCATGATTTCCACTGGATCTCCCGCGACTGTCCCCAATCCGATCCCCCTCACACCAGATTGCACTCCCGGGACGTCGCCCGGCGGACTTCCCTCCTGTTTTTGATCTGCAGCGGTTTGCTGTTGGGGACGGTTCTCTCTTACACCCAGTGGGTGTCCCGGCGGGCGGTGGCCGATGCGGTCCGGGGAGAGCTCCAGCAGGTCGCCGCCGCCTTGGCGAGCGAGGCCGAGGTCCTCCTGACGGAAGACCTGAGAAAAATCCCCCTTCTCGCCCGCGCGCCCCGCGTCCGGGAGTTCGTCGCCGAGAAAAACCGCGGCTACGAGGCTCAAAGCCCGTCCGCCATCGCCCCTTCCCTGAGGTGGAAGAACGATGAATTCCTGGCGGCGCCCGGCCGCTCCTCCATCGTCCTGGAGATCCTCGAAAACCCCCTCAGCGTCTGGCTTCGCAAGTGGCGCGAGGAGCGGAAAGGGCGGTCGGTCGAGGTCTTCGTCACGGACCGCCATGGAGCGGTGGTCGCCGCCACCAGCCGCCCCGCCGCCTTCTATCGGGGGGACGAGGGGTGGTGGCAAAGGGCCTATCACCGGCGTCCGGGCGGGAGAGGCGGGTACGCGGGGGAAGCGGCGCCCCCCGATATCGCGGGGGCCGACGCCATCGCGACGGTCTCGCCCATCCTGGACGAGGCGGACCGTGTAATCGGCGTGATCCGGGCGGACGTCAGCTTGGCCGGCCTCTTCCGGCGGATCGGGCAGGTCCGGATGGGCGGGACTGGCCGCGCCTATCTCCTGACTGCGGACGGGGCCTCCGTGATCGCCGGACCCTCCGGGTGGACCGATCCAGGAGAAAGCCCTACCGGGCTCTCCTTTCTCGCGGCCCGGCGGGATCGGGAGGGCCTTCTCTCCGCCGTTGCGCCCGTCCCGATGTCGCGAGAGCTCGGGCTCGGTCTTTTCGGCGGAGGCTGGGTGGTCTACGTCGAAAAGGATCTGCGGGAGGTCGTTTCCCACCTGCGGGGTGATTACCTGCGCGGGGTCGGCGTCGGCGCGCTGGCGGTCCTGATCCTGGGCGTGCACTTCTACGGCGCGGTCCGCCTGATGCTGGACCGGAGGCTAGAAAGGGTGGCCCTGCGGGCGGTCTGGCGCTACGTCATCCTCGCGGCCGTCCTGTTTCTCTTGGCCTGGCTCGCCTTCGGGCCGGGTCCGCGCCGCCAGGTCTCCGTCGAGGAGCTCTTCGAGGCCCAGAGGCGGGTCTACCAGCCGAGGGACTTGGAGCGCCGGCTCGCGCGCTAGATCGAATCGGCCCGCAAGCCGCGGCGCCGCTCAGGGGGCGAAGGGCGCCAGGACCTCCCGGAGCGTGGGCCGGCCGATCTCTTGGAGCTCGTAGTGTACCCGGACGACCGGCTTCGTCAGGCGGAGGACGCGGCGGAGGTCCACCGGAGTTCCGGCCACGACGGCGTCGCAGGGCGCGGCTTCAATCGTCCGCTCCAGTTCCTTCACCTGCTCGGCGCTGTATCCCATGGCGGGCACGACGCTGCGCAGACGCGGGTACCGCTCCAGGGTCTCCCGGATCGATCCCGCCGCGTACGGCCGGGGGTCCACCACCTCGGCCGCGCCGCACCGTTCCGCCGCCAGGTATCCCGCGCCGAAGGCCATGTCTCCGTGGGTCAAAGTGGGGCCGTCTTCGACCACCAGCACGCGTTTTCCCCGGATGAGGTCGGGCTCGGCGGCGATCACCGGCGAGGCCGCCTCCAGGATCACCGCCCGGCCGTTCCACCTCCGGGCCGCCTCCCGCACCCGCTCCACGTCGGCCGGGGGGGCCGAATCGACCTTGTTGATGATGAGTGCGTCGGCCTTGATCAGGTTCACCAGGCCCGGGTGGTAGCGGCTCTCGTCGCCTGGGCGGTGGGGGTCGAGGAGCGTGATCCAGAGGTCGGGCGAAAGGAAGGGGAAGTCATTGTTCCCTCCGTCCCAGACGATGAGGTCCCCGTGCAGGTGGGCCTCCCGGAAGATGGCGGCGTAGTCCACGCCCGCGAACACCGTGCGGCCGGCCTCGAGGTGGGGCTCGTACTCCTCCCGCTCCTCGATGGTGCAGCCCGCCGCGTCCAGGTCCTCGGCCGTGCGGAACCGCTGGACGGCCATGGACGCCAGGTCTCCGTAGGGCATGGGGTGGCGGACGACGACCGGACGGCGGCCGAGATCGGTCAGGACCTCGCACACCCGGCGCGTCGTCTGGCTTTTCCCGCAGCCGGTGCGGACGGCGCAGACGGCCACCGAGGGGACGGGGACGCGGAGCATCGTGCGCTCGGGGCCCAGGAGGGTGAAATCCGCGCCCGCGGAGAGGGCCCGGCTGGCGACGGTCATGACGTGCTCGAAGGAGACGTCGCTGTAGGAGAAGACGACCTCGTCGATCCTCTCCCGGGCGATCAGGCCTTCCATCTCCTCCTCGCCGACGATGGGGATTCCCTCCGGGTGATGAGGACCCGAGAGGAGAGGGGGATACCGGCGCCCGGCGGTCTCCGGGATCTGGGTCGCGGTGAACGCCACGACCTCTCGGGAAGGGTCGTCCCGGTACACGACGTTGAAGTTGTGAAAGTCCCGCCCGGCGGCCCCGAGGATCAGGATTCGTTTTCGGCCCACCCTGCGTCCCCCCCGCATGAGAAGAGGTTTTGGGCGCGCGGAAATCCCTGGATCGGCGCGCGTCTTTAGGACCAGAATATCCTCGGGAGGGGGGCGGACGCCACTGCCGCCTTCGGGCGCCGAAGGAAGGGCCTGGGGGAGGAGGCGCCGGGGGGGGCGGCTTTTCCCCCAGGTCAAGGTGGAGAGAGCAGCGTTGAACATCCTAATGATGGCGTCGGAGATGGTCCCTTTCGCCAAGACGGGGGGGCTCGGCGACGTGGTGGGGGCTCTGCCCCGACACCTCCGGGCCTTGGGAGAGGAAGTGCGGGTTGTGATCCCCCTCTATCCCCGGTTCATGGGAGGGCGTTTCGACCTGGAGCGGGTGGAGGCCGCCTTGCGCCTGCCGTTCGAGCGCCGGGAGGTCACGGTCGGCGTTTTCCGGTGGACCGCGCCCGAGGGCCTGACGGTCTATTTCGTCGCCCAGGGCGAGTACTTCGACCGGGACGGGCTGTATGGGACCTCCGAGGGGGATTTCCCCGACAACGCGGCCCGCTTTTCCGCCTTCTCCCTGGCGGCCCTGGAGGTCTGCCGCCTGGTGGGATGGAAGCCCGACGTCGTCCACGTCCACGACTGGCAGACTTCCCTCGCGCCGGCGTATCTGAGACACCGCTACGCGGGCGACCCGGTGCTCGGCGGCGCGCGCTCGGTCTGCACCATCCACAACCTGGCCCATCAGGGGCTGTTCCCCCAAGAGGCCTTCGCGCTGACCGAGCTTCCCCCCGGGGTGTATCACATGGACGGTCTGGAGTTTTACGGGCAGGTCAATTTTCTGAAGGCCGGCATCCTCTTCTCGGACGCCGTCACGACCGTGAGCGAGCGGTACAGCCGGGAGATCCAGACGGAGGAGTTCGGGTGCGGGCTGGACGGCCTGCTCCGCCGCGTCTCCGGCAGGCTGCGGGGCATCCTCAACGGCGTGGACTACGGGGAATGGGACCCCCGGCGCGATCCCTATCTCTGCGCCCCGTATGACGCCGAGCGCCTGGAGCGGAAGCGGGAGGACCGGGCTGCCCTGCTGGCCGAGTGCGGCCTTGCGGACACGGGATCGCCGGTTTTGGGCATGGTGACGCGGCTCAGCCACCAGAAGGGGATCGACCTGCTGGCGGGTGCCATCCACCGGCTGATGAGCATGGGCCTGTGTCTCGTCGTGCTGGGATCGGGCGAGCGGCGCTATGAGGAGGCGCTCCTGCGCGTGAGCCGGCGGTTTCCCGAAAGGGCGGCCGTCTTCCTCAAGTTCGACAACGCCCTCGCCCACCGGATCGAGGCCGGGGCCGACATGTTCCTGATGCCCTCCCGGTACGAGCCCTGCGGGCTGAGCCAGATCTACAGCCTCCGCTACGGCGCGGTTCCCGTTGTTCGGGCCACCGGGGGCCTGGACGACACCATCGAGTCCTTTGACCGCTCGACCGGCCGGGGGAACGGCTTCAAGTTTTCGGAGTATTCCCCTGAGGCCCTGCTCCGGTCCGTTCGGGAGGCCCTGGGCTGTTTTGCCGAGCCGGCCGTGTGGACGACCGTCGTGAGAAATGGGATGGCGGCGGATTTCGGGTGGGAGGCCCCGGCGGAAAAGTATCGGCGGCTCTACCGCGAGGTCCGCGGGCGCTGAGGTCCCGCGCCGGAAGGGAGGGGTCTTCTTGTCGGAATTCCGGTTGAATCCAGCGACGAAGGAGTGGGTCATCATCGCCGGGGAGCGCGCGGCGCGGCCGGGCGCTTATCCCCGGGAGCGGGCGGAGAGGGAGGGGGTTCCCGAATGGGACGCGGAGTGTCCTTTCTGCGTCGGAAACGAGCCCATGACGCCCCCCGAGATTTACCGGGACCCGGCCGCCGCTGGCCGGGGGGAGGGTCAACCCTGGCGGGTCCGGATCGTTCCCAACAAGTTCCCGGCCCTCGATTCCACCCGGCGGGAGGACGGCCGCGGCCGGGGGGAGTTCTTTCGCAGCCTGCCCGGCGCGGGCTATCACGACGTGGTGATCGAGCACCCCGCCCACAACCGCTTCACCCCCCTTCTGCGCCGGGAGGAGCTTCGCCGGGTTCTGGAGGCCTACCGGTGGCGGTATCTCAAGCTGCGGGAGGACCCGCGCGTCAAGCTCGTCACCATCTTCAAGAACCACGGGCGGGCGGCCGGCACCTCCCTGCTCCATCCCCACTCGCAGATCATCGCCACGCCCATCGTCCCCTTTTTCCTGCGCAGCAAGCTCGGCGTCGCCATCCGCTATTACGACGACTGGGGCCGGTGCGTCTATCGCGACATGCTGGAGGAGGAGATGGAGGACGGCCGGAGGATCGTCTGCGAGACGGAGCACCTGGTCGCTTTCTGTCCCTTCGCGTCCAAGTCGCCCTTCGAGGTCTGGATCCTCCCGCGGCGGGAGTGCCCCTCCTTCGGGCTTGTCACCTCCGGGGAGCTGGACGGCCTGGCCGACGTCCTGGGCCGGGTTCTGGGGGCGCTGTGGGAGGGCCTGGACAACCCCGCCTTCAACTATGTCGTCCGGACGGCCCCCGTTCCCGAGGAGAACAAGGACTACTACCTCTGGCACGTGGAGATCGTCCCGCAGGTCACCACCCCGGCCGGGTTCGAGCTGGGGTCCGGCATCTCCATCAACATCGCGACGCCGGAGGAAAACGCCTCCTTCCTGCGGGGTGTGATCGAGGCCCGCTCCTCTGGCGCCTGAGGGCGGTCGGAGGGCGGCCCGGCGGAGATCCTGGGCTGCGTCCGGGCGGCGGCTTTCGAGATGTCCTGGGGTGGGAGGCGGACCGGACGGGGGGCGGCTCGCCGGGTCGCCCCTTGCGCGGGTGGCAGGCCTTTTCCGCGAAGGCGCCCTAGGGGGAGCTGAGCTTGGGCTCAGTCCCCGTCCGGAGCCTTTGCAGGTTCTCTTTGTGCCGGAGGAGGATGAGCAGCGCCGCGATCCCGCCGGCGGCCGTCATCTGGGGGGCGTAGCCCAGCAGCCAGAGAAACAGGGGCAGGAGGGCCGCGCCGGTGACGGATCCCGCCGAAACCCGCCCGCTGAGCTTGAAGATTACCAGGAACGCCGCGGCGGAGAGGGCGGCCGCCAGGGGAGCCGCGGCCAGAAAGGCCCCGGCGGCCGTCGCCACCCCCTTGCCCCCCCGGAACCGGAGCCAGGGCGAGTAGATGTGTCCCAGCAGGCCGGCCAGGCAGACCGTGGCCATCCAACCGGGGGTGAGGTCCGCCCATCGGGCGGCGAGGACGGGCAGGAGGCCCTTTCCCACGTCGCAGGCCAGGGTCAGCGCGCCCTCGCGCCTCCCCACGGACCGGGCCACGTTGGTGGCGCCGATGTTCCCGCTGCCCACGGTTCGGAGGTCCACCCCGCGGGCCTTGGCGAGGAGCCAGCCGAACGGGATGGAGCCGAGCAGGAAGGCGAAAACAGTGAGGCCCCCGTTCATGGATGAAGTCCGGTCAGCGGGTGTTGATCTGACGTAAAAACTGGCGGAAGTAGCTCAACCCGGATGCGAGGCTGAGGATCAGCGCCGTCCACAGCGCCGCGGTCCCGAGGATGTGGAAGTTCACAGGACCCCAGCGGAAATCCAGGATGAGGAGGATCAGGGCCGCCATTTGCAAGGCGGTTTTGTATTTCCCGAGGGGGCTGGCGCTGATGACGAGTCCCTGGCTGGCCCCCACCCCCCGCAGGCCCGTCACGGCCACTTCCCGGCCGATGAGGAGCACCGCGATCCAGGCGGGCACCTGGCGGCTGGCCACCAGGGGGATGAGGGCGGAGACGAGGACCAGCTTGTCCGCGACGGGGTCCAGCAGGCGCCCCAGGTTGGTCTCGGCGGACCACCGCCGGGCCAGATGGCCGTCGAGCCAGTCGGTGAGGGAGCTGAGGGCGATGACCAGCGCGGCGATAGGCGCATTGTACAGGCCCGGCGTGAGCAGGAGCATGACCAGAATCGGGGCCAGCAGCAGGCGGAGGAAGGTGATCTTGTTCGGGGTGAGCAGGCCGAGGGCCGGGGACGTCCCGGCGGTCTCGGAGTTTTCAACTTTGGCGGGTGGGGTCATCGTTCGCCGACGGGCCGGGGATCAGTTCAGATAATCCTGCAGGGCCTTCACCCGGGAACGGGCTCTCAGCCGCCGCTTGGCCTTCTTTTCGATCTGCCGGATCCGCTCCCGGGAGAGTCCGATCTCCTTACCGATCTCTTCCAGGGTCATGGGCTCTCCGCCGACCAGGCCGAAGCGCAACCGCACGATCTCTTTCTCCCGCGGGGGCAGCTTTTCCAGGAAGGAGCTGACTGTCCCGCGGAGCCCCTCGGTCCGGATGCCCAGCTTCTCCGCCACCTGTTCGAGCGTCATGGGCTCCCCGGCGAGGCCGAACGACAGCTTCAGGATTTCCTGCTCTTGAGGGGCGAGATTGGGGAGAACGGCGCCGACCCGGCTCCGGATCTTTTCGCCCGAGAGGCGCAGCTCCTTCTGGATGTCCTCGAGCTTCATGGGCTCCCTCTCGAAGCCGAACCGCAGCCGGAGGATTTGCCTCTCCCGCGGCGAGAGCTCGTCCAGCAGCTCCTCCACGATCTGATGAAGGGACGCCCGGACCAGGCTCTCTTCGACCGAGGGCATGTCCTTGGATTCCAGGAGGTCCAGGTAGCTGGTGTCGTCGCCTTCCGTGATGGGGGCGTCCAGGGAGAGATGGCTCCGGTAGACCCGGAGGATGGAGTCGATCTCCTCTTCGGTCTGGTCGAGCTCTTTGGCCAGTTCGTCCGTCGTCGGCTCCCGGCCGTGGGCCTGCTTGAGCTCCTGGTATTTCTCCCCGATCTTGTAGAGCTTTCCGGCCTGCTTGATGGGCAGCCGGACGGTGCCCGATTGTTCGGCCAGGGCGTGCATGATGGACTGGCGGATCCACCAGACGGCGTAGGTGATGAACTTGACCCCCTTGTCCGGGTCGAACCGCTTGGCCGCCTGGATGAGGCCGATGTTGCCCTCGTTGATGAGGTCCAGCAGGGAGAGCCCGCAGCCTTTGTACTTGTTGGCCACGCTGACCACGTACTTGAGGTTGCTGCGGATGAGCTTGTCCATGGCCTCTTTGCTTCCCTCGATCATCTGGCGGGCGAGGGCCTGCTCCTCCTCTCGGGTCAGGACGGGAATGTCCCGGATCTCCTTCAGGTAGGAGGAGAGGGAGTCGGCGGTGACGGGTCCGATGCTTTCGGGCTCAGACTCTGGAAGAGCGTCGGACTCCGGAAGGGGTTCCTCGTCGAGAGATTCAAATTCTTCCGGCTCGTCTGGCATGTATGGGTCCTGTTGCATGAAGGCGTTTTTGACGACTGGCCGACCCCCCGAGGTCGGATGAGAGAAACAATCTTAGCATGGTTCCTCCCGGCCGCCAAATGACTCAGCGCTGTCCAGGGCCGGGGCTTGCGGTTTTCGGCAGGCGGCTGAGCAGCCGCTCCGCCCGTTTCCGGTAGCCGCTGTCGGGGTAGTCCCGAATCAGCCGTTCCAGGGCCTTACCCGCTTGGGAATAGTCCTCCTCGCGGGTGTAAGAGTCGGCCAGATAGTACAGGGCGTCGTCCGCCGAAGGGGTCTTGGGGAACTCCTTCAAAAGCCCCAGGAAGCGGGGGATGGCGGACTGATAGTTGCCGCTGGCGTAGTGGAATCGGCCGATGTAGAGCTCCTTTTCCGCCAGCCGGGCTTCGAGTTCGCGTATCTTGGGGGTGGCTTCGGGCACCTGCGGGTCCCGGGGAAACTGCTGGAGGAGCCGCCGGAAGTTCTTCAGGGCTTCCTGGGTGAGGGCCTGGTCTCTGTCCATGGTGTTGAGCCGGCGGTAATCGCTCATGGCGAGGTGGAGCAGCGCCCGGGGGGTTTGCGGGTTGACCGGATATAGCTGGATGAACTTTTCGTACTGGAACTTGGCCTCCTGGAAGTCCTTGGACGCATAGAAGGAGTCGGCCAGGCTGATGAGGGCCTCGCTCCGCAGATTGCTTTCGGGGTATTCTCGAAGGATGCGGTTGAAGGCTTCCCTTGCCCGTTCGTAGTTCCGTTCTTTCATGTTCTCCCGGCCGAGGAGGATCAGGTCGCCCGCCGATCTCTGGGTTTCGGGGGCCCGCCGGGCCGAGCACCCTGCGGCCGAAAGAAGCCAGGGCAGGAGGAGGGCCATCGCCAGGAGGAACGGTTGTCTGGGACGACGACCAGGATTCATGGGGAACCGCTGAAGGTGACGGGTCTTTTCTTGAGTACCGGTGGCAGGGCCCGAATCGCCTGTCGCCGGAGAACCCTTGCCGGTTATCATATAGCTGTGACCCAACCCCCCGTCAAGGGGAGCGAGGGAATGGGTGGTCGAGGCGCTTTGACGGCTTGATCCAAAACCGGCTTTGTGCCGAAAGGTACGCCTGCGATGGAGATCCATGAAATCAGGCGCCAGATCGATGGCCTGGACGAGCAGATCTTGGAATTGCTGAACCGACGGGTGGCCCTTGCGCTCCAGATCGGGGAGCTCAAGCGCCTCCAAGGGCGGCCGATCCGCGTTCCGGACCGGGAGGCCCAGGTGCTGGCGCGCCTGTCTTCCCGCACCCCGGGCCCTCTTTCCCCGGAGGCCGTGGTCCGGATTTTCTCGCGAATCATCGAAGAGTCTCGGAGTCTGGAGGGCTTGGGGAGCGGCCGGGAGGAGCCTTGATCCGCCCGGATGTTTCGGCGGGGCGCTTCCCTCGGCGGACCCCCGCGGGGGGCGGGGCGTCCGGGCGCCGGCCCGGGACGCGCCTAGAAAAATCGCACCGGAGTGAAAATCAAACCTTGACATCGGGTATGCCGCTTTGTAATCTTCGTTGCTTGTGAAATTTTGAACAGACTCTCTGGGAGAAGAGGGCCGTGAGTCCCGGCCGAAGAGGCGGATCGGATCCCGCGAGGAAGGATGCGGGCGGGCCGGGACCGGTCGGCGGGGACGGCGGGAAGACCCGGACCTACCGGCAGCTTGGCGACCTTCTCTCGGTGGGCTGGAATTTTGCCGTCTCCATCGGCGTCGGTCTCGGGTTGGGGATCGGGTTCGACAGGTGGCTCGGGACCCGGCCGTGGGGGACGATCGGGTTTCTCCTGCTGGGGATCGTCTCGGGTTTTGTCAGCTTTTTTCGGATCGCGCTTCGTCTGGACAAGGGAGATGACCGGGGCAAGGGCGCGGGCGAAGAAAAAGGGGGATGACGGCCTTTTGACCGCTGCGGAGCGGAGGGGGTGGGCGTTGCTCGTCGCCGCGTCGGTCCTCGGGTACGCGGTCTTCGGAATGGCCGCGGCCTGGGGGATGGCCCTGGGCGGCGTCCTGGGCCTGCTGAATTTCCGCCTCATGCGGTTCTACTTCAGCCGGGTTCTTCGCCGCGGCCGCGGTCCGTCCCGGTGGGTGCACGTCGCGTATCTGACGAAGTTCGGCGCCCTGGCCGTCCTGTTGGCGGCCGCCTTCCGGTATGCCGGACCGCATCCCCTGGGCGTCTTCGCCGGGTTTTCCATCCTGGTGGTCGCCTTGGTTTGGACGGGGCTGGCCGGCCCTGGAGGCGTCGGGGGGCGGGAGGCCGTGCGACCGGGCGAAACGGTGGGGATGCGGTAATGAGAGAGCCCTTCATGTATTTTTTCATTCCGGGCCTGCCGCCTCACGTGGTCTACACCTGGGTCCTGATGATCATCCTGGTGGCGGTCTCGCTTTTGATCAGGCGGACCCTCCGGCTGGTGCCGGCGGGCGGGCAGAATGTCTTTGAGGCCTTCTTCGGCGGCCTGCTCCATTTCATCGACGAGGTGATGGGACATCACGGCCGGGCCTACTTCCCGCTGCTGGCCACGCTGGGGCTCTACATCTTTGCGGCCAACGTGATGGGGCTGTTCCCGGGGTTCATTTCCCCGACGGCCAACATCAATACGACCGCCTCCTGCGCCGTCACCGTGTTTCTCATGACCCACTACGTCGGGTTCAAGAGTCACGGCATCGGCTACCTGAAGCAGTTCACGGGCCCCATCTGGTGGCTCGCGCCGTTGATGTTCGTCATCGAAGGGATCGGCCACATGGCCCGGCCTTTGTCCCTGTCGGTCCGTCTTTTCGGGAACATTTTCGGCGAGGATCAGGTCATCATGAACATCATCTTCCTGGGGGTTCTGTTCAAGTGGCTGTACGTGCCCATGTTGGCGCCCTCGCTGATGGTGGTCTTCGGCATTTTCACCGCTTTCATCCAGGCCTTCGTGTTCGTTCTCCTGTCGATGATTTACCTGGCGGGAGCGTTGGAGGAGCATCACTGATGGGAAGCGAAAGCAGAGAAAGGAGAGCCTGATGAGTCGAAAAGGGTTTGGGGTTCTGCTCCTCGCGGGGGTCGCTCTCTGGCTGGGGGGCGCGACTGCCTGGGCCGCCGAAGCCGCCCAAAAGGGCGGGGCGGCGGGCGACAAGATGACCTATTTCATGGTGGCGGCGTTCAGCACCATGTTCGGTCTAGCCGTCGCGGCCATCGGCGGGGCCACGGCGCAGGGGAAGAGCATCGTGAGCGCCCTGGAGGGGATCGCGAGGAACCCGGGGGCGGCCGGCGACATCCGGACCTCCCTCATCATCGGTCTGGCTCTCATCGAGTCCCTTGTCATCTACACCCTTCTGGTCGCCATCATCTTGTTGTTTGTCGATCCGTTCCGGCTGTTGGGCGGCTGAGGGGCAGGGCCGCCGGGCCGGGGGACCGAGCGGCGGTCCTCCAGCCCGGCGGCCAGGATCTGAAGTGTGTCGGACGATGTCTCCCCTCCGGAGCCGGCTCCGGTACCTCTCTCCCGAGTCGTCATGAACGCTCCCGCCGATAAGTCCCCCCGAAAGAGTCTTCAGGGCCGGGAGACGCCCGATTGGCAGACACCCCAGGGCGGCGCCTCGCCGGGCGGGGGCGCGGAGCCCGTCCGAAAGGCGATCCAAAGAGCCAGACGGTTGAAGAGCGACCACATTCCCGAGGCCACCATCGACCGCCTCTCCGTCTACGAGCGGGTCCTTCACCTGATGGACAGCGAGGGGTTGACCATCGTCTCTTCGGCGGCGCTGGCCCATCGGTGCGGGTTCAACCCCGCCCAGATCCGCAAGGACCTGGCCTATTTCGGGGAGTTCGGCACCCGGGGCGTGGGGTATCGGGTTCGGGACCTGCGGGATGCCCTTCGGCGCATCCTGGGGGCGGCCCGGGTGTGGAGGGTGGCCTTGGTGGGGGCGGGAAATCTCGGCTCCGCCCTGCTGGCTTACCAGGGTTTCGCCGAACACGGGTTCGAATTCGCGGCCGTCCTGGACAAATATCCTGCGCGGACCCGCCGGAGCCGGCTGAAAAACGTCGAGGTCCTGCCCATGGCGGCCTTGAACGACGTGGTCCAGAAGTGGGGCATCCGGATCGGCATCATCGCCGTGCCCGCGACGGCCGCCCAGGAAGTCGCCGACCGGTTGGTGGAGGCGGGGGTCAGCGCCATCCTCAACTTCGCCCCGATCCGCCTGTCCGTCCCCGACAAGGTGAGGCTGCGCAACGTGGACCTCGGCTTGGAGCTTCAGGGGCTCGCCTACTACCTCACCCGCCATGAGCGCTCCGCGCGGACCCGAACGCTCCGAAGGGCCTGAGGGGGGGTGCCCGCCCGACCCCGTTCTCGGCCCCGTTCTAGGCATTGACACCGCCGCCCGCACCGGCTCGGTGGCCGTTGCCAGCGCCGGGCGGGTGGAAGCGCTCTCCGTCCTTCGGCCCACCCGCACCCACGCCGAGGCCCTCGCTCCGGAGATCCTGGGCGTTCTGGGCGGCTTGCGCCTGAGGCCCGCCGACCTGGCCGGGGTGGCCGTGTCCACCGGCCCCGGGTCGTTCACGGGTCTTCGCATCGCCATCGGCACGGCCCTGGGGATGGTCGCCGCGCTGGGGATCCCCATCGTGGGGGTGGAAACGCTCTGGGTCTGGGCCCGGGCGATGGGCCGGCGCCCGGAGGCCCTGTGCCCGGTCCTGGACGCCGGGAAGGGCGCGGTGTTCGCCGCGTTCTTCCGCTGGGAGGCGGGTCGGCTGGTCCGCGACTCGGAGGACTCTGTCTTCTCCCCCGAAGATCTCTGCGCCCGCATCGGCGGGCCCACGGTGGTCTGGGGGGACGGGGCCGAGCGGTTCCGGGAGCGGATCGAGGCCCTGGGGGGGTCGAGGGTCCGGGTGATTCCCCGGGAGGAGTGGCCCGCGGCGGCGGGCGAAGTGGCCTTGTGCGGCGCGGCGCGGATCCGGAGCGGGGACGTGGACTCGCCCGCCGGGTTCCGGGCCCGGTACGTCCGGGAACCGGAGGCGCAAGTGCAGTGGCGCCGCCGCTATGGGCGAGGGGGCCCCGGAGAGCCGCAGGGGTGATAAAATAAAGAAGTTATCCTCGATCTGGCGGCGGGCCCGGTATATTGTTGGGTGGGTGGGGCCGCCTGGGGCAGGGGGGAGAGGGGCGAAGGATGAACGTAGAGGAGAAAGAGATCATCGAATCTCTCAGGGAGCAGGACACAGGATTCTCTCGGCTGTTCGACCAACACGCGGAGATGGACAGGCAGATCCAGGAGATGGAATCGAGGGGGTATGTTTCAACCGAGGTGGAATTGGAGATCAAGCGTCTGAAGAAGCTGAAGCTGCGGACCAAGGATGAGATGGTCGAGATCCTCAAAAGACACCAGGAGTTGCACTCGCGCTAGCCGCCCGGTCCTTCCCTTCGCCCGGCCCGCGCGCGGCGTAAAGGCCGCCTGCCGAGCCGGGGTGAGCGAGTCCTCATGGCAGAAAGATTGACGGGAGCGGAGATCTTTGTGCGGTGCCTGAGCGCCGAGGGGGTGAAGCACGTCTTCGGCTACCCCGGGGCGACCCTGCTGCCCGTCTACGACCTGATGGCCGATTCCTCCATCCAGCACATCCTGGCCCGCCACGAGGCCGGGGCGGTTCACGCGGCGGAGGGGTACGCCCGGGCGTCCGGGCGGGTGGGGGTGTGCCTGACCACCTCCGGTCCGGGCGCCACCAACCTGGTGACCGGCATCGCCGACGCGTACATGGATTCTGTTCCTCTGGTGGCGTTCACGGGCCAGGTCCCCTCCGTCATGATCGGCAACGACGCCTTCCAAGAGGCGGACATCGTCGGCATCACCCGCACCATCACCAAGCACAACTATATGGTGAAAGACGTCTCCGCCCTGGCGCGGACGCTGAAGGAGGCCTTTCACATCGCCTCCACCGGACGGCCGGGGCCGGTGCTCGTCGACCTGCCCAAAGACATCTTGGTCGCCAAGGGGGAATTTCTCTATCCCGAGCGGGTGGAGCTTCGCACCTACAAGCCGACGGTGGTTGGCCATCCCCGCCAGATCGAGCGCGTGGCCGAGGCCATTCGGGAGGCGCAAAGGCCCGTCATTTACGCGGGCGGCGGGGTGATCCTCTCGGGCGCGGCGGAGGAGCTTCGCAAGCTGGCGGAGAAGACGCAGATCCCGGTGACGCTCACCCTCATGGGCCTGGGCGGGTTCCCCGGGGACCATCCCCTGTTCCTGGGGATGCTGGGAATGCACGGGACCGCCTACGCCAATTACGCCGTGGCGGGGTGCGACCTGCTCATCGCCATCGGGGCCCGCTTCGACGACCGGGTGACCGGCCGGCTGGACGGCTTCGCCCCCCACGCCCAGATCGTCCACATCGACATCGACCCGGCCTCCAACAGCAAGAACGTCCAGGTGGACGTCCCGGTGGTGGGCGACGCCCGCAACATCCTGCGGGAGCTCGTCAAGGTCGCCCCGAAAAAGCGGTTCAAGCGCTGGCTGGCCCAGATCCGCCTGTGGAAGATGGAGAACCCCCTCCGCTACCAGGAGGTGGAGGGGGAGATCAAGCCCCAGCAGGCCATCCGGGCGCTCTGCGATCTGTGCGACGGGGACACCGTCATCACCACCGATGTGGGACAGCACCAGATGTGGGCCGCCCAGTATTACACGGTCCGCAAGCCGCGGACGTTCATCTCCTCCGGGGGGCTGGGGACCATGGGGTTCGGATTCCCGGCGGCGCTCGGGGCGCAGGTGGCCCGGCCCGAGGCCCGGGTCGTCGCCCTGGTAGGCGACGGGGGGTTCCAGATGGGGGCCTTTGAGCTGGCCACCGCCGTGCAGTACCAGTTGCCGGTCAAGGTCCTGATCCTCAACAACTTCTTCCTGGGCATGGTCCGGCAGTGGCAGGACCTCTACTGGAACCGCCGGTACTTGTACACCGACCTGGCGGTCAATCCGGACTTCGTCAAGCTGGCCGAGGCCTACGGCGCGACGGGGAGGGTCATCGACCGGCCCGAGCGTCTCACGAAGGATCTCCAGGAGGCGCTGGAATCCCCCGGGGTCGTCGTGATAGATTGCCACGTGAGCAAAGAGGAAAACGTTTTCCCGATGGTGCCGGCCGGGGGCACCATCCGGGAGATGATTGTCTCCGGCGAACGGGTGGGGAGACCGGGGGGGAGTCGGCGCCGCCAAAAGGTGGCGGTCGGCTGATTTCGCCCGGCTGGGAGCCAGGAGGAATCCGGCCGTGCAAAAAACCGGATCGGAAATCGTCATCGAGGAACTGAAGGCCCAGGGGGTCGAGGTGGTGTTCGGCATGCCCGGGGGCGCGATCATGCCCTTGTACGACGCCCTCTACGGCAGCGGCGTCCGCCACTTCCTGATTCGGCACGAGCAGGGAGCAGCCATGGCGGCCGACGGCTACGCCCGCTCCACGGGCCGGGTGGGGGTGTGCATGGCCACCTCCGGGCCCGGCGCCACGAACCTGTTGACGGGGCTCATGAACGCCCTCATTGACTCGGTCCCCGTCGTGGCGCTGACCGGCCAGGTGCCGACCTACATGATCGGCGGAGACGCCTTCCAGGAGGCCGACGTCTACGGGATGAGCATCCCGTGCACCAAGTACAACTACCTGGTCAAGAACGTCTGCGATATCCCCCGGGTCATCCGCGAGGCCTTCCACATCGCCCGCTCCGGCCGGCCTGGGCCCGTCCTGATCGACCTGCCCAAGGACCTGCAGGTGGGGGTGGCTGACTACGACCCGGGGGCGCGGTACGAGACCTCCCTCGCGAAATTTGACCTCCCCCTGGAGGTGGACCCGGAGACCATCGCCCGGATGTGCGAGGTCATCCGCAACGCCCGGCGCCCGGTGGTGTACGCCGGCCACGGCGTTGTCCTCTCGGGATGCGCGGAGCTGTTGCGGCAGTTCATCTACAAGACCCGGATTCCTATCACCACCACCTTGCTGGGGCTGGGTATTTTCCCGCTGAAGGACCCCCACTGCCTGGGGATGCCGGGCATGCACGGCAGCCACACCGTCAACTACGCCCTCTCCGAGTGCGACTGCTGTATCGCCCTCGGCGTCCGGTTCGACGACCGGGTGACGGGCGACGTCCGCAAGTTCGCCAGCAAGGCGACCATCATCCACGTGGACATCGACCCGGCGGAGATCGGCAAACGGGTGAGGCCCCACATCTCCGTGCATGCGGACGTGAGGGACGTGCTGGAGGCCCTCGTCCGGGAGGTGGAGCCGGGGGATTACGCCGCCTGGCGGGAGGAGCTGGCCGAGGCGGGGCGCCGCTATCCGCTCAAGTACAGCTGGGACGGGACCATCAAGCCCCAGCACTTCCTGGAACAACTGTACGAGGTCGCCGGGACGGACCTCATCATGACGACCGGCGTCGGACAGCATCAGATGTGGGCGGCCCAGTTCTACCCCTTCGACAAGCCCCGGACCTGGCTGACCTCGGGCGGCCTCGGGGCCATGGGCTACGGCCTTCCGGCGGCCATCGGGGCGCAGGTCGCCCATCCGGACAAGCTGGTCATCGACCTGGACGGAGACGGCAGCTTCCAGATCAACATCCAGGAGCTGGCGACCGTCGACCAGTACGCGCTGCCCGTCAAGATCATCATCTTGAACAACCAGTACCTGGGGATGGTCCGGCAGTGGCAGGAGTTCTTCTTCCAGCGGCGCTACTCGGAGAGCTACTACACCCGCAACCCCGACTTCGCCAAGGTGGCCGAGGGCTTCGGCGTGCGGGGGATGCGCATCAAGGAGGTGGACCAGGTGCGGCCGGTCCTGGAGGAGGCCATCGCCCACGACGGGCCGGTCGTGCTGGACGTGTTCATCAATCAGGGGGAGAACGTGCTGCCGATGGTGCCCTCCGGGGCGGGCCTGATGGAGATGATCGAGGAGAACTACGCCGGATGAGGCGCCTGCTGTCCATCAAGGTCCGCAACCACCCGGGGGTTCTCTCCCACGTGGCGGGGCTGTTCACGCGGCGCGCCTTCAACATCGAGAGCATCGCCGCCGGACCCACCGAGGATCCCTCCATCACCCGGATCCACCTGGTGGCCCAGGGGGACGAGCAGCAGCTGGACCAGGTGACCAAGCAGATCCGCAAGCTGATCGACGTCCTGGAGGTCGAGCCCCTCAGCTACGCCGGGGCGGTCACGCGGGAGCTGGTCCTGATCACCGTGTACTCCACCTACGACAACCGGCGGGACATCCTCCTGCTCTGCGACTCCCTGGGGGCCCGCGTGGTCGATCTCTCCTCCAAGGCCGTCACCATCGAGTTCGCCGGCAACGAGCGCCAGGTCAACAACGCCGTTCGGATGATGGAGCGGTTCGGCATCAAGCAGATGGCCAGGACCGGGATGATCGCCCTTCCTTTCGAGAGCATCCTGGAGGAGGGGCGGGAGACCATGAGCTGAGGGATGGGCGGGGAGCCGAAAAGACATACCATCGCAGTCCTGGTTGAGAACCGTTTCGGCGTGCTGGCCCGGGTGGCGGGGCTGTTCAGCGCCCGGGGGTACAACATCGAAAGCCTGTCGGTCGGGGAGACCCAGGACCCCACCGTCTCGCGCATCACCATCCTCACTTCGGGGGACGATTTCATCGTCGAGCAGATCATCAAACAGCTTAACCGCCTCATCGACGTCATCAAGGTCGTGGATTTCACCGGCGCCTCTTTCGTGGACCGGGAGATGGCCCTCATCAAGGTGAACGCGGCCCCCGCCGTCCGGGCCGAGGTCCTGCGGATCACCGACATCTTCCGCGCCAAGGTGGTGGATGTCTCGCCCAAGACCTACACCCTCGAGGTGACGGGGGACGAAGAGAAGATCCAGGCGATCCTGAGTCTTTTGCGGCCCATCGGGATCAAGGAGATCGCCCGAACCGGCAAGGTCGCCCTTTCCAGGGGCACCCAGACCCTCTCGGTTTGACCGTCATGGCGCGACCGTCCCACAAGGCTGTCCGGGTTGAGACCGCTCTCCGCCTTCGCGCGCCCGTGGCGAGGGACGGGCTCCCCTACGTGGGAGGGGGGGCGGCCCTCGCCCTCGCGGCGGCCTGGGCGGGGTGGCCCTGGGCCGCGTGGCCGCTGGGCCTGGCGACGGCCTTTTCCGCCTTTTTCTTCCGGGACCCGGAACGGCGTCCGCCCCCGGACCCGGATGCGGTCCTGTCGCCGGCGGACGGGAAGGTCGTCCAGATCCGCCCGGAGGAGAACGGCGGGGCGAGGGTGAGCGTTTTTCTCTCGGTCTTCAACGTCCACATCAACCGTTCCCCGGTGAAGGGGCGCGTGGTCGGCGCCGAGTATCAGGCGGGGAGGTTTCGCGCGGCCTTCCGGCGCGAGGCCTCCGCCGAGAACGAGCGGAACACGGTCCGCATCCTCCCGGCGGCGGGGCCCGGGGAGGAGAGGAGGGAGGTGGCCGTGCGGCAGATCGCGGGCGTCCTGGCCCGGCGGATCGTCTGCTGGGCGCGGACCGGGGACGAGCTGGAGGCGGGGGAGCGGCTGGGACTCATCAAGTTCGGCTCCCGCGTAGACCTTTTCCTTCCGCCGCAGGCCCGCGTGGTGGTCCGCGAAGGGGACCGAGTCCGGGGCGGCCTGGACATCGTCGCCCGTTGGGAGAAAGGCCGTGGGACGTAGACGCTATCGGGTGCGCCGCAAGCCGGAGCGGATGCGCCGGGGGATCCTCTTGGTCCCGAGCCTCTTGACGACGGTCGGGATGGTTGCGGGGATCTACGCGCTCATGGTGGCGCTGAACGGGTTCCCCTACAGGGCGGGGGCGGCGATTCTGATCGCCATGGTCCTCGACGGGCTGGACGGGCGGATCGCCAGACTGACGAGCAGCAGCACCCGGTTCGGGATGGAGTACGACTCGCTGGCGGACCTCCTGGCTTTCGGCGTGGCGCCGGCGACCCTGCTCTACACCTGGGCGCTCCGTCCATACGGGCGGATCGGCTGGGTCGCGGTCTTCCTGTTCGTCATCTGCGGGGCCTTGCGCCTCGCCCGGTTCAACGTGCAGGCGGACGCGGAGAACGCGGGGCGGTTCACCGGGTTCCCGATCCCGGGGGCCGCCGGACTGGTGGCGTCTTCCGTGATGCTGGTGGAGGGATTCAATCTGTTCGACGGCCCTCCGGCGCTAGGGATGGCCGTTTTGGCCTACGTCCTTGCCTTTTTGATGGTGAGCAACATCCCCTACCGGGACTTCAAGAAAACCGCCTGGAAGGACCGGAAGCCCTTCAGCCTGCTGGCGGGGTCGGTCCTGGTGTTGGTGGTCGTCGCCACGTTTCCTGACGTGACCTTGTTCCTGGGGTTGGCCGCCTACGCCCTGTCCGGGCCCGCCGAGGCTTTGTATCACCTCGCCCGCCGCAGGAGCGGCCGGGAGTTGCCGGCGCAGGCCGGAGAGTCGGCAAACCCGTGACCCGCGCGTAAACTCCTTGACATTTGGTGCGCGTTTTTCTTACCATCCCGCTGAAAGTTTTCGGGTTATGCGTGCTCGGCGGCCGGCCCTTCGGGTGAGTTTTCGTTTCACTGAACCCTCCCTACGGGATTTGGGGGGGAAGAGGGTCTTTCGTGCGGAAGTTCCTCTGGGCGGGGATAGGGCTCTTTTTGGCCTTCCTTTGGTTCAGGCCGCCGGGGTGGGCCCAGGCCCCTGCGAAGCCCGATGAGCCGCCCCGCCCCGACACGTCGCGCCCGTTCGCCCAGAGGCCGCCCTCTCTGCCGCTGACCCCTCCTGCGGCCCCCGTGACCCCGGAAGCCCCCGCGCCGCGGGGAATCCCCCCCCAGATCCTGATCCCCGGCGAAGAGACGACGTTCCGGGCGGATTCCCTCACGGAGGACACCGAGCGCAAGCTGGTGATCGGGGAGGGGTTCGTGGACATGCAATATCTTGGCAACCGCCTCCAGGCGGACCGGGTGGAGATCAACGTCGAGACCGGCGAAGGGACGGCCGAGGGGAACGTGGTGTTCGAGGACAAGGAAAACCGCCTGGTCTGCGACCGGATGGAGTTCAACGTGCGCCGCCAGCAGGCCCTCCTGTACGGCGTCCAGGGCGAGTTGGGCCGGCAGATCAAGATTTCCGGGGCCCGGGTCGAGCGCCAGGACATGAAACGGTACCGGGTCCAGGACGGCTCGATCTCCACCTGCCGGGGGCCGGTCCCCGAATGGCAGTTCCGCTCCCGCTCCATCGACATCACGCTGGAAGAGCTCGCCTTCGTCCGCCAGCCCACCTTCTGGATCGTCGGCTTCCCGGCGGCGTTCCTTCCCTATCTGGTCGCCCCCGTCAAGACCGAGCGGTCTACCGGTTTTCTGGTCCCCCGGATTGGGACCAGCCGGCGCGACGGTTTCAAGTACGACCAGGAGTTCTTCTGGGCCTTCTCCAAGTACGCCGACGCCACCTTCGGCCTGGAGTACCGGAAAAACCGCGGGGTGATCCCCAAGGGAGAATTCCGCTACCGGCTCAGCGAGACGACCGAGGGGGAGATGAATTTCAAGTTCTTGGACGACCAGTTGACGAAGGAGACGTACTATCGCCTTCAGGCGCAGCATCGGCAGGAGTTCGGCGAGCGGTTCGAGGGGTTTTACCGGGCCGAGCGGGTCAACAACCTGAACTTCGACCAGAATTTCGAGGATGGCCTGGACATCCGGACGCGGCGCGACATCGAATCGGTGATGAACGTGAGAAAGAACTGGGAGACCTCCTCCTTCCAGTTCGTCGCGCAGTTTCTGGACTCCGCCGAAGAGGGCCGCAAGGACTTCTTCCAGCGCGCCCCGGACGTGAGCTACAGCGTGAGCCCGAGCGTCGGGCAGGTGGGGCCCCTCTCGATTAGCCCCTCCCTGAGCTCCTCTTTGGTCCGGTTCAACCGACGGCAGGACCGGGAAGACGACCTCTGGCGGGTCGACGCGGCCCCCAGAATTTCGGTCCCCATCACGGGCCTGGAATGGCTCACGTTCAGTCCGTTCGCCGAGGGGCGTCTCACCTATTACAGCGACGGCCGGGACCCCGCGGACCGGACCCGGAAATCCGGCGACTTTACCCGCGAGATCTTCACGTCCGGCGTCACCTCGGAGGGCCCCCGGTTTTTCCGCACCTTCCCGGTGGGGTTCGAGCGCGTGCCCGCCGTCAAGCACCTGACCCAGACCGTGTTCGAGTACACCTACCGCCCCGATATCGACAGGGAGGACCGCCGGAAGATCGTGGAGATGGACTCCATCGACTCCTTCGAGCGCCAGCACTCGCTCTCCTACAGCTGGCAGAACCGGTTCCTGGCGAAGGTCCAGACGGGGCGGGAGATCTTCGAGACCTGGGAGGTCTTCAGCTTTTCGGTCGCGAACTCCCTCAGCATCCGCAAGCTCGCCGAGGATGAGGACCGGCCCCTCGGACCCGTGGGGTTCCGGCTGGAATCGAAGCCTTTCCGCCTGTGGCGGATCGGGTTCGACACCGACTACAACATCTACGACGAGGAATTCACCAGCTACGGCGTGAGCCTGGACCTGCGGGAGGGGCGGGAGTGGTTCTTGCGCTTCGAGACCCGGTTCAACGACCGCAAGGGCGGGGAACTGGACGAGCTGAACCACAACCTCTTCGCCGGGATCAATCTCCTGAAGGTCTTCTTCCTGGAGGGCGGGGCCCGCTGGGCCGGCGAGGAAGGGGAACTCCTGGAGAAGAACGTCATTTTCCGCTACCAGGGCTGCTGCTGGGGATTCAGCCTGGAGTTCCTGGAGAGGCCGGACGAGACCGTTTTCCAGTTCAGCTTCAACCTCGTGGGCCTGTTCGGCGACGAGCGCGCTCCCGCCTTCAAGTTCGGCCGGTCGGAGAGGGAGTAGAGAAACTCATCTGCGGGCCGGCTTTCTTGACTTCGGAGGGAGAGGGAAGTATCGTGTCACCGCCTGTGAGGCGGCCTCCCCGCGAGGTTCACGGCTGACGGACCGGGGGTCTGGAGACTCCGGCGAGGGCAAAATGGACCCCCCCGTGCGGGGGGATTTGATTTAGGGAGGATTCCGTCTGCGCGCGCGGGGGGCCGTTGCGGACGGGGGAAAAACCCGGTGAAGGGACTCATTCTCAGCGGAGGCCGGGGAACCCGGCTCCGTCCCATTACATACACCAACGCGAAGCAGCTCGTCCCGGTCGCCAACAAGCCCGTTCTTTTCTACGGAATCGAAGCCCTCCGGGAGGCGGGCGTCCGCGAGGTCGGCATCATCGTCGGGGACACGCGGGTGGCCATCGAAGAGGCCGTCGGCGACGGCTCGCGCTGGGACGTGGAAGTCACCTACATCCACCAGGAAGAGCCCCTGGGGCTGGCGCACGCCGTCCTCACCGCCGAGGAGTATCTGGCCGGTTCGCCGTTCGTGATGTATCTGGGCGACAACCTCATCATGGGGGGGATCCGCGGCCTCGTCGAGGAGTTCCAGCGGCGGGCGCCCGACGCCATGGTGCTCCTGTGTCCGGTGCCCAACCCCACCCAGTTCGGCGTGGCCGAGCTGGAGGGCGGCTGCGTCGTCCGGCTGGAGGAAAAGCCCGCCAACCCCAAGAGCAACCTGGCCCTGGTGGGGGTGTACATGTTCGACCGCTGCGTGTTCGACGCGGCCCGCTCGATCCCGTTCTCCGCCCGGGGCGAGCTGGAGATCACCGACGCCATTCAGCGGCTCATCGATGACGGGCGCAAGGTTCACTCCCACATCGTCCGGGGTTGGTGGAAGGACACCGGCAAGCTGGAGGACCTGCTGGAGGCCAACCGGCTGATCCTGGACGCCCTGGAGGAGCGGCGGCTGGGAGAGGCGGACGCGGAATCCCGGATCGAGTTCCGCGTGACCCTGGAGGAGGGGTGCCGGGTGATCCGGAGCACCGTCCGCGGACCCGTGGTCATCGGCAAGGGGGCGATCATCCGCGACTCCTACGTGGGTCCCTTCACTTCCATCGGCGACGGGGTGCGCATCGAGCGGGCGGAAATCGAGCACAGCATCCTTCTGGAGGGAAGCACCGTCGTCGACATCCAGCAGCGGATCTGCGACAGCCTCATCGGCCGCAACGCCGTCATCCAGCGTTCGGCGGCCAAGCCCACGGCCTGCCGGTTCATGGTGGGCGACTACTCCCAGGTGTGCATCCAATGAGCGGGAAACCCAGCCGGGACGGCCGGATCACCTCCGAGCCGATCCAGGGGGTGCGCGTGAAGGCGCTGAAGCGGATCGCCGACGAGCGCGGCTGGCTCATGGAGATGCTCCGCTCGGACGACGAGGTGTTCAAAAAGTTCGGCCAGGCGTACGTCACCGCCGCCTATCCCGGCGTGGTCAAAGCGTGGCACTATCACCGGGTCCAGACGGACAATTTCGTCTGCCTGCACGGGATGGCCAAGGTGGTGCTGTACGACCCCCGGCAGGACTCCCCCACCCGCGGGCACATCAACGAGTTCTTCCTGGGGGAGCTCAACCCCGTCCTGGTGCAGATCCCTCCGCTGGTCTATCACGGCTTCAAGACCATCGGCCCCCAGACGGCCCTCATCCTCAATCTCCCGACCGAGGTCTATCGCTACGAGGACCCCGACGAGTGCCGCATCCCCCCTCATGAAGGCACGGTCCCCTACGATTGGGCGAGGAGGGACGGCTGAGGATGGAAGCCCGGCCGGCGGCGGGCGCCCAGGACGCCGAACCCGGGGGAGAGGGGGGAGTGAGACGCATGCCGACCTCTGAGGGCAGGCCCTTGCGCGTGGCGGTGACGGGGGCGGGGGGCATCCTCGGGACGGCGCTGCGGGAGGTCCTGCCCGAGGGGCCGCACCCGATGGAGGCCCTCGGATTCACCCGCGCCGACCTGGACGTGGCCCGGCCCGAGGAGGTGGAGGAGAAACTCTCGGCGGCCCGGCCGGACGCGGTCGTTCACGCGGGGGCGTTCACGAAGGTGGACGCCTGTGAGGATGAGCCCGATCGGGCCCGCCGGGTGAACGCGGCCGGGACGGCCCACGTGGCCCGGGCGTGCGCGAAGTTGAGTTGCCGTCTCGTTTACCTGAGCACAGACTATGTCTTTGATGGAAACTCCAGCCGTCCGTATCGGGAGGACGATCCCGTGTCCCCGCTGGGGGTGTACGGACGGACGAAGTGGGAAGGGGAGGTGGCCGTCCGGGAAGAAGGCCCGCAGGATTCGCTCATCGTGCGGACCGCCTGGGTGTACGGCCGCGGCGGGCGAAACTTCGTGGACGCTGTTTTGGAGAAGGGCGCCCTGGGCGAGCCCCTGCGCGTGGTGGACGACCAGCGGGGTTCTCCGACCTATTCCCGGGACCTCGCCGAGGCCCTGAAGGCGCTGCTCCGGACGAAGGCCAGGGGGACCGTGCACGTCTCGGGGGCGGGGGAGTGCTCGTGGTATGAGTTCGCCCGGGAGGTCCTGAGGGCCGCGGGGCAGGACCCCGGGCTGGTGGAGCCGACCTCGACGCGGACGCTGGGCCGTCGCGCCCCGCGCCCGGCTTATTCGGTCTTGGACACGTCGGCCTATGGAGAGTGGACGGGACGCCGAATGCGGCCCTGGCCCGAGGCCCTGCGGGACTATCTGGCGCTCAGAGGGGCGCTGATGGAAAGTTGAGGGTCCGGGGGAGTTCATCGGAGAAGGACATTGGAAATCGGGGTGATTGGAGTCGGCTACGTGGGGCTTGTGACCGGAGCGGTCTTCGCCGACCTGGGCAATGACGTCATCTGCGGAGACATCGACGCGGAGAAGATCGAGAAGCTGAACCGGGGCGAGATCCCCATCTATGAGGCGGGCCTGGAGGAGATGGTCCACCGCAACGTGGAGGGGCGCCGCCTGTCGTTCACGACGGATGTCGACCACCTCGTCCGCCGCTCGGAGCTGATCTTCATCTGCGTCGGCACGCCGCCCAAGAACAACGGCGAGACGGACCTCTCCTACGTGGAGAGCGCGGCCAAGGCCATCGCCCACTCCCTCGATGACTACAAGGTCATCGTCAACAAGAGCACTGTCCCCGTCGGCACGGGGGCCTTCGTGGCCGAGGTCATCGAGCGCCACAGGCGGAAAGACGTCAAGTTCGACGTGGTCTCCAACCCCGAGTTCCTGCGCGAGGGCTCGGCCATCCGCGACACCCTGGCCCCGGACCGCATCATCATCGGCGCCCCCAACAAGCGCGTGGCCATGAAGCTGCTGGAGCTGTACTCGCCGCTGGAGCGCCCCATGCTGATCACCGATGTCCCCAGCGCGGAGATCATCAAGTACGCCAGCAACGCCTTCCTCGCCATGAAGATCTCCTTCATCAACGCCGTCGCCAACGTCTGCGAACTGGCCGGGGCCAACGTGGACGACGTGGCCAAGGGGATGGGGTACGACGCCCGCATCGGCAAGGATTTCCTTCAGCCGGGGCTCGGCTTCGGCGGCTCGTGTTTTCCCAAAGACCTCGAATCCTTCATCCACCGCTCGGGGGAGCTGGGTTACGATTTCAAGCTCCTCAAAGAGGTGTTGGCCATCAACCGCGAGCGCGCCTCCCACCTGGTGGGGATCGTCCGCAGGCACATGGGCGACCTTGGGGGCAGGGTCGTCGGCGTCCTGGGCCTGGCCTTCAAGGCCGACACCGACGACATGCGCGAGGCCAAGTCGGAGGAGGTCATCCGGGCGCTTTTGCGGGAAGGCGCGAAGGTGAAGGCCTACGACCCGGTGGCCATGGAGAACGCCAGGAAGATCTTGAGCGGGGTGGAGTTCTGCCCGAACGCCTACGCCGCGGCCGAGGGGGCCGACGCGCTGGTGGTCGTGACCGAGTGGCGGGAATTCCGGCAGCTCAACCTCGGGCGCCTGAAAGAATTGATGGCCCGGCCCGTCATCTTCGACGGCCGGAACGTCTACGACGCCGAGCGGGCGAGGGGGCTCGGCTTCGAATACCACGGCATGGGAAAGCTTTGATGGGCGCCGCAAGAAGCCTGGTGACGGGGGGAGCGGGCTTTCTGGGCTCGCATCTGTGCGAGCGCCTTCTGGCCGACGGCCACGAGGTGATCTGCATGGACAACTTCCTGACCGGAAACGACGGGAACGTCGCCCACCTCGCCTGCGGCCGCTTCCACCTCGTAGAGTACAACGTCACCCAGTTTCTCGCCGTGCCGGGGCCGGTGGATTGCGTCTTCCACTTCGCCTCCCCCGCGAGCCCCCTGGACTACCTGGAGTATCCCATCCAGACGCTCAAGGTGGGGGCGCTCGGGACCCTGAACGCCCTGGGGCTGGCCAAGGCGAAAGGGGCGACCCTGGTTCTGGCCTCCACCTCGGAGGTCTACGGCGACCCCCTCGTCCATCCCCAGAAGGAGAGTTACTGGGGGAACGTGAACCCCATCGGGCCCCGGGGGGTGTACGATGAGGCCAAGCGCTACGCGGAGGCGCTGGTGATGGCCTATCACCGGGTGCACCGCCTGCGGACTCGCATCGCCCGGATCTTCAACACCTACGGGCCGCGGATGCGCCTGCGGGACGGACGGGCCGTCCCCGCCTTTTTCACCCAGGCCCTGCGGGGGGAGCCGCTCACGGTCTTCGGGGACGGCAGCCAGACGAGAAGTTTCTGCTATATTTCGGACATGATCGAGGGGATCGTGCGGCTGTCGCGCGCGGACTATGCCGAGCCGGTCAACCTGGGGAACTCCGCCGAGATCACCATCAACGACCTGGCCCGGATCATCCTGGAGGTGACCGGAGGCAGAAGCCCCATCGAGCACAAACCCCTCCCCGTGGACGACCCCAAGGTCCGCCAGCCGGACATCACCCGCGCCCGGGAGGTCCTGGGCTGGACGCCGGAGGTGGATCTCCGGGAAGGTCTCAGGCGCACGATGGAGTACTTTCGCGGAAAGGTCTCCGCATCCTGAAGGCGCGTTCCCGCAAGACGCCGCGAGCAGGGGAACAGGCATGAGCCCCGCGGACGCCCCCAAGCCGTATCCCACCTCCATCCGGGAGTGGCCCGAGGGGGATCGTCCCCGCGAGCGGCTCCTGGCCCGGGGGGCGGGGGATCTGGGCGAGGCGGAGCTTGTGGCCATCATCCTGCGCACCGGCAGCGGGCCGGGAGAAAGCAAAGGGGACGGCGGAAGCGCGGTGGATCTGGCCCGCTTGCTCCTCTTGCGGTTCGGCGGGCTGCGCGGGATTGAAAAGGCCGGGCTGAACGAGCTCTGCGCGGTCCGGGGGATGGGCCCCGCCAAGGTGGCCCAGCTGAAGGCGGCGCTGGAACTGGGCCGGCGCTTTCTCGCCGAGAGGGAGGCCGAGCGCGTGTTCACCTCGTCCGAGGATGCGGCCGCCTATTTCGCCCCCCGCTTGCGCGCCCGCCAAAAGGAGATCTTCCAGGCGGCCCTTTTGAACACCAAGAACCACCTGCTGAAAGTCGAGACGATCTCCCAGGGCTCGCTCAGCGAGAGCGTCGTGCACCCCCGGGAGGCGTTCGCCCCCGCCCTGAAGGAGTCGGCGGCCTCGGTCATCTTCGCCCACAACCACCCCAGCGGAGACCCCGCCCCCAGCGAGGCGGACCGGCGGCTGACCCGGCGTCTCCGGGAGACAGGGGAGATCCTGGGCATCCGGGTGCTCGACCACATCATCGTGGGCGAGACCGCCTGCTACAGTTTTGCCGACGAGGGGGAGATCTAAGCGTCGGGCGAAAGCTCGCTCTCCCGTCCGCCGGTGAGGGGCCGGCGAGGGGAAAAACCGCGATGGCCAAAGCCGCAGGCCCTGTGAACTTTTGGCGCCGCGCCCTCTCCGAGAGGGAGACCCTCCTCGCCGCGCTGGCGGAAAGCGGCCTGGGGCGGCGGCTAGACCGCCTGGCGGACACGGTGGCGGAATCCATGGCCGCGGGCGGGAAGGTCCTCCTCTTCGGAAACGGGGGAAGCGCTGCCGACGCCCAGCACGCGGCCGCCGAGTGGGTCGGCCGCTTCCTCACCGAGCGCCCCCCCCTGCCCGCCGTCGCCCTTTCCACCGACCCCTCGGTCCTCACGGCCGTCGGGAACGACTACGGTTTTGAGCGTGTGTTCGAGCGCCAGGTCCAGGCCCTGGCCCTTCCGGGGGACGTGGCCATCGGGATCAGCACCAGCGGCGAATCGGAAAACGTGATCCGGGCCCTGCGCATGGCCAAGAGATGCGGCGCCCGCACGGCGGCCCTCCTCGGCGGGACCGGGGGCCGGGCCGGGCGGCTCGCGGGGGAGGCCCTCGTCGTCCCCAGCTCCCGGACGCCCCTCGTTCAGGAGGCCCACGGTTTCCTGCTCCACGTCCTCTGCGAGGAGGTGGAGCGCCGCCTCAAGGGCCGCCTCAAGAAGGGGAGAAGGGGCGGGCCTTCGGACAGCGGGAAGAAGGGGCGCCGTGGGTAAGGAACGCGGGAGGGGCTCCCGCCCGGGAGGAAGTCGAACGAACGCGCTGCCTGTGCCCCTCGGCCCCGGCCGGATGGGACTGGTCCTCGTCGTGGGGGACCTCATTTTCGACCACTACGTGTGGGGGGACGTGGAGCGGGTCTCGCCGGAGGCGCCGGTCCAGGTGCTGCGCTGGGAGCGGGACGCGGACCGGCCGGGCGGCGCGGCCAACGTCGCCGTGAACCTCGCCTCCCTCGGCTGCTCCGTCCGGCTGGCCGGGGTCGTCGGAGAGGACGCCGAGGGGCGGCGGCTGGTCCGGAGCCTCCGGGCGGAGGGGATTGACACTTCCGGCGTTTTCGCGGTCTCCGATCGGCCGACCTCCCGGAAGATGCGGGTCATCGCCCGGGGGCAGCACGTCCTCCGGATCGACCGGGAAAAGGCCGTCCCTCTCAGGCCGGCCGATGAGCGGAAAGTGGTGGAGGCCGTGCGCCGTCTTTCGAGGGGCGTCGCGGGAATCATCTGCTCCGATTACGCCAAAGGGGTTCTGAGCGGAGCCGTCCTGGCCGCCGTTCTGGGCGGATCGGTCGGGGGGAAGAAGAATCCCTCCGGCAAGGCCCGCCCGCTCGTCCTGGTGGACCCCAAAGGGCGGGATTTCGCGAGATACCGGGGAGCCGACGTCCTGACGCCCAACGAAAAGGAGGTCATCGAGGCGACGCGGGATTTGGACGGCCCGCCGGGCCGGGGGTCCGGCTTAGAGAAGCGGGCGCGCCGGCTGATCGCCCGCACCCGGGCGAGGGGCCTGCTGGTCACGAGGGGCGCCGACGGGATGGACCTCTTCGAGGCGGGGAAGGGGAAGATTCGCAAGACCCACATCCCCGTGTCGCAGACCCACGAGGTCTATGACGTGACGGGCGCGGGGGACACTGTCGCCGCCGTGATGGGCCTGGCGGTCTTCGGGGGGGCGCCCTTGCCCGAGGCGGCGCGCCTGGCAAACGCGGCGGCGGGGATCGTGGTGGGGATGGTGGGGACGGCGGTCGTCGAGCCCGAGGCCCTGGCCCGGGCGGTGGAGGGGGGGCTCTCGATGGCGGGCCTCAAGGTTCTCTCCCGCGGGGCGCTCGCGCGGCGGGTGGCCGAAGCCAAGGCCCGGGGGGAGCGGGTCGTCTTCACCAACGGGTGCTTCGACCTGCTGCACACGGGGCATCTTCATCTCTTGCAGCGCGCCCGGGCGCTCGGGGACCTGCTCGTCGTGGCCCTCAACGACGACGCCTCCGTCCGGAGGCTCAAGGGGCCGGGCCGCCCCTTGATCGGCCAGGACCAGCGGGCCCATCTCCTGGCCGCCCTCCGGTTCGTGGATTACGTGACCCTCTTCCCGGAGGCGACCCCCCTTCGCCTCCTGCGGGCGATCCGCCCCGACGTCCTGGTGAAGGGCGGGGATTACGCCCTGGAGGAGGTCGTGGGGCGCGATCTGGTGGAGAGCTACGGGGGGCGCGTCGAGCGGATCCCGCTCTTGCCCGGATTCTCCACGACGTCCGTCATCGAGGCCATCCGCCAGGGGAGGCGTTAGTCCGCCGGTGCCAGGCAAGAGGCCCCACGGGGCGATGGATTTTTCCGGGGCGCGGGTGTACCCCCTCTCGGCCCGAAAGAGCAAGATCGAGAAGGACCTCCTGGCGGACCCGGCCGCCTACCGCCCCGCCGGACCCGAAGGGGCGGATCGGGGAATCGAGCGCCTCATCCCTCCCATCCTGAAGGGGAAGGACCTCAAAGACTTGGCCGACGCCTGGGCCGATGCCGTGAGACGGGGGAGGTCGGTGATCCTCGGCATGGGGGCCCACCCCATCAAGGTGGGGCTGAGCCGGCTCATCATCGACCTGCTGGAGCGGGGATTTTTAAGCGCCCTGGCCGCCGGGGGGGCAGTCGCCGTTCACGACGTGGAGATGGCCCTGCAGGGCCACACCTCTGAGGAGGTGGCCGAGGGCCTGCCGGAGGGCGCCTTTGGGATGGCGGAGGAGACGGGCCGGGCCTATTGGGACGCCGTGGCGCTGGCCGAGCGGGAAGGCTACGGCCTGGGGCAGGCGGTGGGAAGACTCATCTCCGAAGGGGATTTCCCGCACCGGGACTTGAGCGTCCTGGCCGCGGCCTACGGGCGGGACGCGCCGGCGACGCTCCACGTGGCGGTCGGGACCGACATCGTCCATATGCACCCGGGCGCCCAGCCGGGGGATGCGGCCGCCGCCCTCGGCCGGGCCGCCTTCCGGGACTTTCAGGTCCTGTGCGAGGCGGTGAAGGGGCTGGACGACGGCGGCGTTTACATCAACCTGGGCTCGGCCGTCATCCTGCCGGAGGTTTTCTTGAAGGCGGTCAACATCGCCCGCAACGTGGACGGAAGACCGCGGAGGATCGTCACGGCGAACCTGGACATGATCCAGCACTACCGGCCGGCGGTGAACGTCGTTCAGCGGCCCGCGATCCCGGACGGCCGGGGGTACCAGATCACGGGCCATCACGAGATCCTCTTCCCGCTGCTCTACGCGATGGTCCGGGACCGGCTCCCCTCGCGCGACGAGGGTTGAGGAGCTTCGAGAGGAAAGGAGAGAGAAAATTCGTCTCGCGGTCCTCGCCAGCGGAAGCGACGGAAACGCCCTCTACGCGGAATCCGGGGGAGAGGCCCTGCTCGTCGACGCGGGGGTCTCTCTGCGGCAGATCGTTCGGCGGGTTTCCGCCGCCGGCGGCTCGATGGAAAAGGTCCGGGCGCTTCTCGTGAGCCACGAGCACTGGGACCACGTGAAAGGTCTTCCGGCCCTCTTACAGCGGCGCGCCCTCCCGGTCTACGCGACGGAGGGGACTTCCCGGGCGCTGGCCAGGCAGTCGCGGGACCGCCTGGCGCGCTCTTGCATGAAGACCTTTGGGGCGATCCGGTCCTTCGGGGTCGGTCCCTGGACGATTCGCGCGTTCCCGACGCCCCACGACGCGGAGGAGCCGGTCGGTTTCATCCTGGAGGCGGAGGGGTTTCGGGTCGGGATCGCGACGGACATGGGGTCGGTGACGCCGGAGGTCGTCTCCGCGCTCTCGGGCCTCGACGCCCTGGTCTTGGAGTTCAACCACGACCCGGAGATGCTGGCCGCCGGCCCTTATCGCCAGCACGTGAAGGCCCGCATCGCGAGCCCTTTGGGCCATTTGTCCAACGAGGAGGCCGGGGGGCTGTTGCGTCAGGTGGCGCATGAGGGGCTCCGCCTGGTCATCCTGGCCCATCTGAGTCAAGAGAACAACGAGCCTCATCTGGCCCTCCGGGCGGCGGAAAAGAACCTGAACGGCTATGCGGTCAGATGCCGGGTCGCTCCGCGGGGCGGGTCGGATGGGGTGTGGGATCTGTGAATGAGTTGAAACCGCCTGCGGGACTTGATTGAGCGGGGGCTTTTATGATCTCTCGGTACACCCGGCCTGAGATGACCGCCATCTGGTCGGAGGAAACGAAGCTCGGCCACTGGCTGGAGATCGAGTGTCTGGCCTGCGAGGCCATGGAGGGCCTCGGCCTCGTCCCGGCCGGGACGGCCGAGGAGGTGCGCAGGCGCGTCGTCCCGGACCCGGAGCGGGTCGCCGAGATCGAGAAGGCCACCCGCCACGACGTCATCGCCTTTCTGGTCCACGTGGAGGAGCAGGCGGGGGAGCCGGCCCGCCACCTGCACCTGGGCATGACCTCGAGCGATGTCCTGGACACCTGTCTCTCCTTGCAGATGGTGGCCGCGGCGAGGCTCATCCTCCAGGACCTGGCGGCGCTGAAGGACGTCCTTCACCGGCGCGCCGGGGAGTTCAAGGACCGGGTGATGATTGGCCGCACCCACGGGATGCACGCCGAGCCGGTCACCTTCGGCTTCAAGCTGGCCCTGTGGTATGACGAGTTCGTCCGGAGCGAAGAGCGGGTGATGCGGGCGATGGAGGCCGTTCGGGTGGGGATGGTCTCCGGGGCGGTGGGGACGTACGCCCACCTCTCGCCCAAGGTGGAGGCCTACGTGTGCGAGCGGCTGGGCCTGCGGCCGGTCCGCGCCTCCTCGCAGATCATCCACCGCGACCGCCACGCCGAGTATCTTTCGGCCCTGGCCCTGACGGCGGCCTCGGTGGCCAACGTGGCCACCGAGATCCGGCACCTCTCCCGGTCCGAGGTGGGCGAGGTGGCCGAGGGCTTCGGCGCGAGGCAGAAAGGCTCATCCGCCATGCCCCACAAGCGCAACCCGGTGCTCTCCGAGCAGTTGGCGGGCCTCGCCCGGCTGGTTGGCGCCAACGCCTCGGCCGCCCTCCAGAACGTCCCCCTCTGGCACGAGCGGGACATCAGCCACTCCTCGGTGGAGCGCGTCATCCTGCCGGACTCGGCCACCCTGGTCGATTACATGCTGGTGAGGCTGGCCGGGATCCTGGAGGGGCTGGCCGTGAACGCGGACGCCATGGAGCGGAACCTGGCCCTGGGCCGGGGCCTGTTTCATTCCGAGCAGGTCCTGCTGGAGCTGATCCGGTCGGGGCTTGCGCGCCAGAGGGCCTACGAGGCTGTTCAGCGGTGCGCCTTCCGGGCCATGGCCGGAGAGGATTTCCGGGCGGCCTTGGCCGCCGATCCCGAGGTCCGCAAGCGGTTGACGGACGAGGCGCTCGATCGATGCTTTGATCTGAAGCCCCATCTCGCCCATATTGAGGTCATCTTCGCGCGCGTCTTCGGCCCCAGGAAGTCGGAGTGAGAGAGGCCGCGCAAACCAGGGAAGAGAATTCGTGGAAAAACGAGAGAAGATCTACGAGGGAAAGGCCAAGATCCTGTACGCCACGGACGACCCCGACCGGCTCATCCAGTATTTCAAGGACGACGCGACGGCGTTCAACGCCGCCAAGCGGGGCACCATCGCGCACAAGGGGGTCATGAACAACACCATCTCGACCCTCCTCTTCCTGTACCTGGAGTCCCGGGGCGTGAAGACGCATTTCGTCGAAAAGCTCGGCGACCGGGAAATGCTCGTCCGGCGGCTCCAGATGGTCCCCCTGGAGATGGTCGCCCGGAACATCGTCGCCGGCAGCCTGGCCAAGCGGATGGGACTGGAGGAGGGGGGGAACCTCTCCCGCCCCGTCGTCGAGTGGTATTACAAGCGGGACGAGCTGGGCGACCCCTTCCTCAACGAAGACCACGTCCTGGCGTTTGAGCTCTGCGACGAGAAGACGTTCCGGGCCATGCGGGAGACCACCCTTCGCATCAACGAGCTCCTGCGGGAGTTCTTCCTCGCCCAGGACATCCTTCTGGTGGATTTCAAGGTCGAGTTCGGCCGGTCGCGGGACGGGGAGCTCCTCCTTGGTGACGAGATCACCCCGGACGGCTGCCGCCTCTGGGACCGCAAGACGCGCGAGAAGCTGGACAAGGACCGGTTCCGGCGGGACCTTGGGGGGGTGGAAGAGGCCTACCGGGAGGTTCTGAGCCGCGTCGAGCACGCCGCCTCTGGCGGGAAGAGGGGCTGATGGCCAGGGCGCAAGTCTACGTGACGTACAAAGAGGGCGTCCTGGAGCCCCAGGGCCTGGCGGTCCAGGGCATCCTCGCTTCCCTGGGGTTCGAGGAGGTAAAGCAGGTCCGCATCGGAAAATACATCGAGGTGGAAATCGAGGGGCCTCCGGACGGAAGGCTCTCGGAGCGCCTGAGGACGATGTGCGAGAAGGTCTTGGCGAACCCCGTCATCGAGGACTTCCGCTTCGAGCTTTCGGAAGGGGACGGCGCGCGTCCGCCTTCCAGAAGGAAGTAGGGTTCCCGCCGTGAGGTTCGGCGTCGTCACCTTTCCCGGCTCCAACTGCGACCACGACTGCTACCACGTCCTCAAGCACGTCCTGGGGCGGAAGACCCGCTTCCTCTGGCACAAGGAGACGGGCCTCGGCGACCTGGATTGCGTCGTCCTCCCCGGCGGCTTCTCCTACGGGGACTATCTGCGGACGGGCGCCCTGGCGCGCTTCTCCCCCGTGATGCGGGCGGTGGAGGACTTCGCGAAGGGGGGCGGGCTCGTCCTGGGCATCTGCAACGGCTTTCAGATCCTTCTGGAGGCCGGCCTTCTGCCGGGCGCCATGCTGCGCAACCGCTCCCTGCGCTTCATCTGCCGGGACGTCTGCGTCCGGGTCGAGTCGGGCGAGACGCCCTATACGCGGGGCCTGGGGGGGCGCGTCCTCAAGCTCCCCATCGCCCACATGGAGGGCAACTATTACGCGGACCCCGCGACGCTCAGGCGGCTGGAAAGAGAGAGGCGGGTGGTCTTCCGCTACGCCGACCCGGACGGGAGCGTGACCGAGGCGGCCAATCCCAACGGGTCTCTCTCCAACATCGCCGGGATCTGCAACGAGGGCCGGAACGTCCTGGGCATGATGCCCCATCCCGAGCGGGCCAGCGAGGCCGCCCTGGGGGGCGAGGACGGCAGGCGCCTGTTCGACTCCCTGCTCGCGGGCCTGGCTTCATGAGCGCCGTCGGGAAATCCGGCTCCGCCGCCCCTCCCGCCGAGCCCGAGGTCACGCCCCGCCTCGCCGCCGCGCACGGCCTGACGGAGGCGGAGTTCGCCCACGCCTGCCGGGTCCTCGGGCGCCCGCCGACCTTCACGGAGCTGGGCATCCTCTCCGCCCTGTGGAGCGAGCACTGCTCCTACAAGTCCTCCAGGCCCTATCTCAAGAAGTTCCCGACGCAAGGGCCGCGCGTCCTGCAAGGGCCGGGCGAGAACGCCGGGATCGTGGACATCGGCGGGGGCCTGGCCGCGGTCTTCAAGATGGAGAGCCACAACCACCCCTCCTTCATCGAGCCCTACCAGGGCGCGGCGACGGGGGTGGGGGGCATCCTGCGCGACGTCTTCACCATGGGCGCCCGGCCGGTCGCCCTGCTCAATTCCCTGCGGTTCGGGGACCTGTCCGACCCCAGGAGCCGATATCTTTTGAAGGAGGTCGTGGCCGGGATCGCCGGCTACGGCAACTGCATGGGGGTGCCCACCGTCGGAGGGGAGGTGGCGGTGGACCCATGCTACGCGGGCAACTGTCTCGTGAACGCCTTCTGCCTGGGCGTCGTCCGGACGGACCGCATCTTCCGCGGCCGCGCGGCGGGGGTGGGCAACGCCGTCGTCTACGTGGGCGCCCGGACGGGACGGGACGGGATCCACGGCGCCTCCATGGCGTCCGAGTCCTTCGGAGAGGAGGCCGGGGAAAAGCGGCCGGCCGTCCAGGTCGGCGACCCCTTCCTGGAGAAGCTGCTGCTGGAGGCCTGCCTGGAGCTCATGGCGACCGAGGCCATCGTCGCCATCCAGGACATGGGCGCGGCGGGCCTGAGCAGCGCCTCGGCGGAAATGGCGGCCCGGGGCGGCGTCGGCGTCCGCATCGACGTGGCGCGGGTCCCCCGGCGGGAGGCGGGGATGACGCCCTACGAGGTCATGCTCTCCGAGTCCCAGGAGCGGATGCTCATGGTTGTGAAGCCCGAGAGCCTCGATGCGGCCTCGGCCGTTTTCGCCAAGTGGGACCTGGAGTTCGCCGTGGTCGGCGAAGTCACGGCGGACGGACGGCTGAGGGTCGTGGACAAAGAGCGGTGCGCGGCCGACCTCCCGGTCCGGCTCCTGGTGGATGAAGTCCCTCCGCCCGCGCGCCCCGCCTCTGCGCCCAAGGAGCCCCGGTATCCGCCCGTCCGGGCGGCGGAGCTTCGCGCGGCGTCCGCCCGGCTGGACCCGGCCCAGGCCCTGCGCAGACTCCTCTCCCACCCGGACCTGGCGTCCAAGCGCTACGTCTACTCCCAGTACGACCACATGGTTCGGACCGACACGCTGCTGCGGCCGGGAGGGGATGCGGCCGTCCTCCGCGTCAAGGGGTCGGCCAGGGGACTGGCCCTCACCGTGGACGGCAACGGCCGCTATTGCGCGCTGGACCCCCGGATGGGAGGCCGTATCGCCGTGGCCGAGGCCGCGCGCAACCTCTCGTGCGTCGGCGCGGCGCCCATCGGGCTGACCGACTGCCTGAATTTCGGAAACCCGGAGCTTCCGGAGGTCATGTGGCAGTTCGCGGAGGCGGTGGAGGGGATGGCCGAGGCCTGCCGGCGGCTGGGCGTTCCGGTGGTCAGCGGGAACGTGAGCTTTTACAACGAGACCCGCGGCGAGAACATTCACCCCACGCCGACGGTGGCGATGGTGGGCCTCCTGGAGGAGGCGGAAAGACATTGTCCGACGGCGTTCCAGCGGGCGGGGGACTCTGTGGTCCTTCTGGGTCCGCCCGAGGGCTCTTCTCCAGGGTCCGGGGGATCGGCCCTCGGGGGGAGCGCCTACCTGTGGCACGTCCTCGGGCTTCGCCGCGGTCCCTGTCCCGGCCTCGACCTGGAGGGGGAGGCCGCCCTTCAGGCCCTGTGCCGCCGCGCCGTCGCCGAGGGGCTCCTCTCCTCCTGTCACGACGTGTCGGACGGCGGCCTGGCGGTCGCCCTGGCCGAGTGCGGCCTCCTGGCCGATCCGCCCCTGGGCGTTTCGGCGGCCGTGCCCTGGGAAGGCGAGCCGGAAGCCCTTCTCTTCGGCGAGGAACAGGGGAGGGTGGTGGCTTCTCTTCCCGCGGACCGGCTGCCCCGGCTGGAGTCCCTCGGCCGGGAGGCCGGCGTCCCGCTTCAGGCGCTGGGGACGGTGGGCGGCGACCGGTTCGTGATCCGCGTTTCGGCGGGCTCCTCGCTTCCCGTGATCGATGCCGCGATGGGGGACCTGGGGGAGGAGTGGCGCTGGGGGTTGGAGCGGGCGCTGGGAATGGCTTGAGACCCGGCGCGACAGGGGGAGGACGCGCCACCCGGCGAGGCGCTTTCCGCCGCGGACCCTCCTTTTTTCCGGGGCGAAACGCCCCGCCTGCTTTCTTGCGTTGAATTTACATTTTGTTTACATCACCTTTACATGATGCGTAAATTTTCTGATTGCATTCTGTTGACATGATTCCCATATTTTCCATAGGAAGGGGGGGGAGAGGTCGGCATTCATGCCTGACCTGGAACTCCTTCAGCAGATCGTGGAGCTGGGGACGCGCCTGGTGGGCGCCCGCTACGGCGCCTTGGGCGTGCTGAACGCGCGGGGAAACGCCCTCTCGCACTTCCTCACGGCCGGGATCGACGAGAAGACCCGTGAGGCCATCGGCCCCCTCCCTCAGGGAGGGGGTCTCCTGGGTGTCCTCATCCGGGACCCCAGGCCCATGCGGCTAAAGGACATGCACACAGATCCCCGCTCGGCGGGCTTCCCCGAGGGCCATCCGCCGATGCGCTCCTTTCTCGGGGTTCCGCTCATTTCCCATGGGAAGGCGTACGGGATCTTCTACTTCACCGAAAAGCAAGGGGCGCCGGAGTTCAGGGCGGCGGACCAGCACCTGGCCGAGAC
>JACPRG010000153.1 GCA_016190025.1 Candidatus Tectimicrobiota bacterium
CCCGGCGAAAGGGCGGGACGACGCGGACGGCCGCGGAGAAGCGCCCCGAAGCCAGCAAGCCAGCAACACGCCCTCCTGAGGACCTTCGGACCGGCCCGCAAAGGTCCCCCGACGTGAACGAGAAGACAACCTCCCTCCTCCCTCGAAAGAAAGCGGGCCTCCCCCCTCAAAAGAAAACGGGCGGCTCCCCCAAGGAAGGCGAACGCACCTCGGGGAAGCCGCCCGTCCAACCCATCCACACCCGCCAAGGGGCCTTACGAATCTCCCCTCTTACTGGATCACCGGCAGCTTTGAGACGTCATAACCTTTGGCGTCGCCGTCCTTGACGATCTCAGGAACCACCAGCTTCCCGCCCTTGATGGCGGCGGCGACGCGCCCCACCCGGCTCCGAATCTTCGCGGGAATGATTTTCCTGGCCTCCGGGTGCCAGGACGGAAGGCCCCCGACGCCGTGCTGGAAGCCCAGCTTGTAGACCTGTCCCTTGAACGTCCCGCCGTGGACCTCCTTCACCATGTTGACGATGACCTGGGGCACGCCGTGGAGAACGCTGGTGAGGACGGTCTTCGGGGCGAGCTGATGCTGCGGGGAGTAGCTGGGGATGGCGTACTTCCCTTTTTCCTCGGCCGCCTTGATGGCGCCGTGGCCCGCTTCGTCCAGGGCCGTGAACACGATGTCGGCGCCCAAATCGAACTGGCCCAGGGCGGTCTCCTTGGCCTTACCCACGTCCACCCAGCTGTTGATGTAGGTGTGGTACATCCGGACCTTGGGATTGGCGTACCGGGCGCCGAGGCGGAAGCCCTCCAGCTGGCGGATGATGGCCGGGAAGCCGAACCCTCCGATGGCCCCCAGGCGGTTGGTCTTGGTCATCAGGCCGGCGAGGACGCCCGCCACGAAGGGGGTCTCCTGCTGCCGGACGTTGAAGCTGGCCACGTTGGGGGAATGCACCGTGGACATGGTGATGGCGAACTTGGCCTTGGGGTAATCCTTGGCCGCCTTGAGCGCGGCGTCGCCGAAGTTAAAGGCGTGGCCGATGATCAGGTCATACCCCTTGGCCGCGAAATCCCGGTAGACCCCTTCCAGGTCGGCCAGCTTGACGCTTTCCACAAAGGTGAACTCGGCGCCGTAGCGCTCCTTCGCGATCTTGAGGCCCTCCACCGCGGCCGCGTTCCAAGAGGCGTCGTTGGCCGGCCCCACCAAGGCGGCGGCCACCCTCAGCTTCTTGTGCTTCGCCAGCGCCGGCCCCGCCCCCCCGAACATCAAGAAACCCGCGAGCAGTATCAGGAAAAGTCTCTTCATACTCCCCTCCTCTCGTTGGACGAGCCGTCCCGCACCGCCTGGACGGACGCGCACGGCGCCTTTCGTGAAGACGCGCGCGCCCTCACCCCCCTCCCCTTTTGTCCATGCCGGATGAGCCTGATTTTAGGTAGAGGTCTCCGCCCGAGTCAATGGAGCCCAAGCCTTCCCGCCCCCCGCCTCCAGGTCCTCAAGGGGCGCGCCGTCTGCGGCGCTTTTCGGTGAGATACGGGATCCCGGTCGCGGCGGGATAGCTCGCCTTGCCCACGACGCCCACCAGAACAACGACGGTCAGGACGTACGGGGCCATCAGGAGGAACTGGAAGGGGATCTTGAAGCCCAGCGCCTGGAGACGGAGCTGCAGGGCGTCGGCCAGCCCGAACAGAAGCGCCGCGCCCAGCACCCAGAAGGGGTTCCATTTCCCGAACACCACCACGGCCAGCGCGATGAACCCCCGGCCCGCCGTCATGTTTTCCAAAAACACGTCCACCTGCCCCACGCTCAGGATGGCCCCGCCGAAGCCGGCCATCCAGCCGCTGAGCAGGATGCAGACCCCTCTCACCCGGTTCACGTGGACGCCGGCGGTGTCGGCCGCCAAGGGATGCTCCCCGACCGCCCGGATCTTAAGGCCGAACTTCGTCCGATACAGGACCAGCGCGCACACCGGGACCAGGGCGAAGGCAAGATAGACCAACGGCGTCTGCCGGAACAACACGGGACCGACCCACGGCAGGTCGCCCAGGGCGGGGATCGCCCAGGCCCGGAAGGCGTGAATCCGCGGGGGCTCGAACGTGATGGCAAAGGCCCGGTTGAAAAGGTAGCTCGTGGCGCCCAGGGCGAAGACGTTGATGGCGATCCCAGTCACCACCTGGTCCACCCCCCGGCTCAGGCTCATGTACGCCAGGATGAGGCTCAACGCCCCGCCGGCCAGCGACCCGATCAGCACGCCCGCCCAGTTGCTCCCCGTGAAAAACGCGCCCATGAAGCCGGAAAAGGCCCCCATCAGCATCATCCCTTCCAGGCCGATGTTCAGCACCCCGGACTGCTCGGCGAAGACTTCCCCCAGGGCGGCCATCCAGATGGGAGCCGCGATGCGCACCATGGCGGCGCACACGCTGACCCAGAAGAATTGATCCAGCAGGATGTCCCACTCCACCGGGACCTATTCCTTTTCCTTGATGTAGCGGATCAGGAAGCGGCTGCCCAAGGCGAACAGGACCACCAGCCCCTGAAGGATCCACACCATGGACGTGGCGATGCGGAACGTGCGCTGCATGGACTCCGCGCCCACCTGCAAGGCCGCGAAAAGCGCCGCCGCCGCCACGACGCCGAGGGGATGCAAGTTCCCCAAAAGGGCGACGATGATCCCCGTGAAGCCGTAGCCGGGGGAGAAGTCATCCAGCAGGTGGTGGTGAACGCCGGAGATTTCCCCCATGCCGGCGAGGCCGGCCAGCGCCCCGCTGAGGGCCATCCCCACGATCAGGGTCCGGCCCACCGGGATCCCCCCGTAATGGGCGGCCTGCGGGTTGCACCCCACGGCGCGGAGGCGGTAGCCCAGGATGGTCTTCTGGAGCAGGACGTACAGGACGGCCGTCGCCGCCAGGGCCAGCAAGATCCCGGCATGGATGCGCGTGCCTTCCACCAGCCGGGGAAGCTGGGCGCCCGGGACGATGTTGGCCGAGCGCGGCACGAGGCCGGAGGGCTCCTTCCACGGGTTGTTGAGGAGATAGCTGGACCCCAGGATGGCCACGTAGTTGAGCATGATGGTGACGATGATCTCGTTGGCCCCGAAGCGGACCTTGAGCCATCCGGGAAGGGCGCCGTACAGCCCCCCCGCCGCCACGCTCGCCAGGACGATGAGGGGGAGGAGGAGCCCGGCGGGCAGGTGGACCAGGCCGATCCCGAGGCCGGTGGCCGCGACGGCGCCCACGTACAGCTGCCCCTCCGCGCCGATGTTCCACATCCCGCACTGAAAGGCGACGGCCACCCCCAGCCCCGTCAGCAACAGGGGCGCGGTGCGGACGAGGATCTCGGCCAGGCTGTTCCGGTCCGCGAAGGCGTGGAGGAAAAGGTAGCCGTACGCCCGAAAGGGGTTGACGCCGGTGGCGGCCAGCAGTGCGCCCGCGACGGCGAAGGCGGCCAGGACCGATGCGACCGGCATCAGAACCCCTCCGAGCCTTCGTCGGAAGCTCCGCCAGGCAGTCGGTTCCCGGGCCAACGCCACTCCCTCGCTTCCGGCGGATCGCCCGCCGGGGGGTCAGGCCTTCGCCTCCACCCGCGACCCGGCCATCAAAAGCCCCACCGTTTCGCGGCTGACCTCCGAGGCGTCGAACACTCCCATGATCCGGCCTTCGTACAGGACGGCGATCCGGTCGCTCAGGAGGAACAGCTCCTCCAGCTCCGTGGAGATGAGGAGCACCGCGCCGCCCGCCGCCCGGCGGGCCAGAAGCTGCTTGTGGACGAACTCGGTGGCCCCCACGTCCAGCCCCCGCGTGGGATGGACGGCGATGAGGAGTCTCGGGTTGCGGGACATCTCCCGGGCCAGGATCAGCCGTTGCTGATTGCCGCCCGACAGGGTGCGCGCCCCGGCCTCCGGCCCCCGGGCCTTCACCCCGTACTGCTGGATCAAGGTCTTGGCGAGACGGAGAACGGCCTCCCGATCCAGGAACCCCCACCGGGAGAACGGCGGCTCGCCGTGAAGCTGCAAAATGGCGTTTTCACCGACCGTCATGTCCAGAATGAGGCCGACCCGCTGGCGGTCTTCCGGGATGTGCGCCATCCCCATGCGAATCAGGTCACGGGGGGTCCGGTTGGCCCCGTTCTCCCCCAGGATCCGGATGGTGCCGCCACTGGCCCCGCGCAGACCGGTCAGGATCTGGGCCAGCTCGCTCTGTCCGTTGCCGTCCACGCCCGCGATCCCCAGGATCTCGCTCGCGTGAACCTCCAGGTCCACGGACCTGAGAGCCTCCGTCTTGCGGTCGCTCCGCGCGCGTACGCCCCGGACCTCCAAGACGCGCTCGCCGCGGCTCACGCGCTCCTTTTGCACATCGAAGAGCACTTCCCGGCCAACCATCATCCGCGCCAGCTCCCGGGGGCTGGTGGAGGAGGCCGGGACCGTGGCCACGTTCCGCCCCCCCCGCAGGACGGTCACCCGGTCGCTGATGGCCATCACCTCTTCCAGCTTGTGGGAGATGAAAATGACGGAGTAGCCGCGCTCGGCCAACGAGCGCAGGATGCGGAACAACGCCTTCACCTCCCCGGGCGTCAGGACGCTGGTGGGCTCGTCCAGGATCAGGAGCGTCGCCCCCCGGTAGAGGGCCTTGATGATCTCCACGCGCTGCTCTTCGCCCACGGAAAGCTGCCACACCCGGGCCCGGGGGTCCACGGAGAGGTGATGGCGCTCGGCGATCTCCCGGATGTGCGCCTCCGCCTGCCGGAGGCCGAGAAACGGGCCCGGCGACTTTTCCCCCAGGATGATGTTCTCCGTGACCGTCAGGGGAGGCGCCAGCATGAAATGCTGGTGGACCATTCCGATCCCCGCTCGGATGGCGTCGCGCGGGGAGTCGAGATCCAGCTCCCGGCCCTGGAACCGGATCTCGCCGCTGTCCCGGTGGTACAGACCGTAGAGAACGTTCATCAAGGTGGTCTTGCCGGCGCCGTTCTCCCCCAGCAGGGCGTGGATCTCTCCGGCCTCGACGTCCAGATCGACGTTGTCGTTGGCGACAACGGACCCGAAACCCTTGCAAACCTTCCTCATCTGGAGAATGGGAGGCATTGGACTGTCCGGGTACCGGAGCTGTGGGTCCGGGGGGAGTCTCACCCCATCGACGAGAAACGCTCAGGCGCGATCTTATAAACGACCCGCACCTCGCCCGGTTGCAGCCACGGGTATTTGTCCTTGTCCAGGTACTTCTTGGCCAGTTTGTCGAGGTGATTGACGCCGCCTTCTTCAGCGACCTCCACGACGCGGCCCCGGACTTCGAGGTAGCGGTAAGCGTTGTCAGGGTCTTGGATGGAGAGGGCCACGCGCTTCTCTCTGCGCATGTTCAGGTCCTTTTTCCTTCCCTTCGAGGAGTTGATGACGACGTGCTTCCCGTCGTACTCCACCCACACCGGCGTGACTTGGGGGGACCCATCCTCGTTGAGCGTGGCGAGATGCCCAAAGGCCTTCTTCCGAAACAAATCCAGGTGGCTGTCAGGGATCAATTTGGACATGGGCACTTTCCTTTCCACGAAGTCGCGTCCGGCCGGCGCCGGAACCCGGGGAGTCTCTGATGCCCCAAGGACAAAGGAGAAGACGCCGGCTAGTCTCCGACCCGGCCCCAAAGGCCGAAAGCGGGACGTTCCCGGTTGTGTGAACAAGACAACATACCACGGACTGGACCGACCGACGACCCGGAAGAGGGTTAGCCGAGGCCGCCGGGCGGTCCTTGAAAACCGGCGTGGCGTGCCGCAAACTCTTGAACGACGAGGAAGAGGCCGGGGTGGCGGAACGGCAGACGCAGCGGACTTAAAATCCGCTGGGGCAAAGCCCCGTGAGGGTTCGACTCCCTCCCCCGGCACCTGAAATCAACGCTTTACTGGGAGATTATGAGTGCGGCGCCCCTGGTTTCTTGGACACGGAGTTCAACCGCCTTTTTCGATCGCGATCCCACCTGGCATCCGAGGATCAGGTTCGCATCCTTCGGGAAGTTGGCCCCTATCACCTTGAGGAGACCGGGGTCTTCCATTAGAAGAAGCTCTCCGGAACGAAGACGATATCTTCGGCCACCAACCGGATGTCTTTGGACTTGTCCCCTTTCAGGATGTCGTCCAGCGGAACGGTGATGACCCGTTCCGCGCCGCCTTCGAAGCGGATGACTCGGGTCCGGTTCGCGGAGGCAATCCGCGTCAAACCGCCGGCCATGCTGATGGCCTCGGCCAGTGTAACCTGACGGTCCATGATCTTATACGGGCCCGGACTTTTGACCTGGCCGAAAACGAAGATGGTGTCGGCCCGGGGGACAAACACCGTGTCATTGCCGTGTAAAACGAGATTCTCGGAAAGGTCCGCCCCCTTCAGGAGAACATTGAGATCAACGGTGAAGAATTGATCGTCCTCTTCCCTGCCGCTGCGGCGACGAAGAACGACAACCTTCGATCCTCCCTCCCCGGGATCTACACCCCCACCCTCGGAGATGATCTCCAGAACCGTCGTCGGTCCCCGAAGCGCGTAGGTCCCCGGTTTCCGCACGGCTCCCAGAAGCTGGACTTGCTGGCTTCGGTATTCGGCCACTTTGACCGACAGGCTCGGATTCAACAGGTAATCCTTGGCCAGCAGGGTCTCCAGTATGGATTCGATCTGGGAAATCGTCTGCCCCTCCACCGGCACGCGGCCCAGCAGGGGGTAGTTGATGGCGCCGTTTCCGGCAACCGCAAATTCGCCGGACAGCTCGGCTTCCCGATACACCGTGATCCTCAGGACATCCTTCGGCCCAACCCTGTAGTCTTGAGGCCGAGGCAGAGAGGGAGCCCGCGGAGTGGACGAAAGGGAAGAAGCCGCAGGCGTCCGTCTCCCCAGAGGGGAGATCGGGGAAAGCGGGGATTTCGGTTCGTCCCGAGCGGCCGCCGGGCCCGCCGGACTCATCCCCGGCCGTCCTCTCTCGTCCCTTTCTCCGGCAGCGGCGGCCTCGCGCTCCCCCGGAATCAGCCAAGAGATGAGGAGCCGCGACCCCTCACGCACATGCTCGAACCTGCGGCTTTCATCCGCCACCGGCGCGGAGCGGGGATAGACCTTGACCTCCACGGTTTGAATGAGGGCCTTTCGCTCCGTCACCTCCACCCGGGAAACGGCGCCTTGGGTGAACTCCTGGTGTTTGTCCGACTTCTCATCGTAGATTGCGTCCGGAATGCGGACCACGATGGCCTGGAGGCGAGGCTCGAAGGCGATCCGGTACTCGAAGGGCGTGTCCCCCACAATCACCGCCTGGGCGCGCCCTTTCTCCTCGCTGACCCGCACCTCTTGGATGGTCGTCAGGGGCTTCAGGATCTCCTGACTGGAAAGGATCGAGGCATCTTTGCATCCGAGCGCGGGGAGGAGGAAACCCGCAACCGGCAAAGCCATGGCCCAAAACCGGACACACACACACACGCTCAACCCTCTCCGATGAACCGAGCCCCGGTTCTGCGGCTTCCACGAAGGCGGGCGCAATTTGAGGGGGAGATCGACAACCATGATTTCAGTTATATGAGCCGGGTTTCACGGTCTTTTAAAAAGGCATCACAGGAATACAAACCTGCCCGCCTTCCGGTGCATTCAAAACCCGGCTCTGCCTCCACCAAATCATTGATGGAGAAACGTCCCGGGCATACCCTCGCGACGGTCGCACGCCCGGCCCCCCCAACAGGCCGGCTTCCTCCGCTCATCGCGCAACCCCCGGGGCGTGTTGTCAGTTTTCGCTAGAATTCTCGCCCGGGAAAGCCTCTGACATCCCTCGGAGAAAGATCCCTTCCCTTTCCCCGGGACTCCTCTTCCACCCCATGCAATCTCTGGGCGGAAAAAGATCAGGCGCCCACAACCCTACCCTCTTGCCTCCCGGAATTCTATCGGAGAAAAGCGCCCCGGCGCTCTCTTCGAGAGGAACCCGCAGACACACGCCCCTCTTGAGAGACCGCCCTCTCCCCTCAAACCTCCGGTCGGCTACCCCCCAGCGGGCGAGGTTTGTTCCTGGCTGGTTTGGGTATCGAGCGTCAAAGTCGTCTGCGCCGCCTGCGTGGCCGCAGCGACCACCGCCGTGACTTGGGTCGGGGTGACTCCGGCCGCCACAGCGCCGGCCTGAGCGCCGGCCACGCTGGCCGAAGCCACCTCCTGAACCGTCGCCGCCGGCACACCCGCCGCCTGAGCGCCCTGGACCGCGCCCGTCGAGGAAGCGGCCGCCACGGCCGCCGTGTCCTGGCCCGCAGCCGCCGCACCCTGAACCGCCCCCTGGGAAGCGGCCTGCGCCACCTGCGCCGCGTTCTGGCCCGAGGCCGCCGCACCCTGAACCGCCCCCTGGGAAGCGGCCTGCGCC
>JACPRG010000151.1 GCA_016190025.1 Candidatus Tectimicrobiota bacterium
CCACCGCGAGTCAGAAAAATCCCTTCAGGTCCTCGAACAAAAACCTCCGGGTCCTCGGCGCGACGGACGCGGGCGCCCGAGAGAGAAAGGCGCCGAGCGCCTTCAGGTCCTCGGGCGTGTCGAGGTCGCGCTCCCGGGCGACCTCCGCGGTCCGCAGGCCGAGGGCGGCCGCGCGAGCCAGCGTCGCCTGGAGCACCTCCGGGGCGCCCCACCGCACCCCCCGGAACAACCCGGGATGGGCGGCGCGCGCCGCGATGAAGTAATACCCTCCGTCCTCCGCCGGCCCCAGAACCAGGTCCGCCGATCCCCGCCTGAGCAGGTCGAACCCGCGGAGGATCTCCCCGCTTCGGGCGTGCGGGACGTCCGTCCCGTAAAGCCCGACGAAGGCGAAGCCCTCGGCGAACCCCCGCAGAAAACACTGGAGCATCCTCTCCCCCAGGTCCCGTCCCTTTTGGGGAAAGCCGAGGGAGTCCCCCGACCGGAGGTCCCGGAACGCGATTCGGGCGCCCGCAGGGGTGTAGGCCAGGGCCCAACTCACCCCCGGCAGCCGGGACGCCTTCTCCAGGGTGTCCTGAAGGCAGCAGCGGTGGAGAGAGGCGGCGGCCTCCGGAGTCAGGGGCGGAACGAGGCGCGTCTTGACCTCGCCGGGGCGAGGGGCCTTGGCCATCACGATCAAGACCGCGTCCGGAGGCGAGGGCGCAGCCCGCTTCTCTTCCCTCATCCCTTCGCTCCTCAGCGGGAAGCCCGTTCCGCCAGACCCTCAAAGGCGGCGCTCCTCCGGCGGACGAGGAAACGGCCGTGGCCGGGAGGCGCCGTCACCTCCCCGTCGCGGAACAAGAAGACGCCCCGCGAGAGGGTCGCTACCGGAACCCCCTGGACCTCCATCCCCTCGTACGGGCTGTAATCCACCCGGTGGTGGAGGGTCTCCCGCCCGAGGACCGCACGCTTTTCGTGGTCGAGGATCATCAGGTCGGCGTCGCTCCCCACGGCCAGGGTCCCCTTCTCAGGATGCAGCCCGAACAGCCGGGCCGGATGGGCGGAGACGAGGGCCACCAGGTCGTGCAGGGTGATCCTCCCCTTGCGGACGCCCTCGGAATAGAGGATCGGGACGAGGGTTTCCGAGCCGGGCAGGCCGTTGGGGATCAGGACGAAGTTGTCCCGCCCCAACTCCTTCTGCCCCTTGAAGTTGAACGGGGCGTGGTCCGACCCCACCACGGAGAGAGAGCCGCCTCTCAAGCCCTCCCACAGGCGCTCCTGGTGCGACTTGTGCCGCAGCGGGGGCGAGCAGACGAACTTCGCCCCTTCAAAACCCGGCGCGTCCAGCCTCGATTCGTCCAGCACCAGGTACTGTGGACACGTCTCGGCGAAGACGGGAAGCCCCCTGGCCCGGGCGGCCTGGACCCGCTCCAGGGCCTCGCGGCACGTCAGGTGGACGATGTAGAGGGGCGCCCCGACGAGCGTCGCCAGGTCGATGACCCGGCCGCTCGCCTCCCCTTCCAGGACGGGGGGACGGCTCCTGGGGTGCCAGACGGGGGCGGTCTTCCCCTCCGCCAGGAACCGCCGCTGCCGGACGTCGATGACGTCGCCGTTCTCGCAATGGACCAGAACGAGCATTTCCTCTCTCAACGCCCGCTCCAGGATCCGGTAGATCGACCCGTCGTCCTGCATGAGGGTCCCCTTGTAGGCCATGAGGACCTTGAGCGTCGTAACCCCGACCTCCCGGAGCCGGGGGATCTCGTCCAGGACCTCCGGGCGGGCATCGGCGATGGTCATGTGGAAGCCGTAATCCACGACGGCCTTTCCGCGGGCGCGCGCCTGCCAGTCCTCGAGGGCCTTCGCGAGGCTCGCGCCCCTCTCCTGGATGGCGAAGTCGATGACGGCGGTGACGCCCCCGCAGGCCGCGGCGATCGTCCCCGTCTCGAAGTCGTCGGAGACACGGGTGGCGGGAAGGGGCATGTCGAAGTGGGTGTGGACGTCGATGGCACCGGGCAGGACAAGCTTGCCGGAGGCGTCGTAGACCTCCGTCTTCCGGGAAACCCCCGGAGCCGCGCCGGAAAGCCCTTCGCCGATGCGGACGATCTTCCCCCCGGCGATCCCCACGTCGGCCCGATACATCTCCGAGGCCGTCACGACCATCCCGTTTCGGATGATGAGGTCCAACGGCGCCTCCGGCGGATTTCCACGACCCACGCCCAAGGAATCCTATGCCCGGCCCCGACCCCGGTCAAGACAAGTCCGGGAGAGAGAAAACCCCCTCGGGGAATATTGCATCTCCCCGCGCGGTAGACTAATAAAAGGGGGGGCGAAAATTCCGGCCCTCGGGCCGCGGGAGAAGAACATGGCGACCACGCAAGACATCGTTCGCGAGAGGTACGCGGCGGCGGCCAAGCGGCGGGAGGAGGCCCTCTGCTGCCCCAGCGGGCAGGAGGCCAGCGACCTGGCCGCCTTCATCCCGCAAGAGGTGCTGAACATCTCCTACGGGTGCGGATCGCCCGCCGGTCTCGCGCTCGTCCGGCCCGGAGAGACCGTGGTGGACATCGGATCCGGGGGCGGCATCGACTGCTTCGACGCCCTGCGGCGCACCGGCCCCTCGGGCCGGGTCATCGGCGTCGACATGACCGACGAGATGCTCGAAGTCGCCCGCAGAAACGCGCCGGCCGTGGCCGGGAACCTGGGGCACGGCGAGGTCCGGGTCGAATTCCGAAAGGGCCTGGCCGACGACCTGCCGATCGGGGACGGCGAGGCCGACCTGGTCATCTCCAACTGCGTCATCAACCTCACGCCCGACAAAGAGCGCGTCTTCCAGGAGATCTTCCGGGTCCTGCGTCCGGGGGGCCGGTTCTGCATCTCCGACATCGTCGCCGACCGGTCCGTCCCCAACTATCTCATCCACGACCCGGACAAATGGGGGGCCTGCCTCTCCGGTGCGCTACCCCTGCGGGATTACCTCGCGGGGCTCAACCGGACGGGATTCCTGGGCCTGACGCAGGAGAAGTTCAACCCCTGGCAATCCATCGACGGCGTCTACTTCATCTCGGCCACTCTCCTCGGCTACAAGCTGGGGGAGGGCGCGGACGCCCCCGGGGAGGTCGTTTTTCGCGGGCCGTTCTCCGCCGTTCAGGACGAGCTGGGGAACGAATACCGGCGGGGCGTCCCCCGCCGGGTGGACGGCCGGACGGCGCGGATGCTCGGGCTGCCCGGCTACCGGGGGCTCTTCGAGGGAGCCGTCTCCCCCATGGAGGGGATTTCGGCCGGCGGGACGGACCCGGTCGTCCCCGAGCCGGGGCCCTGCGTCTGGCAGGGAAGGTTCGCGTTCCTCGGGGGGCCTTTCCTCCGCGCCGAGGACGACGACAACCACGCCTATGTCCGGGGAGAGGCGCTGGAGATCTGCTCCAAGACCCAAAAGGTCCTGGAGCATCCCCACTACGCGCCTTTCTTCGGCGTCCTGAGCCGCGCGCGGACGGAGGTCGCCGGGGCGGAAGCCTGCTGCAGCCCCGCGGGGAACTGCTGCTAGCGTCCCATCCCGGAAATTCGTTGAATCTGTCCTACGGCCCCTGACTCACAGGGTTGCCACGGGCGGCTTGGGGTCTGTGACCCCTTGAGGTCTGTGACCTCTTGTCCGCCCGCGCCTCCATCTCGCCTTCCATCCGTGGGAAAGGCGGCACTGGCAGACAAGCTGCCGGTGGCACCCGGCCTCGGCGGCCCACGGCCTCGCGGCGGGCGTTCTGCTCTCCCTCGCCCTCATCCTTCTGGTGGCGGCGCTTTCAGGCGGAGAGGCCGGTGTGATGGTCCCCATCAACCAGATGAGCTTCGTCCTGACGGCGGTCCTGGCCGTCCTCTGGTTCGGGGAGGCGTGGACGGCGAGAAAGACCGCGGCCGCGGCCCTGGCGGCGGGGGCGGTCTTCTTGCTTTCCGGCTAGCGCCGAGCCGCGAAGATTCGCGTCACGGCGCAGCGCGCCGCGCCCCTACATTCTCGCGGACCCGTCACCCTTGACAC
>JACPRG010000157.1 GCA_016190025.1 Candidatus Tectimicrobiota bacterium
AGGTGCGGGTCCAGAAGGCCGCAGAAGATCCCCCCGAAGAAGGCCCAGGCGGGCTCTTCCACGGGGACGCCCAGGACCGCGAGGCCGGAGAGCGCCTCCAGCTTCCACCACCGGGAGAGAACCCCGGGGAAGAGCGGGACGAAGACCCCCGCGTAAAAGGCCCACATGGCAAGGGCGGCGACGGCCCCCGTGGCGAGGGCGGGGCCGAGCCAGCGGGGGTTCCGGCGCAGGAACCAAGCCGACAGGACGGCGAAGGACGCCATGCTGGCGTAAATGGAGTTCCACCCGGCGCCGTCCGTCCCCAGGGCGAGCAAGGCCAGAAGCAGCGCCACCCAAAAGGCCGCGCGGCCCCAATGGGCGCCTCCGCTCGAAACGGGCGGAGCCGCCCTCTCCCGCGCCCCGGCCGCCCACGCGAAGACCCCCGCCGACAGCCCCGCGAAGGCGAACGCGAACAAAAGGTCCTCCAGCCCGAGCCTCCAGTGCCCCACCCGCCATCCCAGGAGATGGACCGGCTCCCAGTAATCCCGCGTGTGCCAGTACTCGCTCAGGGGACCCGCCGGCGCCATGGCCAGGCCGGTCCGCCGCATCGCCCTGCGGCCCTGCGGCCTCACGAGGTAGAGAAGGCCGAAGAGAGCCAGGAGGATGAGGTCCCCGATGAGGTAGGCGTACTCTGACACGGTTCTCCTTCGGGCGGACGAGAAGCCGGCTGACGAACCTTCACCTTGAGGTCTGTGACCTCAGCTTATCTGAGGCTTCATCGGGTTTCAAAGCCGCAGCGGGGGATCTTCTTCCCCCTCGTGGGGAAAATCCGGTACGATAAGGCCGTCCTCTGGATGGGATTGCGCTGGTGGGCGAAACGCCGCTCGTGCCGCGTGCCGAAGGGCCGCGCGGACGTCCAGCAGGAGAAGGAAGCCCCGCGCCGGTCCAGGCGAGTTCAAGCCGGTCCAAACCGGCCCAAGCCGATGCAAGGGGATTCCAGGGGCCTTCGAAACGGGGGGGTGGAAGGAGGTGTTCTCGCGCGAATCGCGATGGGGGCCGGACGCCTTCCATCATGGATTGACAGGAGAGATTTCAGCTATCCCCCAGTACCCTCATGTATCCCATAAGCACCCCCATCATCGGAGGGAGAGAGAAGGCCATGGGCGACACGTATCCCAAGCTGCGGGTGGCGGCGGTACAGGCGGCGCCGGTGTTCCTGAACCGGGAGGGCACGGTGGAGAAGTCCTGCCGGCTCATCGAGGAGGCGGGCTCCCGCGGCGCGCGGCTCGTCGGGTTCCCGGAGGGGTTCATCCCCGCCCATCCCGTGTGGTATCACTTCCGGCCCGCCACGGAGAAGGGAAGCTACCGCATGGCGCGGGAGCTGGTGAAAAACTCGGTGGAGATCCCCGGCCCGGCCACGGAGGCCCTTTGCGCGGCGGCCCGCAGGGCCGATTGCTGCGTCGTCATGGGGGTTTGCGAGAAGCGGCCCGGCACGTTGGGGACTCTCTACAACAGCCAGCTCTTCATCGACAACCGCGGCCGGATCCTCGGCAAGCACCAGAAGGTGATGCCCACGCTGGGCGAGCGGCTGGTCCACACGGGCGGGTTCGGCGACACGCTGCGCGCCTTCGACACCGAGTTCGGCAAGGTCAGCGGCCTCATCTGCGGGGAGAACTCAAACCCCCTGGCCATCTTCGCCCTGGCGGCCCAGGGCACGTGCATCCACGTGGCGAGCTGGCCCAACCACTTCGCGCCCACCTCGCCCTACATGGGTGAGGTCGTCCTGCTCTCCAGCCGCTCCCTGGCCTACAAGGCCAACTGCTTCGTCCTGAACTGTTGCAGCACCATCTCGGAGGAGATGAGGCAGATCCTCCCCTACCAGGAGGCGGACCGGGTTTTCCTGGAGGAGGCCGGCCACGACGGCGGGAGCTGCATCGTCAACCCCCACGGCCGCGTCATCGCCGGGCCCCTCGGCGGAGAGGAGGGCATCCTGTACGCCGACATCGACCTGGAGGACGTGGTGCAGGCCAAGCTCTCTCACGACTACGTGGGCCACTACAACCGCGCGGATATCTTCACGCTGACGGTGCGGTCCGCCGTCCCCCGGCTGTTCCAGCGGACGGAGGCCGCGCCCTTCGCCGCCCCGGCCGAGGTCCCGCCCGTCTCTCTCCCGCCGGAGGGGGAGGAGAGAGGCGGCGAGCGGCCTGCGTTCCAGGGGGCGGAGTAGCGAAGAGGGAGATCCTGCTCCGCGGCAAGCGGCGGCGCGAGGGGACCGCGCGCTTGTGTCGCGGCTGGAGGGGAAGTCTCGCGTCGGACGATATTCCTGTGTCTACGAAGGGGGGGAGAAGGAAGGCGATGCGATGGGCGACACGTATCCCAGGCTCCGGGTCGCGGCGGTGCAGGCCGCGCCGGTGTTCCTCGACCGGGAAGGCTCGGTGGAGAAGGCCCGCCGGCTCATCGAGGAGGCGGCCTCCCGTGGCGCGCGGCTCGTCGGGTTCCCGGAGGGGTTCATCCCCGCCCACCCCGTGTGGTATCACTTCCGGCCCGCCACGGAGAAGGGAAGCTACCGCATGGCCCGGGAGCGGGTCTAGAACTCGGTGGAGATCCCCGGCCCGGCTGCGGAGGCCCTCTGCGCGGCGGCCCGCAAGGCCGGCTGCTGCGTCGTCATCGGGGTCTGCGAGAAGCGGCCCGGTACCCTGGGTACTCTCTACAACAGCCAGCTCTTCATCGACAACCGCGGCCGGGTCCTCGGCAAGCACCAGAAGCTGACGCCCACGCTGGGCGAGCGGCTGGTCCACACGGGCGGGTTCGGCGACACGCTGCGTGTCTTCGACACCGAGTTCGGCAAGGTCAGCGGCCTCATCTGCGGGGAGAATTCCAACCCCCTGGCCGTCTTCGCCGTGGCGGCCCAGGGTGCCTGCATTCACGTGGCGAGCTGGCCCAACCACTTCACCCCCGGCGGGAGCCACATGCCGGACGAGGTCCTGGTGACGAGCCGCGCCCTGACGTACAAGGCCGGGTGCTTCGTCCTGAACTGTTGCAGCACCATCTCGGAGGAGATGAGGCGGGTCCTTCCGTACCAGGAGAAAGACCGGGCCTTCCTGGACGACGCCCGAAACGGCGGCGGGAGCTGCATCATCGACCCCCACGGCCGCGTCATCGCGGGGCCCCTGGGCGGAGAGGAGGACATCCTGTACGCCGACATCGACCTGGAAGAGATGGTGCTGGCGAAGCTGCGGTACGACTACGCCGGCCACTACAACCGCCCGGATGTCTTCACGCTGATCGTGAGGTCGGACGTCCCCCGGCTGTTCCAGCGGGCGGAGGCCGCGCCCGTCCCGGCCGAGGCCGAGGGGGACGCGGGAGGCGGGGAGTAGCCCCGGTTTCCGGGCGCATGGCGGGGGGCGCTGGAGAGCGATCGCGCGGCGGTTTCCGCTACTCCACACTGGGTTGCCAGACCCCCCGACTAGGCGGAGCGTAACTGTAAATTCGATCCCGATATTCTCTTAGACGCTGCTTGAGAAACGGGGGGCAGTGCAGTGACAGGCAAGAAGAATATTCAGTTTGAAGCTTACGGTGATGAGAGTGTATCGAACAATGCTGTCATCTTTGGTTTGGTGATCGTTCAAAGTGAACTTGTAGGGGAGTCTGGGAATATTCTGGCGGCGAAGAAAGAGTCATATGATGTTCCTAAGGAAGCTGAATTGCACTGCAAGTATGTGTTTCCGAGCTCGGCGAGACAGAATACCACTTGGCGACATCTTACCGATGAAAAAGTCTTCGAATTTTCCGCATCGCTTGTGGAATCCCTTAAATCTCTCGGTCCTAATTTCCGAATCGGATTCCTGGACAAAAGAGAATGGCCTAAAAAAATGCCAGAACTCGAGTGGCGTAAAAAAACTTCTTCAGGAGAAACAAGAAGGACGGGAGAAAAATCCAAATCTTTTTCGCTGAAAGAAAAACAGTTGGTTATTTTTGCAGCTCATGCGGCAATTGGACCTCTTGAGGGGGACCCAGGTTTTGAAAGGCTGAGGCTCTGGATTGATCCAGACAAGACCAAAACAGAATGGTTTGGAAAAAAGAGACAAGCCAATCTAATCAAGGGCATTTATTCGGACATCTCCGGTAAGCCTGAACCCCCTCGGATAGACCCGGAGCCGATTGAAGGAAACAAGCCATCGCTGCTCCAGGTTGCCGATCTTCTAGCCTATGTCTCGTCTCATGCGCTTTCAGTAGAGACACTGCAAAACAAAGAGCAATTCTTGAGATTGTACAAGCTGTTCAATCCTGTTCGGATGATTGTCTCATTTAGGTGACCTCAACTGGCATGGCCTATTTGGGTAGGGTTTTCTCCCTGACGGTTTCACGAACCCCTCTACAGTGTCAACAGGGTGCTGGGTGCCACGGGCAGCTTGTCTGCCCGTGCCTCCATAAGAATAGTCGCTGAAGAGGATGCACTGGCGGACAAGCCGCCAGTGGCACACCGAGATGAGCGAGTACGGGGAGGCGAGCCGCCTCGACCGCTTACGGCCCTTACCAGGCCGTTGTCGGTTCTCGCTGGGCGCAGCGCGCCGCGCCCTGAGAGAAGGGTCGCACCCTGTTTTATCGTCCTGGAGCGAGCGAGCCGCCTGCCTGATGGTTCTCGATGGGGGCGGACGGTGAGGACGCCGCTTCAACCGCGCACGGCCGGGCAGTGGACGGCAATCCCTTTCGAGGGAAGGAAGAGCAGGTGCGACGGGCAGGGGCAGTCGGAAGAGCCGAAACCGGGGACGACGATTCGTCCGCCCATCGCCAGGAGGCGCGAGGCGGTCGCGCACTCCAGCGCAGCGTCCGCGGCCGGAAGGACGGAGACGCGGACAATCCGCGCCCTTGCCCGCAGGAAATCGACGTGCCACCGGGGACGGGGTTTCCGCTTGCGCAGGTGGCGGGCGAGCCGGACCTCGAGCCCCCGCAGGGCCCGGCCCACGTAGGCGTAGCGGCCCGCGGGGAACTCCCGGCGGCCCAGCGCGCCCACGCCGATGCGCGTCTTTTCGCGCAGATAGAGCTCCATCACGTAGATCCCCGATTGAGTCCGGCCCCAGGCGGAGGGGACGATCCCTCCCTCCCCGAACCAGACCGCCCAGCCGGGGTCTCCCAACGCGTCCGGCAGAAATCCCGGTTCGCCCGGAAGGGGCGAGGAAAGCCGCGGCTCTTTCAAGGACGGCTCAGGGGGATGGGCGGCCCGGCCTGCGCGGACGGTCGCGTCCGCTTCCATCCGGGCCGGGCGGAGATGGAAACGCCGAAACTCGTCGGGCGGAACTTTTCCGGCCTTCAATGGCTCCGGCCCTGGAGGCTCCTCAGCGCCGAGGCGGCCCGCTCCTGGATGTCCTCCCCGGACTCGAAGCCCATCTGTCGCGCCCGCCAGTCGAAATGGCCCCAGTCCTCCACCTCCTGGACCCGCTGGAGCTGGGCCTGCGCCCCCGGGAGGTCGCCGCCGCGGGCCAGCTCCTTGCCGAGGAGGAGCCGCGCCAGGGGCGCCGCGTACCTGGGCCGGCGGGGCGGGTCCGCGAGAAGCCTTTCGGCCGTCCTGCGCAAATCGGACCCTCTCTCCAGCCGGTGGTAGGCGGCCGCGAGGCCGAGCCGGGCCCGGTCCGTAATCTCCCGGACGTAGTTGGGATGGCCGGAGCGCGCCCGCTCCAGCACTTCCTGGAAGGTCCGGACGGCTTCTTCCGCCCGCCCGGGCGTCGCCAGATGGAGATAGCCCAGGTTCAGGTGAAACCAGGGGTTGTTGGGAAACTCCCGGTGGAGGGAGAGGGCCAGGGCCTCCGCCCGGCCGGGCTGCTTTTCGTAGGCGGAGTAGGCCACCAGGAGGATGCTCCGGGCCAGCGGTCCCAGCAGGACGCTGCGGTCTTTTGCCAGATGGAGCTGCCGCAGGCCCTTCTCACGGCTCGCGCCCGGCAGGAAGAGGACCCAGCGGATGAGCTTGCCGAACGCGGGCAGGGCGTCCATGAAATAGTTGTATCCCCCGAGCCCCACGTAGGCCTCCCACGCGTCCGCCCGCCGCGCGACCACCTGGCCCAGGTACTCGCGGGAGGCCCGCAGCTCCTGGACCGCGCTCCAGTAGGCGCGGCGGTGACGATGGGCCTGGGAGCGGAAAAAGTGCGCGGCGCCGACGTAGAAAAGGCCGCGCGGGTCCTCCGGGTCCTTTTCCAGAAGGGTGCGGGCCTTCTTCTCGATGGAGGCGAGGCCTCCCTCCAGCTCCTTTCGGGCCTCGGAGTCCTCCGGGTCCTCCCGGAGCCGGACGGCGGGCGACAGGACGCGGCCCAGCTCCCCCGCCGGGCTTTCCGGCAGCCGGGACCGCAGGCGGTCGAACACCTCGGCCGCGCGGCCGGAATAACCATCGTAGAGCAGCCGGACGCCCTCGGCGACGAGAGGAAACTCCTCCGGGGTCAGGACGCCGAGCTGTTTGAGCGGCGGGGCTTCGTTCAGAGAATGGGTTGCGGCCGGGGCGAGGGCGGGGGCGGCGAGGGCCGCCCAGGCGAAGGCCGCGGCGGCCAAGGCGCGGAGCCTGCGCCGGGCCTTGAGCGGCCGTTTCCCTGAGGAGATGGGGGCGTCAGTCCTCATGGGGCACCCCGTCGGGCTCCTCCCACGCGGGCGGGTCGGCGGTCGGGGAAGCGACCGCTGCCAGGGCCTCGTGGACCGATTCCGAGGAGAACCCGCGGCGCAGGAGAAAGTCCCGCAGGCGCCGGAGGCCCTTGGGGGTTTGAAGGTCGAGGCCTTTCCCGGCGCGATCGAGGGCGAGCCGCGTGGCCAGGTCGGCCTCGTCCGCGCCTTCAAAGGCCTCCGCCAGGGCCGCCTCGGAGAGGGCCGGCGCGACCCCTTTTTCGATGAGCTCCCGGCGCAGGGCGCGGGCCCCCACCGGGTGAGACTCCAGCCGGCAGCGGCACCACTCGCGGGCGAAGGCGGCGTCGTCCACGTAACCCAGGCCGGCCAGGTGGGTCAGGGTCTCCTCGATGACGTCCTCCCGGTGGCCCCGCCGCCGCAGCTTGGCGCGGACCTCCTCGCGGGTCCGGGTCCGCCGGGCGATCCAGCGGTAGGCGTCCTCTTTGGCGCAGTCCAGCGCGGCAGGCGCCGACCCGTCGGGGGGCGGAGGGGGGGAAGGAGACCGTCTCGTTCGCGGCGTCCGGGGCATGGGGGTTCGCCGGGGCGGGTCAGAGGCCGGGTTCCTCGGGTTCGGGCTCTTCGGAGAACGAGGAGGAGGGCTGGTTTTTTTGCCTGAGGCCTTCGCGGACCCGCACTTCCAGTCCCGCCATCGCCTCCGGGTTTTCTTCCAGGAACCGGCGCGCGTTCTCCCGCCCCTGCCCGATGCGTTGGTTTTCGTAGGAGAACCAGGCGCCGCTCTTTTTCACCAGGTTCAACTCCGTCGCCAGGTCCAGCAGGTCGCCCGACCTGGAGATGCCCTGGTTGTACAGGATGTCGAACTCGGCGTGGCGGAAGGGGGCGGCCAGCTTGTTCTTGACGATCCGGACCCGGGTCCGGTTGCCCACCACCTCGCCCCCTTCTTTGATGGCGGAGATGCGCCGGATGTCCATCCGGATGGACGAGTAGAACTTCAGGGCGTTGCCGCCGGGCGTCGTCTCCGGGTTGCCGAACATGACCCCGATCTTCATGCGGATCTGGTTGATGAAGATCACGCAGGTCTTCGACTTGCTGATGTTCCCGGTGAGCTTGCGCAGGGCTTGGGACATGAGGCGGGCCTGCAGGCCCATGTGGGAATCGCCCATGTCCCCGCTGAGCTCCGCCTTGGGCACCAGCGCGGCCACCGAGTCCACGACGACCACGTCCAGGGCGCTGCTGCGCACCAGAACTTCCGTGATCTCCAGGGCCTGCTCTCCCGAGTCGGGCTGGCTGATGACCAGGTCGTCGGTGTTGACGCCGAGCTTGGCCGCGTAGCGCGGGTCGAGGGCGTGCTCAGCGTCCACGAAGGCGGCGATCCCCCCCTGCTTCTGGGCCTCCGCGATGACGTGAAGGGCGAGGGTCGTCTTGCCCGAGGACTCCGGGCCGTAGATCTCGACGACCCGCCCGCGCGGAACGCCTCCGATGCCCAGGGCCGCGTCCAGAGAGATGGAGCCGGTGGAAATGACGGGAACGTCCCCCAGCGGGGGCGCGTCCCCGAGCCTCATGATGGCCCCTTTGCCGAACTGCCGTTCGATTTGCGAAAAGGCTGTCGCAAGCGCCTTGCCCCTGGAATCCGCCTCCGCCTCCATCCCCGTTCTCCCCCAATCGCCCGTGAAGCCCCCCATCAATACAGATGTCACTTTATCGGCTCGGCGGGGGGTTTTCAAGGGGGTGTCCCAGGATACAGACTCTCTGGGGCCTCTCTCATGGCAAGAGCGGCGCGCTCTTGCGGCCCGATCCATCCGAATCGGTCCGCTTTTTGCTTTATACCCCTTGACGGATTCGGGGCCGCGTTGCGCGAATTCCGGGAAAATCCGGGAAAACAGGTTGCGAAACGGGAAAGGCGTTTGCTAAGTTGGGGCTGGCGACGTTTTGGATCACAGGGCCTTGCGGGATACAGGCGGAGAAGGGCGCGGGTGGAACGAAAAGCGACGGAAAAGGATCGGGCGGGCCATCCGGCCGCCGCGGGGCAGGAGGCAGGCGGGGGGGGATACGGTTTCGTCGCCCTGGCCAATCGCCACCGCAAAGCGAGGAAGTACCGGGAGGCCCTGCAAGTCTGCCGTTCCGGCTTGGAGCGCTATCCTGATTCTCTGAGCGCCCGGGCGGCCCTGGCCTTGATCCTGTACGAGTCCGGCGACCTGGCGGGGGCCCGCAAGGAGCTGGAGACCGTTCTCGAGGCCTCGCCGACCAACCTCCTGGCCCTCCGCACCCTGGCCAGGCTTTGCCGCGAGTCCGGAGACGCCGAGAAGGCCAGGCGGGCGTACGAAGAGCTCGTCTGGCTTGCGCCGGGGGAC
>JACPRG010000031.1 GCA_016190025.1 Candidatus Tectimicrobiota bacterium
AGCGTCTGATTCTTGGATCATCGGGAAGCCCTTGCCCCAGCGGAACGCTCCGGAGAAGGTCCGGGGGGCGGCCCTTTACCTCGCTGACCTTGTTTTCCCCCGCCTGCTCATCGGGAAGGTCCTGCGGAGCCCTCACGCTCACGCCCGGATCCATCACGCGAGCGCTGAGAAGGCGAAGCGGGTGCCCGGGGTTCGGGCCGTGATCACGGGCGAGGACGTCCCCGCGACTCCATGGGGGCCCCTCCACAAGGAACGGCACGTCCTGGCCCGCGAGAAGGTCCGGTTCATCGGGGAGGAGGTGGCCGCGGTCGCGGCGGAGACGGAAGACGCCGCCCTGGAGGCCCTCTCGCTCATCCAGGTGGACTACGAGGAGCTGCCGGCCGTTTTTGATCCCGAGGAGGCCATGCTCCCCGGCGCGCCCGAGATTCACCCGGGCGGCCGGAACCTGGCGCGGGAAATTCACATCCGCCGGGGAGACGTGGAGGAGGGCTTCCGGCGCGCGGCCTTCATCCATCAGGCGAGGTACGAGACGCCCGTACAGTACCAGGCGTATATGGAGCCCCTCGGTGCCCTGGCCCAGGTGGACCCGTCGGGCCGGCTGACCATCTGGGCTCCCACGCAGACCTTGTTCCTGACCCGCCAGGCCGTCGCCGAGGCGCTGGACCTCCCGCTCAGCCGCATCCGGGTCGTCCAGACCACGGTGGGGGGCGCCTTCGGCGGCAAGGTCGCGGACACTTGCACTTACCAGATTGCCGCCCTGCTGGCGATGAAGAGCCGCCGGCCCGTCCGGCTTGCTTTTTCCCGTCTTGAGGACTTCCAGGCGGCGCACCCCAGAATGGCGGCCCGTATCGAGCTGAAAATGGGGATGTCCGCGGACGGCCGGCTGACGGCCAAAGAGACCCGCATCGTCGCGAACAGCGGGGCCTATGCCGGCCTGGCCACGGAGATCGTGCTGGTCACGGCGTTTCGTCCCGACAACCTGTACCGGCTCGGGAACCTCTCGACAACCACCTTTCTGGCGTACACCAACAACGTTCCGGCGGGGGCGTTCCGGGGTTTCGGCAACCCGCAGATGACCTTCGCGCTGGAATCCCACATCGACGCCTTGGCGCGCCTCGCCGGGCTGGACCCCGTGGAGGTGCGGCTTCGGAACCTCGTCCACGCGGGCGACGTCACCGCCCACGGCTGGCGCATCGAGAGTTGCGGCCTGCGGGAGTGCCTGGAAAAGGTCTCCAAAGCGGTGGGTTGGGCCGATTCAGGAGGGAGGGCGGGGTCCGGCGCCGTGCGGCGCGGGGTGGGCGTCGCCTGTGCCGTCCATGTGAGCGGCGCCCGGCAGATCGGGAACTGGGACGGCTCCAGCGTGGCGGTCAAGGTGAACGAGGATGGGCGCGTCCATATCGTCTGCGGAGAGGGGGACATCGGACAAGGGGCGGAGACCATGCTCGCCCAGGTCGCCTCGGAGGAGCTTCGCATCCCGATCGAGGACGTCGTCCTGACCGCGGCCGACACTGACTCGACGCCCTTCTGCTTCGGGGGCTTCGCCAGCCGGCTGACCATGCTGGCCGGAAACGCCCTCCGCCGGGCGATCGGAGACGCCCGGCGACAGCTCCTCGATGCGGCCGCCGAGAAGCTCGAAGCGGCTCCTCAAGACCTTCTCCTCGAGGGCGGCCGCGTCTTCGTCAAGGGGGCCTCGGACCGGGGGATCGCCCTGGGCGAAGCCTGTCGCGCCCACATCTACCGGCGGGGCGGAGGCGGGATATTTGCCAGCGCGACCTATGACTCGGATACCACGCTGCCGGACCCGGAAACTCATTACGGCAACATTTCCGCCGCGTACTCCTTCGCCGCGCAGGCGGCCGAGGTCGAGGTGGACGTGGAGACGGGCTCGGTGCGGATTGTGCGCCTGGTGGCCGCCGACGACCTCGGAAGGGCCTTGAATCCCCTGACCTGTGAGGGTCAAATTCAGGGCGCGGTTGTGCAGGGGGTGGGTTTCTCTTTTTTCGAGTGCTCCGTCATCGAGAAGGGCGTTGTTGTCAATGGGAACCTCGCCGACTATACGCTGCCCAAGGCGGCCGGCCTTCCCGAAATATCGTCCATCCTCGTGGAATCCATGGACCCCAACGGACCCTACGGAGCGAAGGGGGTGAGTGAATGCTCCATCGTCCCCACGGCGGCGGCGATTGCCAACGCCATTGAGGACGCGGTCGGGATTCGCCTGACGAAGCTGCCCATTCGCCCGGAAGACGTGCTGTGGGCGCTTCGCCGGGAGGGCGTGGGGCCGCCTCAACGCCTTGCGGCCGGTGAGGAATAAGTCCGTCTTCCCCGGTTCGGGCGGGAGGGCCCCACAGACGGAGGTGAAGGGGAGGGAAAAGAGATGGGGAAGAAAAGACGTTCGCTTTTGTCCTGGGCCGTGAGTCTTGCCCTGCTTTTGGTCTTGGTTCGGGCTGGCGGCCCGCCGTCCGCCATGGGGGCGGAAAAAGTGGTCTTTAACCTGGAGTGGCTTGCCTACGCCCTCCACTCCGGGTTCTGGGCCGCGAAGGAAAAGGGTCTTTACAAAGAATCCGGCCTCGATGTGGAGATCTTGCGGGGCTACGGCAGCGGGGACACCGTCAAGCGCATTCACGTCGGCTCGGCCCAATACGGCATCGTGGACGCGGGGACCTTGATCGTGGCCCGGGGTCGCGGGGTGAAGGCGAAGGCCATCGGCGTCCTTTTCTCCCGGGCGCCCTACTCCATCATGACCCTCGAGGGCTCGGGCATCGCCAAGCCGAAGGACCTGGAGGGGCGCTCGGTCGGGAGCCCTCCCGGCAACGCCAACCTCGTCCTCCTGCCGGCGCTGGCGGCCGTCAACGGGATTGACCTCGGCAAGGTCAAGGTGGTCCACATGACGGCGGATGCGATGGGCTCAAGCCTGTTCGCGGGTGCGATCGACTCTTTCCTCGACTACCATACGGCGCTTCCGGTGTACCAGGAGAAAGCGGTCAAGCAAGGAAAGAGGATCCGGCCGGTTCTGTACGCCGACCATGGAATTCAGATGTACTCCAACGGCCTTGCCGCCTCGGACGGGCGGATCCAGTCCAACCCCGATCAGGTCCGGCGCTTCGTGGGGGCTTCGATCCGGGGCGTGGCCTGGGCGGTCGAGAACCCCGACGCCGCCATGCGGCTTCTCGCCCGGGTGAGGCCGGAGATCAACATCGAGACCCAGGGTCAGATGTGGAGACTCATCATTCGGGACCATCTCCTGTCCGAAGAAAGCAGGGCCCACGGCATCGGCTACATGACGCGGGAGAAGATGAAGACCACCCGGGACACGGTGGCGAAGTACATGAAGCTGGAGTCCCCCGTGGAGGTCGGTGACGTTTACACCAACGAGTTCCTGCCCGGCGTCAAGCCGCCCGCGGGCTCGACGAAATAAGGGGACGCCGAGGGAGACGGGGACGAAGAGCGCCGGCGGGCTGGACCTTTGTTCTGTGGGGCTTTTCGCGCGCGGACAGGGGTCCGCCCCGGCTCCCGGACGTTCTGCGCGTTTTTCATCCGCTGAGACGCCTGCATGGACGCGGAAATCAAAAGGGGACGCTGACCGGAAGACGGGAGGAACGGGGGACAAACGACGGCTGATTCGCAGAGTCTGGAGCCAAACGAAGCCTTTGAGGATCAATCATGAAGCGAAAAGACATCGCCATCGCCGCTTATTACGAAACCTCCTTTTCCCGCAAACCCGACCGGGATGTGTACGACTACGCCACGGAGGCGGCCACGGGAGCGCTCAAGAAGGCCGGGCTGGGCAAAAGGGACATCGATGGATTGGTGGTGACCATGGCCCTCTCGGGGGCCTCGGAGCCCATGTGGTCCGCCCGGATCAACGAGGCCCTGGGGTTGGAGACCCGCTGGCTCCAGACGATGGACACCGGGGGGACCTCGGTCATCACGGGCATCGCGCGCGCCGCCTCCGCCATCCGGGAGGGCCGCGCCGAGGCCGTGCTCTTGGTGGCGGCCGACGCGCCGATGACGGCGTCCAACGAGAGATACATGGGCTACCGGACCAATTTTGAGTTCCCGTTCGGACCCATGGGACCCCCGGGGCTCTTCGGGTTCTTGCAAAAACGGTACGAACACCAGTATCCCATCACCGTCGAGCAGCTGGCCAAGGTTGCCATCACCCAGAGGCGGCACGCCCAGCTCAACCCCAACGCCCTTCTGCGGGACGAGATGACGGTCGAGACGTACCGGAATTCGAGGATGATCTCCGACCCCATCCGCCTGCTGGATTGCGTCATGCGGTGCAACGGCGGGGAGGCCCTGGTGATCACCAAGGCCGACCGGGCCCGGAAACTGGCATCCATCCCGGTATACGTCACCGGCCTGGGGGAGGTCCACAATTACCGCGCCTCGGAGCCTCTCGCGGACGTCACGGACGTGGGGATGGGCGCAGCCGGCCGCCAAGCCCTGAAAGAGGCGGGGCTCTCCATCTCCGATATCCAGACCTTCCAGCCCTACGACGACTTCATCATCGCCGTCGTTCTTCAGCTCGAGAGCCTGGGCTTCTGCGGTCCCGGCGAGGGGGGGAAGTTCGTGGAGCGGACGGACCTCTCCTTCGCGGGGACCCTCCCGCTCAATACCGGCGGCGGCCAGATTTCGGCGGGCCAGCCGGGCCTGGCCGGCGGGGCGGTGAACGTGGTCGAAGCGGTCCGCCAGCTTCAGCGGGAAGGCGGAAAGCGTCAGGTCAAGAGGTGCGAGAACGCACTGGTGACCGGCATCGGGACCGTGGCCTATCTTCGCAGCTGGCATTCCAGCGCCGTCATGGTATTGGAGGTTTGAGCGATGAGCGAGACTCCCCAGAAGCCTCTCCCGGTCATAGACAACCTGAGCCGCCCCTTCTGGGAGGGCGCCAACCGCGGCGAGCTCCTCCTTCAGCGCTGCCGGGATTGCGGGACCTACACCTTTTACCCGCGCTACGCCTGCAATCAGTGCATGTCGGCGTCGCTGGAGTGGACGCGGGCGAGCGGGCGGGGCACCCTCTACTCGTTCACCATCACGCGGGTGGCCCCTCCGGGGTTCCGGCCGGACGCGCCCTACGTCCTGGGTTCGGTGGAACTGGAGGAGGGGGTCCGCGTGCTCTCGCGGGTGGTGGCCGCGGACCCCGACGGGGTGAGGATCGGCCAACCGGTGGTCGTGACCTTCCAGGAAGTGGCGGAGGGAATCAAGCTCCCTTATTTTCGTCCCGCGTAAGGGCAAAGAGGTCCGCCTTCACCCGGATTCGCGGGGTCCTCTCGCGCCTCGACCGGCGGGTCGCGCCTCGACGGGCGGGGGGATGGTTGACGGGCCGCCGCCCCCGCCGCCGGGGAGAAGCCGGAAGGTCAGCCTCTTTTGGCCCGCAGGGCCTGAAGGACCTTCTGGGGGGTCGCCGGAAGGTCGGTGATCCGGACGCCGACGGCGTCGTAGATGGCGTTGAGGATGGCGGGCGCCGTAGGCAAAAGGCCGGCCTCGGCGAACCCTTTGGCCCCGAAGGGCCCGTAGGGCTCGGGGTCTTCCACGGCGAAGGTCCGGACCTCGGGCGTCATCTCGATGGTCGGAATGCCCGCCTGGGTCAGGGTCCGCGTCAGGGGGCGGCCTTTCTCCATCCGGTAGTCCTCCGAAAGGGCGTAGCCGAGGCCCATGGAGATGCAGCCTTCGACCTGGCCCTCGAGCGCCCGGGGGTGGATGACCTTTCCGCAGTCCGCCGCCACGATCACCTCCAGGACCTTCACCTCTCCGGTCCTCTCGTCCACCTCGACCACGGCCCCGTTGGTGACGAAAGAGAAGGTCACGTAGTTTCGGTAGTCTTTCGCGCCCGGCTTCACGTTATCGAAGAGGACGGAGTAGGTCTTGGGTCCTATGAATTCGTCCGCGGCGCTCAGATCCAGCCCCCGGGTCCGGGCCCGCTCCGAGACGGTCCGGTTGTCGGCGATGGGCTGCCCGCCCCTGGAGCAAAACCGCCTCCCGTCCCACGCGATGTCCTCCTGGGCGATCTCGAATTCCCCGGCCACGAAGGAGAACAGCCTCTCCTTGAAGGCGCGGCTGGCCCCGACCGCGGCGTTGCCGGTCCAGAGGGTCTGGCGCGAGGCGCTGGTCTGTCCGCCGTCGGGGGTTTGGGCCGTGTCGGGGTCCACCAGGGCGATCTCCTCGTAGGGAATCCCCAGAGTATGGGCGGCCATCTGGGAGGCCACCGTCATGATCCCCTGGCCCACGTCGGTCGCGCCGATGCGCAGCCGGATCTGCCCCGCCTCGGTCATCTCCACTACGGCCCCCGACAGGTCATGGCGCCCCTGGCCGATGCCGCAGTTCTTGAATCCGGCGGCCACGCCGACGCCGATCTTCTTGTGGGGCCTGGGCGGCGCCGCCTTGCGGGCCGCGAGGCCCTCGCGGAGCTTTCGCAGACACTCCCTGAACCCGACGCTGGCATCCAGGACCTGCCCCGTCGAGGTCTTCATGCCCGATTCCAGGGCGTTCCGTTCGCGCAGGTCGATGGGATCAAGGTTCAGTTTCCTCGCGAGGATGTCCAATTGGGATTCCATGGCGAAGGCGGACTGGTTGATCCCGTACCCCCGGAACGCCCCGCAGGGAAGGTTGTTGGTGTAGACGCGGATGCCTTCCAGGCGGAGGTTGGGGACGTCGTAGGGGCCCGCGGCGAAGATGGAGCTCTGCTGGATGATCATCGGACCCGCGTGGGCGTAGGCGCCTCCGTCGGAGAGGGCGCGCCTTTGCACCGCCAGGATCTTTCCCTCCCGGGTCGCCCCGATCTTGTAGCGCATCCGCATGGCGTGTTTCTTGACGTGGATGAGGAAGGACTCCTCCCGGTTGGCGACGAGTTTCACCGGACGGCCCGTCCGCAGCGCGCCCAGCGCCACGTAGGGGTGGATGGAGATTCCGCTCTTTCCGCCGAAGGCCCCCCCGATGGCCGGCGCGATCACCCGGACTTTCTCCAGGGGCAATCCCAGGGCGTCCGCCAGCTCCTTCCTCTCCCGGTAGGTGTTCTGGGAGGGGACCACCACCGTGACCCTCCCCTCCTCGTCCAGGTAGGCCACCGCGCTCTCCGGCTCTAGGAAGGCGTGGTCTATCCACGGCACCGAGTAGTCTCCCTCGACCACCAGGTCCGCCTCCTTAAACGCCCGGTCCACGTCTCCCCGCTCGATGACCACGTGGGTCAGGCGGTTGCCGTCCGGGTAGTCCGGGTGTACCCGGGGCGCGTCCTCACGGAGGGCCTCCTCCGGGTCGAAGACGGCCGGCAGCTCGCGGTAGGCGACGCGGATGGCCGCGACGCCTTCGCGGGCCCGCTCCTCGGTCTCGGCGTACACCGCCGCCACGACCGTGCCGACGCAGTGGACCCGGTCCTGCGCGAAGACGGGGACGTCCTGGTACCTCTGGCCGAAGCGCTTGGCCTCGGGGACGTCGCGGGCGGTCAGGACCAGGACGACGCCGGGGACCTTCTTGGCGGCCGAGGGGTCGATGGAGAGGATCTCGGCGTGCGGGTGTTCGCTGAACAGCAGCTTGCAGTGGAGCATGTTCTCCGGGTAGTAGTCGGCGGCGAACTTGGCCTCTCCCGTGACCTTGGGGACGGCGTCCTTCCGGATGACCGATGTGCCGACGGGGCTTCCGTCGGTCGCCTCGGCCACCTGGGATTGGAGGGGGGGCCACTCGCCCCGGGCGAGGAACGTCGCGGCCTGCTCGACCGACTCGATCACCTTGTTGTAGCCCGTGCAGCGGCACAGGATCCCGGAGAGCCCCTTGTAGATCTCCTCCCGGGTCGGGCGGGGGTTTTTTTCGAGGAGGGCCTTGGTCGCCAGGACGAAGGCGGGGATGCAGAACCCGCATTGAACGGCGGCGGTTCGGACGAAGGCCTCCTGGACCGGGTGGAGGGACCCGTTGCGGGCGAGGCCTTCGATGGTTTCGATCCGCTTGCCGCCGATCTCTCCCATCCGCACCAGGCAAGACCTCCGGGGGGCGCCCTCAATCAGGACCGTGCACGCCCCGCAGTCCCCGTCTCCCGGGCTGCACCCCACTTTGGTCCCGGTCAGCCGGAGGTCATCCCGCAGGTAGCAGTCGAGGGTCTTCTCCGGAGCGGCGTCGGCCGCCACGGGTGTGCCGTTCAGCACAAAGGAAATCCTCTGCCCCATCGGTCCTGTCCCTTTCCCCTCCCCTCAGGTCCTCCCTTCCGGGACTGGTCCTCAAACGAAGAGAATCCGCCCCGGCGGCCGGCCCGCTCCCCGCGGGGCGCCGATCACTTCAGGCCCAGGCGGCGGTAGTTGGGCGGGATTTCCGCCTCGGCCATGGGCCGTTTTTCCAGGAACTCGTTCGTGTAGAGGTCTTTCAAGGGCAGCTTTCCCCCTTGCGCCTGCCCCGATTCGAACATTATCTCCTGGGTGATCCCGACCTTTCTCTCCACGGTCCACCCCAGGGCGGTTTGGCGCGCCTCGGGCGAGAGGAGGGAGCGTATCATGGCGTCGAATTCGTCCGCGGCGATCACCTTGTTGATCTCGGGATGCTTGGCCATGAAGTTGTCCAGGGATTCTTTCGGGTTCTGGACGGAGGAACGGAAGGCGTCCATCGTGGCCCGGACCCAACGCCGGACCAGCTCGGGCTTGTCCCGGATCGTGTCGTCCCGGACCGTCAAGCCGTTGCTGTAAGCGTCGATCCCGATGTCGACCCCCAGGAACAGGCTCAGCTCCTTGTCCGGGTCGATCCCCTTCTGCCGCAGGTTGTATCGGATGATGGGGACGCTGTTGATGGTGTAGACGCCCATCAGGTCGATCGTCCCGGCCAGGAAGCTCGGGACGATGGAGGTGATCTTCATGTGAAGGAGCTTGACCGAGCCCGGATCCACGCCGACGTTCTTGAGATAGGTCGGCAACAGATACGAGCTCGAGGCGACCGGCGATCCCCCGAACGTTTTGCCGGCCATGTCCTTCGGCTCCCGAATCCCTTTCGACCGGAGGCCGACGTAGCCGATGGGGAAAATGGCGTGAATGGCCGCGACCTGCTTCAGCTTCGCGCCTTTCGTGCGGAGGATGACCATCGATCCCAGGTCCACGAAGGAGAAATCGGCCTTGCCCGTCGCCAAGAGCTGTCCCGCGGCCCCGGACCCGTAGCCGCGCTCGATGGCCACGTCCAGCCCGGCCTTCTTATAGAACCCTTTGTCCCTCGCCAGGAGAAAGGGGGCGTGTTTCGCCCCGATGACCCAGTCGGCCACGAATTTCGTTGCTTCCCCCGCGGCTGTCTTGAGGCCCGCTCCCCCAAGGAGGAAGCCCAAGACCATGAACCCCGCAACGATGCTTCTGCGGAACCGGCGCATTTTTCCTCTCCTCTGTGTGTTTCGATCGGTTGTTCGGGGCAGTCCGAAGCCGCACTTCTCTTCGCGGAAAACCGTTTATCCGATCCGGTCTCCCGCGAGGCCCCTCCGACGGTCTTCTTTCTTCCTCTTCCAGCGATTCGGGGCGGAAGATAGGCAATCTGGGCGGCGAGCCGTCCGCGCCCCGCAAGCGGGAAAGATAGGGCCCCCTCGGAAGAGAAAGGTGGTCTGGTGACTCTCGTTTTTATGTCTACGAGCTGAGCGTCGCCCTTTTGAATGCAGTTGACTTTAACGAACCGGCGGGTTCCTTGTCAACGGAGAATTCCTTGTACCATTGGATGGGGCGAATGGGGCCGCTGCATGGGCGCGGTCGCCGGAAGCTCTTCCTCTCTCGGGATGAGAAGGGGCGTCCATGTGATCCCGCTCACCCCCGCGCCGCTCTCCAAATCCGACGCAGGCCACGCCGGATCCTCTCGCCCGAGGCCTCGGCCTCCTGGAGGATGTCCTCTTCGGAAGCGGTCAGGAGCTTTCCTTCCTTCACCACGAACCGCCCGTCCACGAGCACCGATTCCATGTCCAGGCACTTTGCGCTGTAGACGAGCTGGGCCTCCAAGTCGTGGAGGGGGGTCGTGTGTGGACGGCCGCGGGGACGGACGACGATCAAGTCCGCCCGCTTTCCGGTCTCGATGGACCCGATCTCCTCATCCAGGCCGAGGCACCGGGCGCCGCCGAGGGTCGCCATGTGGAGGGTGTCGCCGGCGGGGAGCTGGCCGGGGTCCAGCCGCTGGACCTTCTGGAGCAGAGAGCCGAACTTCATCGTCTCGAAGAAGTCCAGGGTGTTGTTGCTGGCGGCCCCGTCGGTCCCGAGGCCCACTTTGACGCCCGCGCGAAGGAGGTCCACGACGGGCGCGACGCCGTCTCCCAGGTACATGTTGGCCACGGGGTTATAGGCCACGGCGGCGCCGCGGGAGGCCAGGAGATCAATCTCCCCCGGTGAGATGTGGATGGCGTGAGCGGCCAGGATCTCGGGTCCCAGAACCCCGATCCCTTCCAGGTACTCCACCACCCCGGCGTAGCCGTACAGTCGGCGCACGTCTTCCACCACCCGGCGCGTCTCGGCGACGTGCACCGTCACCTGGAGGCCCGCCTCCCGGGCGAAGGCCGAGGCCTTCCGGAGAGAATCGCTCGTCACGTTGTAGCCGGGGGAGTTGGGGCCGATGCACAGCCCGACCTCCTTTCGCACCAGGGGCTCCCGGAACTCCCGCAGCAGGTCGCGGCATTCCTCGATCACCCGCTCGGCTTGCTCCAGGCCCTCCGGGGGGCAGAGGGTCCCCATGTCCATCAGGCCCCGGGAGAAGATTCCGCGGAGCCCCATCCCCCGATAGGCTTCGAGGACGGTTCGCCCGAGGCCCGGACGGGGGTTCAGGAAGTGGTGGTCCACGAACGTGGTCACGCCGCTGTGCGCGAGCTCGAGACATCCCAGGCGGGCGGCGGCCCGGCAATCCTCTTCCGTCAGGAAGGAAACGACCGAGTAGATGCGCTTCAGCCAGTCGTAGAGCGGCAGCCCGGAGAAGGCCCCCCGGAGAAGGGAAAGGAAGAGGTGCGCGTGGCAGTTGACGAGCCCGGGCATCAGCGTCCGGCCTCGCAAGGAAAACCGCTGCGCGCCGGGGGGAAGGCTCGGCGGCGGTCCGGCGCCCAGGGAGGCGATGCGCCCCCCCTCGACGGACACCCACCCCTCCTCGAAGCGCCGCCGCTGCGGATCGAGGGTCAGGACCGTCCCGCCTTCCAGCAAAAGAGGAGCCGAAGCCATTTCCCGAGTTCCCGCGGACCCCTTGTCGAGCCGATGTTGAGCCGAGCCCCCTGCGTGTCCCTCCCTTCAGGACCAGGTCGAGCCGGGGCGACGTTCGGGCATCATCGCAGAACCCGCATCCCGCGGCAACGCGGCCCCGGCATCCGGGATGAGCCGCATCGCCCCCCTTCTGGAAGCGCCGTTCCGGTTTCTCCCCCCTGGAATCTGAAATTTGAAAAGTCAATTAAACCAAATAATATCAACTGGTTATA
>JACPRG010000156.1 GCA_016190025.1 Candidatus Tectimicrobiota bacterium
CCTCTCCCCACACCCTGCGGCACTCGATGGCCACGCACCTGCTGGAGGCGGGGGCGAAGGAGCACAGCTCCCAGCGGACGGGGCGCGTCACGCGGATCGACCTGCGAGACATCCAGGAGCTCCTGGGGCACAGCTCCCTGTCCACGACGCAGAAGTATATCCACCTGGCCATCGACCGGCTGTACGCCGTGTACGACCAGGCCCATCCCCGGGCTCACCGCGGAGCGGACCCCCCGCTTTCGCGGGGGCAAGCTCAACCGCTGCGGGGGAACCGCGCGCGCAAATCCGGCCGGGGGCCGCGAGGGGGGAAGGCGTGATCCGATCGACCACCATCCTGTCCATCCGGCGGGGAGAGCAGGTCGCCATGGCGGGCGACGGCCAGGTCACCGTCGGCCAGCAGGTCATGAAGAACCGGGCCACCAAGATCCGCAGGCTCTACAAGGACCAGGTCCTGGCGGGCTTCGCCGGCTCCGCGGCGGACGCCCTGGCCCTGTTCGAGAAGTTCGAAAGCCGGCTCGAGGAGTTCCACGGCAACCTCCCCCGGGCGGCGGTGGAGCTGGCCAAGGACTGGCGGACGGACCGCGTGCTCCGCCGGCTGGAGGCCCTCCTGGCGGTGGCGGACCGCAAATGCACGTTCCTGATCTCCGGCACGGGCGACCTCATCGAGCCGGACGACGGCATCGTGGCCATCGGGTCGGGCGGGGCCTACGCCCTGGCGGCGGCCCGCGCCCTGCTCAAGCACACGGAGCTGGACGCGGAGGCCATCGCCCGCGAGGCCCTGATGCAGGCCGCCGCCATCTGCGTCTACACCAACACCGAGATCCGCATCGAGACCCTCTGACATGGAAGACCTCACGCCCCGGCAGATCGTCGAGGAGCTGGACCGCTACATCATCGGGCAGCAGGCGGCCAAGCGGGCGGTGGCCGTCGCCCTGCGCAACCGGTGGAGGAGGCGCCAGCTCCCCCCGGACCTCCGGGAGGAGGTCGCGCCGAAGAACATCATCATGATCGGCCCCACCGGCGTCGGGAAGACCGAGATCGCCCGGCGCCTGGCCCGGATGGCCAACAGCCCCTTCATCAAGGTCGAGGCCACCAAGTACACGGAGGTCGGCTACGTGGGCCGGGACGTGGAGAGCATCATCCGCGACCTGGCGGAGACCGCCAAGAACGCCGTGGAGGCCGAGCGCCGCCAGGAGGTGGAGAGCCGGGCGAAGGAGCGGGCGGAGGAGCGGCTGCTCGACGTCCTGCTCCCCCTGGGCGAGAGGGACCCGCGGGAGGAGCCCCGGTGGGAGCCCGTCGCCGCCCAAGAGGGCCCCGTGCGCCGGTTCGACTACATCGGCCCCGAGAGGCCGGCGGCGCCCACCGCCGGCCGGACGGCCACGCGGGAGAAGCTGCGGGAGCTGCTCCACGCGGGCCGGCTGGACGACCGGGAGGTCGAGATCGAGACGACTCTCCGGTCCTCCCCCATCGTCGGCGTCATCCCCGGCGCGGGGCTGGAAGACCTGGACATCAACCTCAAGGAGATGCTCGGCAACCTCCTCCCGGAGCGGAAAAAAGTCCAGAAGGTGAAGGTCCCCGAGGCCCTGCGGCTGATCACCGAGGAGGAGGCCGCCAAGCTCATCGACAAGGAGAAGGTCGTTCAGGAGGCCGTTCAGCGGGTGGAGGAGTCGGGCATCGTCTTCATCGACGAGCTGGACAAGATCGCCGCCCGCGGCCAGACCCAAGGGCCCGACGTCTCCCGGGAAGGCGTCCAGCGGGACATCCTGCCCATCGTGGAGGGCTCCACCGTGCCCACCAAGTACGGGCCGGTCCGGACCGACCACGTCTTGTTCATCGCCGCCGGCGCCTTTCACATGACCAAGCCCTCCGACCTCATCCCCGAGCTCCAGGGCCGCTTCCCCATCCGGGTCGAGCTGGAGCCTTTGGGAGAGGAGGAGTTCGTGCGCATCCTCACCGAGCCCGAGAACGCCCTGATCAAGCAATACACCGAGCTCCTGGCCACCGAGGGGATCGCCCTGACGTTCACGCCCGAAGGCATCCGGGAGGTGGCCCGCCTGGCGGCGATGGTCAACGACCGGACCGAAAACATCGGGGCCCGCCGGCTTCACACCATCATGGAGCGCCTCCTGGAGGAGGTCTCCTTCCAGGCCCCCGACCTGGCCCCCCAGGAGGTCGTCATCGACGCGGAGTACGTCCTCCGGCGCCTCCAGGACGTGGTCCGGGACGAAGACTACAGCCGCTACATCCTCTGAGCCCCCTTGGGACATGGCCGACCATCGGAGCCGGGGCGTCGCCTTCGACCTCTGGAACACCCTCGCCTACGACAGCGCCTCGCCCAACCCGGTGGTCTGGATGGCGGAGCGGCTCGGCATCGCCGGCCGGCCGGACTGGACGGACCTCATCGAGCGGGCCTACATGACCGAGCCGGTGCCGGGCATCGAGGAGGCGCTGCGGCGCCTGGAGAGGACGGCGTCCCTCCCCCCGACCGACCCCGCGCCCTTCGTGGAGGCGTTCGCCCGGGCCGACCGCTCCGTCCGCCTCTTCGACGACGTCCTGCCGGCCCTGCGGGCGCTCCGGCCGGCATTCCGCCTCGCCCTCTTGACCAACACCCAATCCTTCGGGCTCGGATTCCTGAAGACGACGGGCCTGGCCGGCCTCTTCGACGCCACCTGCTGCTCTTACGAGTGCGGGCTGCTCAAGCCCGATCCCCGGATCTTCCGCCTCGCGGCGCAAAGGCTGGGCCTTCCGGGCGGGCGGCTGACGATGGTGGGCGACAACCTGGCCAAGGACGTGCTGGCCGCGGAGGCCGCGGGCTGGCGGGGGATCCTCATCAAGCGGCCCAAGGGGTCCCTCTCCCACACCGAGACCGGGACGCACGCCCCGACCATCCGCAGCCTGGAAGAGATCCGTCCGCTCCTGGAAGCGCCCGGGAATGCGGGCGCGTGACGGCGGCGCGGCGGTGAAGCAAAAACCGCGGGAGCAGCCGTCCGCAGCGCGTCCTCGCGGACCCCGAAGACGCATCGAGGCGGCCCGGGCCGGGCGCCCCGGATGGAAAGGGAAGATTTCCCCGCGGGCAAAATGAGTTGAAACCCCGCCCCCTCGGGACCATAATACCTAGTTTGTTTCCCCGATCCCGACCCGAGCGGCGCGCGAGATGAACCTGACGCCCAGCGACAAAACGAACGTCCTCGTCCAGGCCCTCCCCTACATCCGCCGGTTCCGCGGCAAGACCCTGGTCGTCAAGTACGGGGGCGCCGCCATGGACAAGGCCGAGCTCCGGGAGGCCTTCGCCGAGGATGTCACCCTCCTCAGCTTCATCGGCATCCGGACCATCGTCGTCCACGGGGGAGGCCCCCAGATCGGCCAGGTGCTCGAACGCCAGGGCAAAGAGAGCCGGTTCGTCATGGGACTCCGGGTAACCGACCAGGAGACGATGGACGTCGTCTCCATGGTCTTGGGCGGGAAGCTGAACAAGGACATCGTCAACTGGATCAACGGCCACGGCGGACAGGCCGTGGGCCTTTCCGGCGTGGACGCCGGCATCCTCCAGGCCCGCAAGCTCCACATCGAGCCTCCCGAGGGATGGGAGGGAGAGCCCCCGGACCTGGGCAGGGTGGGCGAGATCCGCGAGGTCCGGACCGGGCTGATGGAGCTCCTCAGCGCCAACGGATTCATCCCCGTGGTCGCCCCCATGGGGGTCGGGGAGGACGGGGAGATCTACAACATCAACGCGGACACCGCCGCGGGGCACATCGCGGGGGCGCTCCAGGCCGAGAAGCTGGTCTACCTGACCGACGTGCCGGGCATCCAGGACGAGAAGGGGAACTTGCTTTCCTCCCTGGACAGGGCCGCGGTCCAGGCCATGCAGAGCCGGGGGGGCGTCTCCGGGGGGATGCTGCCGAAGGTCGACGCCTGCCTGAGGGCCCTGGAAGCCGGCGTGAAGAAGGCCCACGTCATCGACGGCCGGATGCCCCACTCCATCTTGCTGGAGGTGTTCACCGACCAGGGGATCGGGACGGAGATCGTCCTGGAATATTAGGGATCGACAGGCGCCGCGAGGACGAAGGACCCGCTGGAATCAAGAGAGCGGCTTGGGGAGGCCACGGGCGCTTCTTGAAGAGAGTCCCGCCGCCCGCGGGCGTCCGGCTCATCCGAGGCGGGAGGGAACATCATGCGGTCGGAAGACTACATCGCCGAAGCGGAAAAATACGTCGCCAAGACCTACGGCCGCTACCCCCTGGTGCCCGTCCGGGGAGAGGACACGCGCATCTGGGACGCCGACGGGAAGGAGTACACCGACTTCGTGGCGGGCCTCGCCGTCGTCAACCTGGGGCACTGCCACCCGAAGGTGGTGGACGCCATCCGCGAGCAGGCCGGAAAGCTGATGCACACCTCCAACCTCTACCACATCCCGCCCCAGATCGAGCTGGCCAAGCGGCTGGTGGAGTCCTCCTTCGCCGACAAGGCGTTCTTCTGCAACAGCGGCGCCGAGGCCAACGAGGCGGCCATCAAGCTGGCCCGCAAGTACAGCCACGACAAATACGGCGAGGGCCGGGGCGAGATCCTCACCATGCTCAACTCCTTCCACGGGCGGACGCTGGCGACGCTAGCCGCCACAGGGCAGGAGAAGTTCCGAAAGGGCTTCTACCCGCCTTCCCCCGGGTTCGTCCACGCGCCCTTCGACGACCTGGCGGCGGCCGAGGCGGCCGTCTCGGAGGCGACCTGCGCCATCCTGGTGGAGCCCATCCAGGGCGAGGGCGGCGTCCACGTCCCCGGCGAGGGATACCTGGCGGGCCTCAGGCGGATCTGCGACGAGCGGGACCTGCTCCTCATCTACGACGAGGTCCAGACCGGGATGGGGCGGACCGGCGCCCTCTTCGCCTACCAGCACGAGGGGGTCGAGCCGGACGCCATGACCCTCGCCAAGTCCCTGGCCGGAGGGACCGCCATCGGCGCCCTGCTCGCCAAGGAGCCCTTCATCTCGGCCCTCGGCCCCGGCACGCATGCCAGCACCTTCGGGGGGAATTTCCTGGCGACGGCCGCCGGGGTGGCGGCCATGGACGTCCTGGCCGAGGGGACCCTCCTGGAGAACTGCCGCAAGATGGGCGCCTACTTCCAGTCGGGCCTGCGCACCCTCCAGGAGAGCCACCCCTGCATCCGGGAGGTCCGGGGGCGGGGCCTCCTCCTGGGCGCGGAGCTCGACCACGACGGCGGCGGCTACGTCCTGAAGGCCATGGAGCGGGGCTACCTCATCAACTGCACCATGGGGAACGTCCTGCGGTTCCTCCCGCCCCTGACCATCACGCAGAAAGACATCGACGGCCTCCTCGCCGTCCTGGACGAGATCCTGCCGGGGCCGGGACCGAGGGAAACCCGCAAGGAAGGCGGCCGGTGAGGCACCTCATCAGCCTGGACGACGTCACGGCGGAGGAGGTCCACGCGCTCTTCCGGCGGGTGGACGAGCTTCTGGCAGCCCGAGGATCGGGACGGGTGCTGGACCCCCTCCGGGGCAAGACCCTGGCGATGATCTTCGAGAAGCCTTCCACCCGGACCCGTATCTCCTTTCACGTCGCCATGCGGGAGCTGGGGGGCGATCCCCTCTTCCTGCGCCAGGACGAGATCCAGATCGGCCGCGGCGAGAGCCTCGCCGACACCGCCCGCGTCCTCTCGCGCTTCGTGGACGGGGTGATGATCCGCACCTTCCGGCAGTCGGACGTCGAGGCGCTGGCCAAACACGGGACCATCCCCGTCATCAACGGCCTCACGGACCTCGAGCACCCCTGCCAGGTCTTGACCGACCTCTACACCATCCGGCAGAAGCTCCCCGAGTGGACGAAGGTCAAGATCAGCTACGTGGGAGACGGAAACAACGTGGCCAACTCCTGGCTCCTGGCGGCGGGCAAGCTGGGCCTGCGCCTCTCCCTGGCGACGCCCCGGGAGTATCCACCGGATGCGGGCGTCGTGCGGCGCGCCCGCGCCCTGGCGGCCGAGAGCGGGGCGAGGCTCGACCTCGGCGACGACCCCCGGGAGGCCGTCCGAGGGGCGCGCGTGGTCTACACGGACACCTGGGTCAGCATGGGCGCCGAGAAGGAAAGGCAGGAGCGCCTCCCCCGGTTCCGGGGGTTCCAGGTCAACAGAGAGCTTCTGGCCGGGGCCGACCCCCGCGCCATCGTCATGCACTGCCTGCCGGCCCACCGGGGCGAGGAGATCACGGACGAGGTCATGGACGGCCCCCAAAGCGTCGTCTTCGACCAGGCGGAAAACCGCCTCCACGTCCAGAAGGGGATTCTCGTGGAGCTGATGGGGAACGAAAAGCGAGATGAGTAGCGCGCCGAGCCAAGAGGTGAAGAAGATCGTCCTGGCCTACTCGGGCGGGCTGGACACCTCCGTCATCATCCAGTGGCTTCAGGAGAGCTACCGCTGCCCGGTCGTGGCCTTCGTCGCCGACGTGGGCCAGGGGGAAGACCTGGAGGCCGTCCGGCAAAAGGCCCTGCGGACGGGGGCCGCCGCGTGCCACGTCGAGGACCTGAAGGAGGAGTTCGTCCGCGACTTCGTCTTTCCCATGCTGCGCGCGGGGGCCGTCTATGAGGGGGGCTATCTGCTCGGGACCTCCATCGCCCGCCCCCTCATCGCCAAGGCCCAGATGGGGGTCGCCCGCCGCGCGGGGGCCGACGCCGTCGCCCACGGCGCCACCGGCAAGGGCAACGACCAGGTCCGCTTCGAGCTGACGTATCTCTCCATCGACCCCGCCATCCGGATCATCGCGCCCTGGAGGGAATGGGGCTTCAAGGGGCGGGAGGACCTCGTCGCCTACGCCAAATCCCACGGCATCCCCGTCCCCGTGACGAAGAAGAAGCCCTACAGCACCGACCGGAACCTCCTCCACACCAGCTTCGAGGGGGGGATCCTGGAGGACCCCTGGGCGGAGGCGCCCGAGGACGTGTACGTGATGTCGGTCTCGCCCGAGAAGGCCCCGGACGCGCCCGAGTACGCGGAGGTGGATTTCGAGCGGGGGGACCCCGTCGCCGTCAACGGGGAGCCCTACACGCCGGCCAAGCTCCTGGCCCGCCTGAACGAGATAGGGGGCGCGCACGGGGTCGGGCGGCTGGACCTGGTGGAGAACCGCTTCGTCGGGATCAAGTCGCGCGGCGTGTACGAGACGCCGGGGGGGACGATCCTCCACGTGGCCCGCTCGGCGCTGGAGTCCATCGTCCTGGACCGGGAGGTCCTCCACCTCAGGGCCCAGCTCATGCCCCGGTACGCCGAGCAGGTCTACTACGGTTTCTGGTTCTCCCCCGAGCGGGAGATGATCCAGGCCGCGGTGGACGAGGCTGCGAAGCGCATCACCGGGACCGCGCGCGTCAAGCTCTTCAAGGGGTCGTGCTCGGCCGTGGGCCGCAAGTCCCCCCGCTCCCTTTACAGCCCGGACCACGCCACCTTCGAGGCCGACCGGGTGTACGACCAGCGCCACGCCGAGGGCTTCATCCGCCTCAACGCCCTGCGCCTCATGATGCGCGCCGCGGTGGAGGGGAAAAGGCCGCAAGAGTAAACTTAACCTGGAGGTAGGGCGGGCATCCTGCCCGCCCACTCTCGCACACTGCCGGGCAGGACGCCCGGCCTACCTTTTCTGATTTTTGGCTGTTTTTTACCGAACCTTGAAAGGACCGTCTCCGATTAGGGCTTCAATACGGACCTGCAACCGCCCTGCCAGTTCTTCCGGCGTCTTCCAATCGATGCAATTATATTGCCTTACGTCAAAATGGAGGTCTTTGATATCGTCCTTCCAGCAAGTCCAGATCACTGGCAGGTTCAATCCAAGTGCAAAACCAGCCTCGATGTAAACTCCGCTTCGATGTCCTGTGTAGTCGGCTACAACAAATCTTGACCGTCGGATTTGAGCGATGATCTCATCATCAATTTCGTTTGTGTACTCTGTTCGA
>JACPRG010000155.1 GCA_016190025.1 Candidatus Tectimicrobiota bacterium
CCCTGCGGGCGATGTCGACCGGTTGATATCCTTCCTCCAGGAGAGCGACTGCGCGAACGCGGCGGCGTTCCAGTTCCTCTGGGCTTCCGGATGGCCTCATGCGACACCTCCTGCCCAGAGTATAGGACATTATTTATGCGTGTGTCAATAGTTGATGGAATTCCTCATCCAACTCGTCTGGCATCAACCAACCCTCCTGAATTTATTCGGTCTCCGCCACGATCCGGTTTCTCAGCTCGCCGAGGCGGCTCACGACGCAGCGCACCGTGTCGCCGGGCTTGAGGTAGTAGTCCTCGCGCGGCGTCCGGAAGGTGGCCACGCCCGAGGGCGTGCCCGTGGTGATGATGTCCCCGGGCTCGAGGGTCATGTTCGACCAGTGGGCGATGAGGTCCGGGATCTTGAAGATCATGTGGGCGGTGTTGCCCCGCTGACGGGGCTCGGGCTCGTCGTTGACCCAGCACTCCAGGGTCAGGTCGTGGGGGTCGGGCACTTCGTCCGCGAGGACCAGATAGGGTCCCAGGGGGGCCAGGCCGTCCAGGTTCTTTCCCATGACGAGCAGGCCGAGCTTCATCTCTCCCCGCTGGATGTCCCGCGCGCTTAGGTCGTTGAAGATGGTGTAGCCCGCGACGTGCTCGAAGGCGCGCTCCGGGGGGATGCGCTTTCCGCCCTTGCCGATGACGACGGCGACCTCCACCTCGTAGTCCAGCTCTTTTGTCGCGGAGGGGTAGACCACCGGGTCTTCGTGGCCGACGATGGAGGAGGCGGCCTGGAGAAACCCCATGGGGAATCTGGGCCTGGGGGCGTTGGGGTTCTCCAGGACGTGGTCCTCGAAGTTGAACCCCATGGCGATAACCTTCCCGGGCCGGGGGATCGGGGCGCGGAACCGGACGCCCCCCGCCGGGTGGACGACCGGCGTCCCCTTCGCCCCCTTCAGCTCCGCCCCTTTCCCGATGCGCTCCGAGACGAAGTCCAGGACCCGTTTCGCCGCGTCGATGGAATCCTGTCCCGCCCGAAGGAAGCCCAGAATTCCGTCCCGGGCCCACTTGGACCGCAGGACCATGGCGCCCGGGTCCCGGCGCCCGGCTTCGAGGATGGTGAGAGCCAGGTTCAGATCGGCCACCGAGCCGTCCGGGAGGACGAGGCCGACGCGGGGGCCGATGGGGTCTTCCGGCAAGGTTTCGAAGGTGGCAAGCTTCATGTTCGTCTCCGCGGCTCAGGGACGGGCCCGGAAGGCGCCCGGCCCGCCCGGCTTGGGCTTGACAGGAGAGGGCGGTTCTGGTTCGTTATAGCCCGGCCTCATGAGAGAGGGACTGGATTCCAGGTCGCGGCGCAAGACAGAAGGTTCAGAATAAGGAGCGCGTATGCTTCGAGCTGAGGAACCCGAAGAGGCGAAGCGTCGGCATATTTGGTGGCACGGATGTGCCGTACGGATGGGCCTTTACCTGGGCCTAGTCCTGGCTGTGTTCTCCTGGTTTTTGTTCTTCTAGCAGGCGTTCCGCCCGCGCGACCCCGTACTCTTCCATGAGATTGGCCAGCCGGTCCCGGTTGACAAGCTCTACGGGCGCCCCTTCCAGGATCTTGTCCACTTCCTGGGAGAAGTATCCGGTGGTGATGAAGATCCCCTTCATGGCCCGTTCGTGGTGCACCGCGTTGCTCAGGCCGATCACTGGGGCCGAGTCCACGACCTGGTCGGTGGGGGCAAGTAGGCCGAAGAGGAGGTACGTTCCGCCCAGGACGGGGTGATCGAGCTCGGCCGTGATGTCCACCTGCCCCGGCTCCTCGGATTCCACCGATCGGACCTTCAGGCCGACGGCCTCCGCCAGCTCGACGCAGATCTCTTTGAATTCTTCCGGCAGCAGGTCCCCCAGGGCCGCCGCCTGAGGAGTGGGCTGCCGGTAATAGGCCGCCTCCATCGCGATGGGCGCGGCGGATCGCTTCACCAGGAAGATCAAGACAAAGCCGAGGATGATGGATATGACGATGATGGCCAACACGCACTCATCCTCGTGGCGGGCCCGGGCGGCTCCGCGCGCCCCGCTCGCTGAGTCAGAGAGATGCCCGTTGAAGGTCAGAAATGGAAGCCGGAGGGGTGAGCCGGCCCCTTATTTCATCATCTCGTCGTAGATCTCGTTCTTGCGGCCCTCTTTGATGAACTTGTCGTTGTGAAAGGCCTGTTTGAGGGAAAGCCAAAATGCGATGAGCACGATGACCAGCATCCCCGAGATCGGGATGTTGTCGGGCTTCAGCAGAATTTCCAGGAATTGCCCCATCTTGCGCGTCCTTCCTGTGACGTCCTGACCTCACCCCGCTGAGAGTCGCTCTCCTATTATGAGTCGGGGGCGAGAGACCGGTCAAGCCGAAAACGTCGTTGACACCTCTAACCCCTATCATTATACTGAATCTAGTGAGAAAAGGGTGTGTTCACGCCCGCTTCCCGGATTGAAAAAACCGATTCACGGAAGACGATCATGGCTCATTTTATCACGGACACCTGTATCGGTTGCAGCATTTGTGAGGTCAAGTGCCCGACCGATGCCATCTCGGGCCGGCGAGACCAGATTTACGTCATCGACCCCGATCTGTGCATTGATTGCGACGTCTGCGGGCGGCACTGCCCGGTGGAGTGCATCCTGGATGAGGACGGCAGGGTGATTCCGCGGATCCGGGCCAAGGATATACCCAAGGCCGTGGTCATCGAGGAGTTGTGCAACGGCTGCAATTACTGTGTGGAGATCTGCCCGTTCGACTGCATCACCCTCGAAGACGCCGAGGGGTGGGAGGGCATTCAGCGGGTGGCCAAGGTGCACGAAAAGGAATGCGTCGGCTGCCAGCTCTGCGAGGCCTTCTGTGACAAAGAGGCCATCGTGGTTCCCTTGCCCGAGGGGAAGAGTAAGCTCCAGTACGTCCTCGCCCACTACAGCTGATATCGCTGATTTGGGCCGCGGTGTGGGCAAGCGTCTGCGGGCGCGTGTTTGTGCTGTTTCATCCAGGCTCAAGGGCATCGCAGATGCTCTTGAGTTTTTCTTTTGGCCGGCCGGAGCGGCGGCGGGTCTCCCCGCCGGGCGGCCTCTGGCGGAAAGCGCGGGAGGGCATCGTTGAAGTCGTCGGTTCCAGGGAAAAAGACCTGGCGGGCGGCCGCCGCAGGCGCGCTCACCGGGCTGTTGGTCGGCTCTTGCGCCGAGGTGGCTCCCCCGCCTCCCGCGCCGCCGCCGCCCGGGGTTGCCGCCTCAAGCCTGCAAGGGCTTCCGCCCGGCTTCGCCGATCTGGCTGTCCGGCTCCGTCCCTCGGTGGTGCACGTCCGCGCCTGGAGGTCCGGCTCCCCTCCCCGGAAGGGGGTGGACGAGGGAGGGTTATCCGCCGACCTGCGGGAGTTTTTCGACCGGTTGTTTGGAACCCCCGGGGAGTCGGGGGCGGAGGAGCGGGGCGGCCTTCCCCCGGGGGGGAGCGGTACGGGTTTCTTCATCAACGCCAAGGGGGAGGTCCTGACGAATCATCACGTCGTTGAGGGCACCGAGTCCATTCAGGTGCGGCTGTATGGAGGCGAATGGTTGGACGCCCGCCTCGTGGGGGCGGACCCCCGCACGGACCTGGCTCTTCTCCGGGTGAAAGACGGCCGGTCCTTCCCGGGCGCGCGCCTCGGGGACTCCGACCTGGTTCGCGTGGGGGATTGGGTTCTGGCCATCGGGAACCCCTTCGGCCTGGAGGAGACGGTGACGGCCGGAATCCTGAGCGCCAAAGGGCGGAGCCTGGGGGGCGGAGATTTCAACGACTATCTGCAGACCGACGCGCCCATCCACGCCGGCAACAGCGGTGGACCCCTCTTCAACCTCCAGGGAGAGGTGATCGGGGTGAACACCGCCGTGGTCAAGGAGGCGACGGGCATCGGCTTCGCCATCCCCATCAACTTGGTGCGGCGCCTGCTGCCCGACCTTCGCGGGTACGGGAGGGCTCGGCGGGGATGGATCGGCGTCTCCGTCCAGGACCTGGACTCGGACCTCTTCCGGCATTTCGGCGTTCCACCCGCGGAGGGCGTGTTGATCACCCACGTTCAGGCGGGCGGTCCGGCGGCGGAGGCGGGCCTTCGCCCCGGCGACGTGATCCTCACCCTGGGCGGCTCCTCCTTGGGTGGAAGCGAGGATTTCGGCAGGCTCCTGGAGCGCGCAGCCATCGGCGCGCCCACCGACCTGCAACTCATCCGCGGGGGGAAGAGGACCACTGTCCGCGTGACGGTGCGCGAGCTGCACGAGGCCACGCCCGCCCCGCAGCGGCCCCCGCAGCCGGCCCCCCTGTTCCATCCGCCCCTGGGGGTGGACCTCCGTCCGCTGACGCCCGCCATGGCGGGGCGGTTGGGACTGGAAGACCCGGCGGGGCTCATCGTGGCCACCGTGGACCCGGAAAGCCCCGCGGACAGGGCGGGGGTGAAGCGCGGCGACGTCATCCGCTCCGTGGGCCTGCAGGCCGTCCGGACGCTGGAGGGAGTCCAGGAAATCCTGCGGGGACAGAAGGGCGCGGAGATCCTCGTCCTCATCCAGCGGGGAGACCGGCGGTTTTTCACTCTCCTGAACCTCGCCCCGGTGACCGCCCGGACCGGCAAGCCCGGGCTCTGAGGCCCGGCCCGGTCCCCCCGTTCAGAGGAGGGCCGCCCCTTGGCCGATGTCCCGCCGGTAATAAACGCCCTCCCACCGGATCTGGGCCGCGGCCTCGTAGGCGCGGCGTGCGGCGGCGGGGAGGTCTTTTCCGGCGGCGGTGACCCCCAGGACGCGGCCCCCCGCGGTGACCACCTCGCGCCCCGCCCGGTCCGTCCCGGCGTGAAAGACCTGCACCCCGTCCATCTCCGACGCGGCCTCAAGACCCGCGATCCTCTTCCCTTTCTCGTACGTTCCGGGATAACCCGCCGAGGCCAGGACGACGCAGACCGCCGCCTCGTCCCGCAGGCGGACCGCCTTCGCGTCTTGCAGGCGGCCTTCGGCCACGTCCAGGAGCCACGGGACGATGTCTTCGCCGAGCCTGACCATCACGGGCTGGGTTTCGGGGTCGCCGAAGCGGGCGTTGAACTCGAGCACCTTCTCCCCTGAGGCGGTCATCATCACTCCCCCGTACAACATGCCGCGGTAAGGCGTCCCGGCGGCGTCCAGGGCGGCCGCGGCCCGACGGTGGCAGCGGTCGAGGATGCCCTGGATCAGCCTCTCGTCCGCCAGGGGAACGGGCGAGTAGGCCCCCATCCCTCCGGTGTTCGCTCCCGTGTCGCCTTCGCCGACGCGCTTGTGATCCCGGGCCGAGGCGAGATGGGCGACCTTGGGGCCGTCGCAGAAGGCGAAGACGGAAAGCTCGGGCCCCGTGAACCTCTCCTCGATGACGACGGTCCGGCCCGCCTCGCCCATGAGCCCCTCGTCCATCAGCTGGCGGACCGCCCGTTCCGCCTCGGATCTGGACCCGCAGAGGATCACCCCTTTTCCGGCCGCCAGGCCGTCGGCCTTGACCACCCGAGGTCCCTCGGGGAGCCCGGCCAGGTAGGCGAGGGCTTCGGCGGAGGTGGAAAAGGCGCGGTGAAGGGCGGTGGGGACCCCGGCCCGTCGGAACAGGTCCTTTGCGAAGGCCTTGGAGCCCTCGATGCGCGCCGCCGCCCGGGTGGGGCCGAAGATCCGGCGGCCGGCCGCGTGGAACCGGTCCGCGATTCCCGACATCAGGGGCGCCTCGGGCCCGACGACGGTCAGGTCCACGTCTTCCTTCTCGGCGAAGCGGAGCAGCCCCTCGACATCCTCGGCCTGGATGTCCACGTTCCGTCCTTCCAGGGCGGTCCCGGCGTTTCCCGGCGCGATGAAGAGGGCGTCCACCCGGGGGCTCTGCCGGATCTTCCACGCCAGGGCATGTTCGCGGCCTCCGCTTCCGACGATGAGAACCTTCATGGGCCCATCCTCCCCGGGTGGTTCCGGTTCGTCGGGTGCTCAGCCTTCGGGCTGGCCCGCCGGCTCGCCCAAATCCCCCAGGACGAACCCCAGGATGGCGAGCGCCGCGACGGGGGCCGTTTCGGTCCGCAGGACCCGGGGTCCCAGGGCGGACGGCAGGAAGCCCGCCTTCCGGGCGGCCTCCACTTCGGCGTCCGAGAATCCGCCCTCCGGGCCGATCAACAGCGCGACCGTGGACGGGTCGCCCGCCTCGGCGAGGGTCTCCCGCAGCCCGGCGGCCGCCTTTTCGTGAAGGAGGATTTTGAGGTCCGCCTCCCGCGCGGCTTCCAGGAAGGAGGCGAGGGGAGAGATGGGCGCCACCTCCATGTCCCGTGCGCGGCCGCACTGCTTGCGCGCGGCCTCCGCCACCCTTCGCCAGCGCGCCAGCCGGTCCGCCGACCGCCGGTCGTCCAGCAGGGGGACGCTCCGCTCCGCGAGGATCGGGTGGAGGACGCGGACATCCAGCTCGACGGCCTTTTCCACGACCCAGTCCAGCTTCTCCCCTTTGGGGACGGCCTGGCCGAGATGGATGACAAGCCGCTCCGCCCGGACCTCCCGCCTGCTGCGGATGGTCCCGGCCGCGCCCTGGTGCGTCAGCTCCGTCAGGACGACTTCATACTCGGTCAGGCGGCCGTCCGAGACGCGGATGACGTCCCCTCTTTTCAGCCGCATGGCCCGCAGGTGCTTCGCCTCTGCGGCCGTGAAGCGCAGCCTGTCGGGCCGGACGTTCTTGGGATCGACGCGGAAGACGGGCATGGCGGCGATTTCGGAGGTGTCTCTTGCCACCGCGAGGACCGGGCTCGGGGGCGGCTGGGGGATTCACCCGGAACCGGGAGGTCTCAGGCCCGCGCCTTTACAAACGGTCACGCACGACCAGCCCGCCTCGCTCCGGCGCCTTTCGACCCGGAGGCCGGCGGTCTTTAAACTCTCTTCCGGATCGGCGGCTCGGTTGTGCCGCGCGTTTTCCCGCGCGGCGTGACAGGCACCGGGGTCGACGTCCACTGCCGTCACGCGGCAGCCTCGGGACGATTGGGCCGCCGCGATCCCCAATATACCCGACCCGCAGCCGATGTCGAGGACCCGCCTCCTTCCCGGGTCGTCCGGGAGGGTCAATCGCCCCTCGCCCCCCGGCCCTTTCGTTTCCCGGCCCGGAGCCGGCGCAGTTTGGAGAAGAGGCCGGAGAGGGGGGAGCGCCTGCCCCTTTCGGGGTTTTCCGGGGGGCGTTCGGGGACTGCGTCCGTTCGGGCGAACTGCCTCAGCAGATCCCGCTGTTTCCGGTTTATCCGGGTCGGCGTCTCGGCGCGCACGTGGACCAGCTGATCCCCCCGGGCGCCCCCGCCCGGCTTGGGAAGGCCCTTGCCCCGGAGGCGGAAGGTGCTGCCGGACTGGGTCCCCGCGGGGATCTTGAGGAGGGACGGGGCGCCGAGGGTGGGGACGCTCACCTCTGCGCCCAGGGCCGCTTCGATCATGGACACGGTGAGCGTGCAGTGAACGTCCGTCCCCTCCCGGCGGAAGAATTTGTGGGGGTGGACGCCGATGGTCACAAGCAGGTCGCCCGGCCCTCCCCCGCGGGTTCCCGCGTCGCCCGCGCTCCGGACTTTCAGCCGCGTCCCTCCCTCGGCTCCGGGGGGGATCCGGACGTTCAGGGTCCTCTCCCGGGGGATCCTTCCAGCCCCCCCGCAGCGTTTGCAGGCGTCCAGGATGACTTCCCCCGTGCCGCCGCAGGCCCGGCAGGGGACCCGCATGCTCAGCAGGCCGTGCTGCCGCAGGACGTATCCCGGGCCGCCGCAGACCACGCACGTCTGGGGCCGGCTGCGGGCGTGCGTTCCGTTCCCCCCGCACTGGTCACAAGTTTCCAGCCGCGTGATGGGAAGGGGCTTCGCGGCCCCCGCTGCGATCTCTTCCAGGGTGATGGTCAGGTGGCGCTTCAGGTCTTTCCCGCGCTCCGCCCGGGAGGCGAAGCCCGATTCAGGCCGCGCGAAGAGGTCGGAGAACAGATGCTCAAAGATCTCGGAGAAGTTCGTCCCGGACCCGAAAGGGGAGGGCCCGGCCGTCCGCATCGGGGAGGGCCGAAAGCCCCACCGGTCGAAGTCGGCCCGCTTTTTGGGGTCCCGCAGGACCTCGTACGCGCCGCAGACCTCCTTGAACCGCTCCTCGGACTCCTTGTCGCCCGGGTTGCGGTCGGGGTGGTACTGCTTGGCGAGGCGGCGGTACGCCCGCTTGATCTCTGCTTCGTCCGCGCCGGGGGGGACGCCCAGGATCTGGTACGGGTTGTTTTGGGGCATGGGGTCGCGGCCGGCGGGGCCCTATTCTTCTTCCCGGGGGAGGGGTTTCGCCACCACCACGCGGCTGGGCCGGAGCACGCGGCCGCCGAGGGAATACCCCTTTTGGACCTCCTCGATGACGGTGTCGCCGGGGTGGTCCGCCGTCTCGACGACCATGACCGCCTCGTGCAGGTTGGGGTCGAACGGCTGGGCGAGGGCCTGGATCTCCTGAAGCCCGTGGCGGGCCAGGACCTCCCGGAAGGCCTTGAGGACCAGCTCGATGCCCTCTTTCACGGCGGCCCCGCTCTCGCCCTCGGCCGGGATGGAGTCGCCGGCGCGCTCGATGCCGTCCAGGACGGGCAGCAGGTCCGCGATCACGCGCTCGCCGGCGCGCTCCCGGATCTCCTGCTGCTCGCGGGCGGCGCGCTTTCGGAAATTGTCGAACTCCGCGAGCAGGCGCAGGTGCCGGTCCCGGAGCTCGTCCAGCTCGCGCTGCGGGGACTCGAGGGTCCCCGGCGCCTGGGCCGGAGATTCCGGGGCCTCCCCCGCTCCGCTGGCGGGGGCCGTCTCTTCTTTGGGTCTCTCGGCGGTTTCGGAAAGGTCCCGCGCTTCCTCGGTTCGGTCTTCGCTCACGGATTCCCTCGTCGGTTCCTTCGGGCGCCCGGCCTGCCCCCGACTGCTCCTTTCGGGGGCCTGGCGGCGCTGAGGGTCGCCAGGCCCTTCATCCCAGGCGGGCGTCCGTCCGGTGAAGCAGGGTTCCGTCCAGGCTCGATCGGACAAGCGGTCAAGAGAATCGGCTGTCTGGAAAGGGGGAGACGGGCGTCAGCGGGCGGCTTGCGCCGCAAGCACCTGACTCAGCACGGACGCGGTCTGATCGACCAGGGCCATGATGCGGGGGTAGGGCATCCGCTTCGGGCCGACCACCCCCAGCGTCCCCAGGTTCTGCGTGCCGTCGCCGTAGCTCCTGGTCACGAGCGCGCACTGGGTCATGGCCTCGATTTCGTTCTCCGAGCCGATGTGGACGGAGATGCCCTCCGCCTCCATGCACCTGTCCAGGATGGAGATGAGCTTTTCCTTCTTCTCGAAGGTCTCGAACAGCGCCCGCATCTTGTCCACGTCCGCCTGGAATTCCGGCTGCTCGAAGATGTGGTTGGTCCCCCCGAGGAAGAACCCGTCGCCTTCCTTCGCGGTTTCCAGAAAGGCTTTTTGGCTCATTTTCCGGGTCTCGCGGTAGAGGATGTCGATCTCCCGCTTGTGCTCGATCATCTGCAGGGAGACCCGCCGGCGAATGTCCCGCAGGGTCAAGCCCTGGTACTCCTCGTTCAAGCACCGCGCGATCTTGTCGAGGAGCTCCTGGGGAAGGTCTTCCTCCAGCTCCACGGACCGGTCCTGGACCATCCCGTTCTTCGCCACCACGATGACCAGGGCGGCCTTGGGCCGGAGCTTGATGAACCGGACCTGGCTGAGGACCATCTTGGAGAGGTTCGGCAGGAGGACCACGCTGGCCTGGTGCGTCAGGGAGGAGAGAACCTTCGACGTCTGCTCCAGCACGGCCTCCAGACTCAGGGAGCGGGCTTGGTAGTAGCCGACCCAGATGCGCTCCACTTCCTTGCGGGGGAGGGGAGGCAGCCTGTTGAGCTGGTCCACGTAAAAGCGGTATGTCTTGTCGGTTGGAACGCGCCCGGCCGAGGTGTGCGGCTGCTCCAGGTATCCTTTCTCGGTCAGCTCGGCGAGCTCGTTCCGGATGGTCGCGGAGCTCAAGTTCCGGACGTACTTGCGAGCCAGCGTTTTGGAGCCGATCGGCTCGGCTGTCTCGACGAAGCTCAAAAGCACGCCGAGAAGAATTTCCCGCTGTCGCTCCGTCAGTCGGCCCGAATAGGCAAACATCTGCGGTTTTGACTCCAGCCGGCCCATCCCACCCAAAGGCGGCGACCCATGCGCCTTCTCGTCCTAAAAAAACTAGTGATTCTGTGCGGCCTTGTCAATCGAAAACGCCCGCTTGACAGGCCCCCTCCGGCCTGAGAGACTGCCAGGGCCATGATTTCCCTTATTTTTCCGATAGTTCCGAGGATTCACCGCCGATGCCCAGCAAAGACGCGGCCCCTTCGGCCCGGGCGCCCCGCAGCGAGCGCAGGGTGTCGCCCCGGGTCCTGATGGAGGTGTACCGCCGCCTGCTTCGCCGCTTCGGGCCCCGGGGCTGGTGGCCCGCAGAGGCCCCCTTCGAGGTCTGCGTCGGCGCCATCCTGGTGCAAAACACCTCCTGGGCCAACGCCGCCCGGGCCATCGCCAACCTGAAGGGCCGCAACCTGCTCTCCCCCGAGACCCTGCGGGACATCCCCGCCGCCCGCCTGTCGGCTCTCATTCGCCCGGCCCGGTTCTTCAACATGAAAGCGGAGCGGCTGAAGACCTTTATCCGGTTCCTCTGGGACGCCCACGGGGGAAGCTTGGACCGGCTTTTCCGCCTCCCGACCGGCCCCCTCCGAGAGACCCTGCTGGCATTGAAGGGGATCGGCCCGGAGACGGCGGACTCTATCCTGCTGTACGCGGCGGGGCGTCCCGTTTTCGTGGTGGACGCCTATACCCACCGGATCTTCGCGCGGCTGGGCCTGTACGCGGGGCCGTCGGCGGGGCGGGAGGGTTACGCGGCCCTTCAGGGCGTCTTCCACGGGAGCCTCCCGCGGAAGGCCCCCCTGTACAACGAGTATCACGCCCTCCTGGTCGAGCTGGGAAAGGAGCACTGCCGCACCCTGCCGATCTGCGGGTCTTGTCCCTTGCGGGCGATCTGCCCGTATCCGGATTCCGTCCCCGGCCGGCCGGGCGTCGGGCGGGGAGGGAAAAGAAGGGGAGGCGGTTTTGGGGTTTCCCTCGGGTGAGATCCGTTTCGTCGCGGACATCACGGTGGGCAAGGCCGCCAAGTGGCTGCGGATCTTGGGGTTCGACGCCTGTTTCATGCGCAGGCTCGACGAGGGGTTTCTGGCCGCCCGCCTGGCGGAAGGCCGCATCCTCATCACCCGGGACAGCCGGCTCGCCGTCCGGCGGGGCATGACGAACGCGCTCCTTTTGACGGCCGATGACCCCGCGGCGCAGGTGGCGGATATCCTGCGCCGCCTGGGTCTCGTGGAGGCCGTGAGGGAGGCCGTCGGGCGTCTTGAGGCCGAGACCCACGGCCCGCCGGCGGCCGGCCCCCGACTGCCGCTTTCGGGGGCTGGCGCCGGGTGGCCGAGGCCCCTGTCCCGGTGCATCCGCTGCAATGAGCCTTTGGCCGAGGTCTCCCGGGCGGAGGCGGCGCCGGAGGTCCCGGACTTTACCTGGGCGACGCAGGGGAGGTTTCAGCGCTGTCCCGTCTGCCGCCGGGTCTACTGGCCGGGCACGCACCGCGAGCGGATCCTCGCGGCCCTTGCGGCGCTGGGGCCGGGCTGCGGCAGTCGGTGAGAAAGGAGGATGGCGACAAATCGCCTCCGACAAAAATCTGTTGTCACTCGTGAAAATGGCCTCTAATTTGCAGGAAAGGGTCGGGCGCGGGAAATCCGGCTTGCCCCTACGGGGTCTCGGAATACGGCGCAGGGAGAGAACGAAACGTCGGGCTTCGCAGAAGGGGGGTCCGAAATCCCCGAGCCCTCCCACACCAGTCAGGGGCGACATCATTGTCCAATGAAATCCACGGCCCTCCTTGAATCTGAAGTGGCGCGGCGGCTGAACGCGCTCCTTGAGCTCAGCCGTCAGATCTCCGCCACGCTGGACCCCCAGGGGGTGTTGGACTCCTTCGTGGAGGCCGCGGCGAAGCTCGTCGACGCGGACTGGTCCCGGCTCTTCCAGCTGAGCCCCGACGGCAAGGCCCTTCACGGGAAGGCCCTCTACAGCATCATCCCGGCGCCTTCTGACTACCCGGACTCCCGCCCGACGGACGGCTCCCTCACCGGATTTGTCGCGAGGAAAAGACGGGCGGCCGTGGTGGGGGACATCCAGAAAGACCCCAGGTGGTTCACGCCCGACTGGGCCCGCGAGGAGGACATTCACGCTTACGTCGGGATTCCGCTCATCGTCCGCGGGCAGGTCGTCGGCGTCCTCAACTGCCTCTCCAAGACACCCGATAAGTTCGGAAAGTTCGACTGCGAGCTGCTCGAGACCCTCTCGGCGCACGCGGCCATCGCCCTTCAGAACGCCCGGGCGTTCGAGGAGGTCCGCGCCCATTCCAAGCGGCAGGAGGCGTTGCGGAGGGTCACCCGGGACATCACGGGAAACCTGGACCTCAAAACGCTCTTCACCCGGATCTGCAAGTCCGTCTGCGATCTGCTGGAGATCGAGTTCTGCCGTCTTTTCATCCTGGACGAAAAGACCGGGGGGATCAGGATGGGCGGCTCCTTCGGCTACGTGGAGGAGGCGGAGAAAGCCATCACGACCCTCCCCCAGGGCGTGGGGATCGTGCACCGGGTGGTCTCCCGAAGGGAGGCCGTGGCGGTCGCGGAGGTGCTGAAGGACCCGGACTGGGTGGACCGGGAGTGGGCCGGGCGGGCGGGCGTCCGGAGCTATCTCGGGATCCCCCTGATCCTGGGCGAGAGGGTGGTGGGCGTGCTGAACTGCCTGACGAAGGAGGTGCGGGAGTTCCGCCCGGAGGAGATCGCCCTGGCCCGGGATTTCGCCGATCAGGCCGCCATCGCCCTCGGCAACGCCCGCGCCTTTGAGGCCCTGGTCCGCAAGTCCGGCCAGATCGCCCGGCTGAATGAGATCAACACGAAAATCTCGGCCTCTCTCGACCTGGGAGAAGCCCTCGAGTCCATCGTGGAGGCTTCCCGGGAGCTCCTGCCGGGGCTGATCGCCGGGGTGCGCCTGGTGGATACCGAGCGGAGGCTGGTCGTCGATTCCGCGCTTTACTCGCGTTGGGGAGAGGGCAAGAGGGGCGACGAGCTGGAATTCGGACGGGGCCTGGCGGGGTGGGTCGCGCTCCACCGCCGGACGCTGATCCTGCCGGACGCGAGGCGCGACCCCCGGTGGGTGGAGTCTCCGTGGTCGCGGGAAAAGAAGCTGGGCGGGTTTGTGGGGATCCCCCTTCTCGCGGGCGACGACCTCCTGGGGGTTTACCGGTGCTTCACCGAGGAGCCCCGCGAGTGGACGGAAGACGAGCTGGAAATCTTGAAGTCTCTGGCGGCGCAGGCGACCGTGGCGATCCAGAACGCCCGGCTTCACAAGGGGCTGGCCTCCTCGGAGGCGCGCTACCGGACGTTGTTCGAGCAGGCCGGGGACGCCATCGGAATCGCGGACGCGGACGGCCGGATCCTCGACTGCAACCGGCGGGCCTGCGAGCTCCTCGGGTACGCGCGGGAGGAGCTGCTTCAGAAAAGGGTCCAGGACGCCGTCGCGCCCGAGTACCGGGATGCCGTGCCCGGGCGGATCGCCGCGGTCCTCCGGGAAGGAGGGGTGAAGCCGTTTGAGTCCGTTGACTTGCGCAAGGACGGCGCGCGGGTCCCCGTCGAAGTCAGCATCGCCTCCATCGAAATCGAAGGACAGGCGCGGGTTCTCTATTTCCTGCGGGACATCACCGAGCGCAAGCGCGCCGAGGAGGAGTTCCGCAAGCTGTCTTGGGCCGTCGAGCAAAGCGCGAACAGCATCTTGATCACCGATGCGAAGGGCAACATCGAGTACGTCAACCCCCGGTTCACACAGGTGACCGGCTACGCGGCCGAGGAGGTCGTCGGAAAGAACGTCCGCGCCCTCGAATCGGGGGAGCTGCCTTCGGAGGAGTACAAGCGGCTGCGGGAGAGAGCCCGGTCGAGCGGCGAGTGGAAGGGAGAGTTACACAACCGGAAAAAGAGCGGCGAGCTCTATTGGGAGCTGGTCTCCATCTCGCCCATCCGGAACGAGCAGGGAGAGATCACCCAATTTGTCGCCGTGAAGGAGGACATCACCGAGAGAAAGCGCGCCGAGGAGAAGCTGGCCGCCGTCAACCGGCGCATGCAGGCGATCCTGACAAGCGCGAGAGACGCCATCTTCACGATCAGCCTGGACCGGGTCGTCCAATCCTGCAACCGCGCGGCGCAGGAGATGCTGGGCTGTCCCGAGTCGGAGATCGTCGGGCACTCCACGGAAAAGTTTCACCCTTCCCGGGATGCCTTCGTGAAATTCGGGCAAAGCCTGCGGCGCGCGTTGGACGAACAAGGAAAATTCGCGGGCGAGTTTCCGCTGAAGCGGGCCGATGGGGAAATCTTCCCCGCCGAGTTCGCCGTCAACCTGCTGAAAGAGGGGGAAAACACGTTGGGGCTTCTCGGCGTTGTCCGGGACATCACCTACCGGAAGACGGCCGAGGAGACGCTGCGGCAGGCCCAGGCCCAGCTCCTGCGCGCGGAGAAGCTCGCCTCCATCGGGACGCTGGTCGCCGGCGTCGCCCATGAGATCCTGAACCCCGTGAATACCCTTTCCATCAAGCTGCAGATCCTCCAGATGGGGATCAAGGCCAGTGACCCGGAAAAGCTGGGGGAGGCCTTCGGTTCCATGGCTGCCCAGGTCGAGCGCATCACCCGGATCACGAAAAACCTCCTCCAGTTCGCCCGACAGCGGGAGCCGCTCCCGAAGAAGCTGGACGTGCGCCGGGTCTTGGACCAGGTGGCGGACTTGGTGGAGTACCAGTACCGGGTGAGCAACGTCGATCTGGTCCGGGACTACGCGCAGGGCCTCCCGCAGATCGAAGGGGACGAAGACCAGCTCAGCCAGGTGTTTCTCAACCTCGTCGGGAACGCCAGGGACGCCATGCCCGAGGGAGGGCGGATCACCCTTCGGGCGAGGCCCTTTTTCGAGGGGAGGGCGCCGTGGGTCCGGGTCGCCGTCCACGACACGGGGACCGGCATCCCCAAAGGGATCCTCGGCCGGATCTTCGACCCCTTCTTCACGACCAAGCCCGAGGGCAAGGGGACCGGCCTCGGACTCTCCATCGCCTACGGGATCGTGGAAAGCCACGGCGGCCGCATCGACATGGACAGCAGGGAGGGCGAAGGGACGACCTTTTGGGTGGAGCTTCCGGCGAAGAGGTGGGATCTAACGGGAGAGAGCGCGCATGGCCAGAATCCTCATCGTGGACGATGAACCGGACCTGTGCAGGGACCTCAAGTCCTTTCTGACCAGCAAGGGTCATGAGGTGGAAGCGGCTTTGGGGGGCGAAGAGGGTCTGGAGAAGCTGAAGTCCTGGCGGCCTCACGTCGTCCTGCTGGACATCCGCATGCCGGGGGTGAACGGCCTGGAGGCCCTCCCCCGGATGAAGGCCGTTGACCCGAACGTCCGAATCATCATGGTCACGGCG
>JACPRG010000159.1 GCA_016190025.1 Candidatus Tectimicrobiota bacterium
CAACACCTGAAGGACGCTGTTCTGGTCGTCAAAGGGCACCTCGAAGCTGTCGTAGTGCGGCTCCGCGCTCACGGCCGGGTCATACCGAAACACCTTCACCGTCGCCTTCTCCCGCTTCCCTCGCTTCAATCTCATGGCAAACCTCTCTCCAGTCGGCGGGGCCCCCCAGGCAGCCCGCAACGATGCCCCGACGAAGTTTCACCGGATTGGCAAAACCAGCGGGATTCCTCCTACAGTGGCATCAAAATATCATCATGCGGGATGCACGTTGACCATGATGCAGATCAGCTTTTGCGGGAGAATCCTGAGTATCTCGAACGCAAGGAACTCGGCGAGGGCTGGGGCCTCTGCAAAGGAGAGCGCGATGGATGGGCGGCCGGCGGCCGCCCATCCTCTTTTAAGCGGGGGAAACCAGAAGGCTCAACCCCAAGAGGTCACAGACCTCAAGATGCGGGAGGCCCTTCTCCGAGACGGATCCGGAGACCAGAGATGTCCCGCGAGATCGCGCCGTGGGCCGGGAAGGAAACCAGGAATCGAAGAACCGGGTCCGCGGCGATCCGGCCGCGCCGGGGACGCGCGGTTTTTCTCGGCGCTATCGGGGCGGTCATTTCCCCGGGGCGATGAGGGTCGGCCGGGTTGACCGCCGCTTACCTCACCGCTTGAGGTCTGTGACCTCCTTCGGGTCGCCGACGGGAGTCCGGAGCTCGCGCCAGGCCGACGTGATCTCCTCCGCCTTGGCCGCCACCCCGAACAAGCGGTTGATCTTGTCCACCGCCGCCTCATGCCAGGCGGCGGTCCTGGCGGCCACGCAGTCTTCCACCAGGACCACGTAGTACCCAACCATGTAAGCGTGTCCGGACGTGGCCTCGACGCACACGTTGGTGGCCACCCCCGTGACCAAGAGGGCCTTGACCTCCCAGGCGCGGAGGACCTGGTCGAGCTCGGTCCCCAGGAAGGCGTTGTTGCGGTGCTTGGTGACGATGAGCTCCTCGGGCCTCGGCCGGACCCGATAGAAATCGGCGCCCCAGGAGCCCTGGAGGCACTTGCCGCGGTCTCTCTCGATGCGCGCCCGTCTCTCCCGCATGGGGGGCGAAAGGTAGCACTCGTCGTAAAAAGACCGGACGAAGATCACGCGGACTCCCGCCTCGCGACTCTCGCCGAGAAAATTCTCAAGGCGGGGGACCATGGCCTGGATGTGGGACAGATCCACGCCCTCCCGGTGGAACCAGCCCCCGTCGGCGCAAAAATCGTTCTGGACGTCAATGACCAGCAGGACCGCGTGGGCCGGGTCCACCTTCTCCGCCAGCGTGGAGAGGAATCCTTCGCCCATCCCTTCCGTTCTCCTTGGGGGACCCGCGAAGCGCGTCCCGCCCTCTTCGGTGATGACCCCCCTCTTCCGTTCGAGGTCGGCGGCCCCTCACAGCGTCTTCGCCACCCAGTCGGCCATCATGGGCTGACAGCGGTAGTGGCGGTTGTGACAGCAGTGGATGCAGTCTTCCCCGATATCCAGGTCCACCGGGCCCGCCGCCTCCCGGGCCATCCTCTCCGCCTGGGAATACGGGATCACGTGGTCCAGCTTCCCATGAACCACGAATAAAGAACACTTCACGTTCTTCATGACCCCTTCCAGGGAAAGGGAGCGGGCGATCTCGGCCGCTTCCTTCAGGTCCCGGGCGCCGTAGACGTGCTGAAAGCTGGCGCAGAAGATCTGCGGACCCAGCGCCCCGGCCCGGGCCTGCTTCTCCGTCTTTTCCCAGTGAGACACGTCGTACACCGCTCCCCAGCAGACACAGGCCTTCAACCGGCGGTCCCGGGCGGCCGCCCGGGGCGCGTAGTAGCCACCCATGCTGCGGCCGATGAAGCCGATGCGGGAAGGGTCCACCGCGGGGCGGCCCTGGAGATAGTCCACCACCGCGGAGACCGCTTCCTCGAAGCCCTCCCCCATCTTGCACCGCGCCCACGTCTCCCCCTGCCCCGGACCGTCGAAGCTCAGGGTGGAGACCCCCCGCCGAAGGCAGAGATTCTCAAAGAAGTGCGCGTCCTCCTTGGTGGAGTCCAGCCCTCCCGCGAAGATCAGGCACGGCCCCCGCTCCACGCCGGGCGCCAAGCGCAGGCAGCCGGGCAGGCGGATGGAGCGAAAGGGGACTTCCACCCGCTCGGCCGGGGGGCTGAAGTAAGCCATCCCCTTCTGGTAGGTCTCTACCTTCTTGGCCTGGGCCGCCGCCTTCTGTTCCAAGTCGTTGAAAAAGAAGATCTGGCCGAAGTGATAACACATCGACGCCCGCAGGAAGGCGTCCCCCGCGGTCACGGTGTTGCCCTTCCGCAGGGCCTCCTGTCCGCGGTCCTCGTGGTAGCGGGCCGTCGCGCTCCACTCCCTGCACCAGTCCTCCCACCGGGCGATCCGCGCCAGGGTCTGGATCACGTCATAATAGTCCACCCCGTCGACCTGAAAGCGCAGGTACTGGTACTGATTCTGCCTGATCCACTGAGGGTCGGGAGTGAAGGGCTGATAAACTTCGGACGCCATTTAGAATTCCCCTTTCCTTGTTCTTCGAGGAATTTCCCCCCTCCCGTTTACGGAATCCCCTCTCGGCCCCACGGCGGCGCCGCACGCCCGGCTTTTCCCCCGCCCGGAGTCGAAAACCCAGCCCTGCCCCTCGCGGGAGGAATCAGCCTTTCCTCTCCCGACCCGCCGCGGGCGGGTAGATCTTCGGAACGACAAATTCATTCGTGTACATTTCCTCCGCGGGCACGCGTTTCGGAAGCTTCATGTACCGGGTCATGGTTTCGATGTTTTCATCCATCTTTTTCGGGTCCACCCAGCCGAGACCGTCCCTCTTCGAGGCGGGGGTCACGATGTGCCTCGTAAAGATCCGCCACTGGTTCTCGACGATGAAACGCTTGGCCGTGGGGTTCTTCTTCAGAAAGGCGTCCACCGCCGCCTTCGGGTCGGCCAGGGACCCCTCGAGCCCCTGCAAGGAGGCCCGGACAAACCGACGGATCAGGTCGGGCTTGCTCCGGACCACGGAGTCGAGGGCCACCAGGGAGGTCCCATAGAAATCCACCCCGTAGTCGCTGTAGAGCAACGTGACCAGCTCCTCTCCCTGCTTCCTGGCCTCGTTTTCGGCGATGAAGGCCATGGTGGTGAACGTGACCATGAAGTCGCAATGCCCCTTGAGGAAGCTGGAGGTCTTCAAGGCGGGGGCGACCGTCTTCACCTTCCAATCGGCGATCCCGTTTCGGGCGGCGAAAGCCGGGAACGTGGTGATCAGGCCGGTGGCTGAATCGCAGGCCGTGCGTCCCTCCAGGTCTTTGGGACGGCGGATGCCGGATTTCTTGAAGACCACGACCTCGGTGAGGCCCCCCTCCGCGATGACCGCGATGACCCGGAGCGCAACGCCCCGGGCTCTCGCCTCGATGTTGAAGATCGTCTCGTTCTCCCCGGCCTCTGCGGCCCCCGTCCCAATCTTCTTCACCAAGTCCCCGCCCCCGGCGCCCCGCAGGAACTCCACATCCAGGCCCTGTTTCTGGTAAAGGCCCCCCACGTCAGCCAGGTAGGCAAAGAGGTGCCGGGCGTTGGGGATCCAGCCGAGCTGGAAGCGGAATTTCTCTGCGGACTGCGCCGGCCCCCGGAGCGTCACTATAAACGCCGCTGCCAGGAAAACTCCGAGCCACGCCACGCTCTTCCTCACGGGACTTCTCTCCTCTGACCCCCTCCGGTCACTCCTCCACAACGGCGCACACCCCCCCGGGCGCCGCCTCGACCCCCTGGAACAGAATGGGCGCCGCCGCCCGCCACACCCCCCTCCCGGCCACCAGGGCCGACTGCGCCACCTCTTCGTCTTTTCGGCTTCCGCTTAATGATAGAAGGGGCTCAAAAACCTGTCAATAACTCAGGCGTGTCGGCCCCGCACGGATTCGCGTACAATGTCGGCATGGAAGCAACGGGCGAGAGCCGGCCGGGAACCCTGCTCGTGGTGGCGACCCCCATCGGCAACCTGGACGACATCACCCTGCGGGCGCTGACGACCCTTCGGGAAGCCGACATCATCGCGGCGGAAGACACGCGCCACACGCGCAAGCTCCTGGCGCGCCACGGGGTCCAGGGAAAGCGGCTCGAGAGCTGCCACGACCACAACAAGGAAGCCAAAACACCCCTCCTCCTCGAACGCCTGCGGCGCGGGGAGAACGTGGCCCTCGTCACGGACTCGGGGACTCCCGGCATCTCGGACCCCGGCTATTACCTGGTGCGGCGGGCGGTCGAAGCCGGCATCCCCGTGATCCCGATTCCGGGCCCCTCGGCCTTGGTCGCCGCACTCTCCGCGGCGGGAGTCCCCACCGACCGGTTCGCCTTTGAGGGCTTTCTCCCGGCCAAGTCCGGCCGCAGACGCAGGCGGCTCGAGGGGCTGGCTTCCGAGACCCGGACCCTCGTCCTCTTCGAATCGCCCCACCGGGTTGTCAAGCTCTTGTCGGAGATACAAGAAGTGATGGGCGGTCGGGAGGTCGTGGTCGCCCGGGAGCTGACCAAGGTGCACGAGGAGTTCCTCCGGGGAACCGCGGGGGAGGTGGCCGAGCGGTTGGCGGCGGGAAAGGCGCGCGGCGAGTTCGTGATCCTCGTCACCCCGCCGAGAGAAGAGCCGCGCTCATGAACCCCTCCTTCCTTTCGATGAAACGGCCCCCGCCCGTCCGTGCGGGCGGCCTTCGGTGAGGAGCCGACCTTGGAAGCCTTCTTCGCCGGCCTGGGCCTGGGTTGGAACGTCCTTCTTTTCGCCGCGGGCGCCTCGCTGGTCATCTGGGGGGCGGGCAAGTTCCTGAACGGCGCGATTTTCATCGCCTGGGCGGCCAACCTGCCGAAGGTGGTCGTCGGGGCAACCGTCGTGAGCCTGGCCACCACCTTTCCCGAATTCTCGGTCTCCTTCAGCGCCGCCTGGCTGGGCAAACCCCTCCTGGCGGTGGGCAACGCGGTCGGGTCGTACATCTGCAACATCGGCCTCATCATCGGCCTCTCGGCGGTGGTCCGGGCAATTTCCGTCCCCCGCCGGATTTTCCGGGCGCAGGGCCTTTACGCCTTGGCGGCTGCTGCTGCGCTGGCGGCCGTATCGATGGGAGACTCCCTCGGCCGCCCTGTGGGCACCGTCTTCCTGCTGGGGACGGCCGGATTTCTGGTCTACAACTGGCGGCTCTCCCTGGCCGAGGACAAATCCGCAAACGACAACGTCCAGTTCGCCGAAGGGGAGTGGCTCCGGCTGGGGTCCTGGTTTCTGCTCGGCGCCCTGGCCGTGGGGCTGGGGAGCCTCCTCCTTGTCCAAACCAGCGCCCTGATCGCCCGCCACCTGGGGGTGTCGGAGCTCATCATCGGCCTGACCATCGTCGCCGTGGGCACGTCCCTTCCCGAGATCTGCCTGGCCGTCACCGCGATGATCAAGGGCCACTCGGACCTGAGCCTGGGCAACATCCTGGGGGCCAACGTCCTGAACATCCTCTGGGTCGTCGGGTCGTCCGCCCTCGTCCAGCCGCTTCCCGTCGTCCGGCAGAACCGGGTCCTCGACCTCCCCTTCACGCTCCTGATGATCGGGGTCCTCCTCGCCGTCGGTCTGTCGCAAAACCGCGTGACCCGCTGGGAGGGCGGGCTTCTTGTCGGGATCTACGCGCTCTATCTGGCGCTGATGGGGGTCTTCTTTCTTTGAGAGGGAAATACGGAGGGACCGCAAGCCATGGGGTTTGAGATTCCCGAGGAAGCGGCGGCGGCCGAAGGCATCGAACGGGCGGCCGAGTGGATGGCCGGGAGCCGGTTCGCCGTCGCGCTGACCGGGGCCGGCCTGGGCACAGAATCGGGCATCCCCGATTTCCGCTCGCCGGGCGGGATCTGGTCCCGCCTCGACCCGGGCGACTTCACGTACCGCAACTACGTCCACGACGTCGATGCCCGCATC
>JACPRG010000016.1 GCA_016190025.1 Candidatus Tectimicrobiota bacterium
CCGGTTCACTTGGTAGTCCCAGAACTTTTTCCAGCGGACCTCCTGGCCCGGAGAGGACCGGACCTTTTCCACTTCGTGCGGCCGCATGGGGTCCAGCTCGCCCAGGGAGGCCGCGCGGTATTGCAGCTCCGCGTTTTCTTCCAGCGTGAGCGAGGTGAAGACCACCTCCTCCAGCGATCCCCCCACGACGATGCTGCCGTGGCACCGCAGGAGGATCGCCCGGTGGTCCCGCCGGAACTCCGCCAGCGCCTCCCCCTCCGCTTCGGTGATGATGAACTCGGCCTTCTCGAAGACGGGCACGCCGCCCCCGAAGAGGGCGCCGTGAAGGGTGACCGGGCGGATGGGCGTCCGGGCGATGGCGAACAGCGTGGCCCAGGCGGGATGGAGGTGGGCGATGGCCCCCGCGTCCTCCCAGCGGCGGTGGATGGCGGTGTGCATCACGACCTCCAGGGGGAGGTTCGCTTTCCCTTCCAGCTTTTCCCCGCGGAAATTCACCCGCAACAGGTCCTCGGCCCGGAGCGCGGACTTGTCGGAGCCCGCCCCGGGGTTGATGAGGAACTCCTCGGCGCCGGGCACGCGGACGCTCACGTGGCCGTACATCCCCAGAAGACCCACGCGGTCGAAGACCCGCAGGCACGTCACCAGCTTCTCTCTCCACTCGAGAACGTCCGACATCCATCAGCCCTCCGGTCCCAAGATGGGTCTAAAAGCCTGCCCCCTGCGGAGGCAGGGGGTCCCCGTCCTGACGCGCCCGGCCTCGTCTCCGTTCAGCAGCGGGATCGCATCTTGCGGCGGTTGAAGCCCCGTTGGGAAGGGACAGACGGAGGAGGCCGCTCCGGCGTCGCCCGCGGGCTACGGCCCGGCCCGGACCCCGCGAGGGGCGCGATGGCCCGCCGGCGTCAGTCCTTCCGCACCGCCCGAAGCACCTTCTCCGGCGTGATGGGCAAAGAGGTCACCCTCGCCCCGACGGCGTCCCGGATGGCGTTGGCGATGGCGGCCGCGGGGACGTTGCACGGAGGCTCGCCGATCCCCCGGGCGCCGTGGGGGCCGATGCCGGCGCCGGATTCCAACAGAAGGGGCGCTACGTCCGGGACGTCCAGAGAGGTGGGGATCAGATATTGGTCGAAGGTTTGGGTCTTGAGCGCCCCGCCCTCCAGGATGACCTCCTCCATCAAGGCGTACCCCAACCCCATGACGCCCCCGCCCTCCAGCTGCCCCTCCACCATCTGGGGGTGAATGGCCCGTCCCACGTCGTGGCAGGCGGCGAGCTTGAGGACGGTGACCTCCCCCGTCGCCTCATCCACCTCCACCTCGGCCGCGTGGGTCCCCGGGGTGTAGTCCAGCCAGCCGTTTCCCTCCGAGGTCCCTTGCTTGTCGAAGCTCCCCGGCGGGAAGGCGTAGGAGGCCAGACAGCGGAGGGCGTCCTTGCCGTCGGCGGAGGCCGCGATCTCCGCCAGCGAGAGGGCCCGCTCGGGCGCCGCCCGGTTCCAGACCCTTCCCCCTTCCAGGACGAGGTCCGCCTCGCCGCACTCGAGCCGCTCGGCCGCCAGGCGCAAGACGCGCCCCCGCACCTCGGCGGCGGCCTGGAGCGCGGCGTTTCCGGCCTTGGTGAGCTGCATGCTCCCCGCCGTGATCCCGGCCGAGGGAGAGAGGGCGCTGTCCGGCAGTTCGAGAATCACCTGGTCCTCGGTGAGCCCCAGCGCGTCGCCGGCGATCTGCCGCAGGACGGCGCTCTGCCCCGAGCCCAGGTCCGTGGCGCTCGTCCGGACGACGGCCCGGCCCCGGGCGTCCAGGGAGACCTCGGCGCTCGCCGCGCGGCCGGGCTTGGCGTAGCCGGTCAGGTTGGAGGCGATCCCCCGGCCGATGCGTTTGCCGGTGCCCCGGCCCTGAGGTGTTCGGGGGCCCAGGGCCGCCCAGGCCCTTCGCGCCGTCTCCTCCAGGGGCAGGGCCCGGGTCATCTTCTGGCCGGTGGCGATCTCGTCTCCCGCGCCCAGGAAGTTGCGGCAGCGGAAGTCCACCGGGTCGATCTCCAACAGCCTCGCCAGATCGTCCATCTGGGACTCCATGGCGTAGGTGACCTGCGTGATCCCCACGCCGCGCATGGTGCTGGTCGGGAGGTTGTGGGTGAAGACCGCGTACGTGTCCACCGAGACGTTGGGGACCCGGTAAGGTCCCTGGGCCAGGAGGGTGGCGTTCAGCGTGATCATCGGGGTCAGGTACAGGTGCGCCCCGGCGTCGGCGACGATCTCGACCTCCAAGGCGGTCAGCCGGCCCTGGGCGTCCGCCCCGGTCCGGTACCGCATCCGGAAAGGATGTTTCTTGCTGTGGGCGAGGAAGGATTCCTCCCGGCTGAGGGTCAGGGAGACGGCCTTCCCCGTCTTCCAGGCGAGCAGCGCCAGGTAGACCTCCAGGCAGGGGTCTTCCTTGCCGCCGAAGGCGCCGCCCGCGAACGTCCCCAGGATGCGCACCCGGTCCGGCGCCACGCCCAGGACCTCCGCCACCGCCTTGTGGTTCTCCACCTGCTGGGTGGCGAGGCGGACGGTGATCCGCCCGTCGGGCTCGACCCACGCGGCCCCGGCCTCCGGCTCCAGGAAGGCGTGCTCGACGAAGGGCGTGCGGTAGGAGTTCTCGACGATGCGGGCCGCTTTCCGGAACCCTTCTGTCACGTCCCCCCGGCGGATGGACCAGTGCCGGGCGATGTTGCCGCTCTCGTGCACACGGGGAGCCTCCGCGCGCATGGCCTCCGCGGGGTCGAAGACGGCCGGCCGCTCTTCGTAGCGGACCTGGATTTTCTTGAGCGCCTCCTCGACGGCCTCGGGGGACCGCCCGGCCGCCAGGGCGACGGCCTGTCCGCGGAACCTCACCCGGTCTTCCGCCAGGACGGGCTGGTCCGGGCCGAACCGGTTCTCGTGCGCGTTGTGTCCGGGGATGTCCCGCGCGGTGAGGACGGCCTCCACGCCTTCCGTTGCCCGTGCGGGGGTCGGGTCGATCCCCAGGATTTTCGCCGAGGGATGAGGACACCGGAGGACGCCGGCGAACAGAGAGCCGTGCGGGAACTGGTCCCCGCCGAAGCACGGCGCCCCTTCCGCCTTCTGAAAGGCGTCGAACCGCGGGGTTGACCTTCCGACCTTCAGGGGAAACGACATCTCGGAAAGCCTCAAGTCGTGAAGTTTCGCCGCCCCGCCCCTCCGGCCCCGTTGGGGCGGAAAGGCGGATAAGTCTCCCCCGAAGGGATCGGGATGCGTTGTTCCGGCGAAGAGGGATTTCGGACGGCTGCGCGCCGCTTAGACCCCTCGGGGAGCGGTCTCACTCGATGAACTGATTCGTGTAGATGTCTTCCAGGGCCACGTTTTTCAGCTTCATCGCCGCCACCGTGGTGTCCCGGGTGAACCGCATCCGCTCCGGGTCGATCCACCCGAACCGGGGCTGGTTCACGTCTCCCATGAACTCAGGGGTGATCTCCAGTTGCTTGCGCAGGATCTTTCCGTTGAGCTCGGGGTGATGCTTGCGCATGGCCTGGATCGCACCGTCCTGGTCCTTGATGGTCCACACGATCCCCCGGTTCACCGCCGTCAGAAACCGTTTCACCAGGGCCGGCTTCTCGGCGATGAGTGAGTCAGTGGTCACCATTCCGCTGGCGAGGATGTCGAAGCCGTGGTCGGAGTAGCGGAGGACGCGGAAGTCGAGCCCTTGGACGGACAGGGCGCCGCCGAAGGTGTCCACGAACCCCGTGATGGCGTCCACCTTTTGGGTCTTCAGGGTGCCCACCTTGGCGGCGGGGATCATGGAGGTCCACTTGACCCGGGCCGGGTCGATGCCCGCCTTGCGGGCGAACGCGGGGAACAGGACCCGCATCGCGTCAATGTCCCCCGCCCCGATGGTCTTGCCTTCCAGATCCTTGGGCCGGGTGATCCCGGAGCCCTTGAGGGAGAAGATGCCGAAGGGAGCCTTGATCAGGTGGACGCTGATCATCTTCACCTTGGAGCCTCTCGCTCGCGCGACGATGATGTTGCCCGTGTCGATCTCCGCGAATTCAAAGGAGCCGGCGCTGAGCTTCTTGACGGTGTCGCCCCCTCCGTGCCCCCGGATGATCTTGACCGCCAGGTCCGCCTCGCGGAAATATCCGTTCTCTTCGGCGGCGAAGTACCAGGAGTGGCGGCCCACGAAGACCCACGACATGCTGAGGGTGACGGGTTCAGCCGCTTCGGCCTCCGGCGCCCCCCGCCTCAGGGAATCCAGGATCGGCGGCGCTCCCGCCCACAGCAGGACGAAGAGCGCGATCTGCCCGATGAGTCCTATCCGCCTGCTAGCCTTCATTGCGCTGTTCCCCTTCCCGACTGGAGGATTTGAAGCGAGGAAGCGAAAGCCGCGCGTCGCCCCCTGCGAATGAAGCGGCTTGGGGCCTCGGGCCGCGCGTCGCGGTCGTCGATACGACGGGAGCGGGAGACGCCCTTCGAGATTGAGCTCGCCGCGTTCACGTCGGGGTTTCCCGAGGATGTCTCTTCCGCCCTGTCGGTCGGCCGCCGGCGGCTCCACGCGTCCATTGCAAACCCGTTCGGTGTCGCCCAGACGTTAGCAACACGGCCAATTGCTGTCAACAAGCCCGCGTCCCCGGGCGCCTCGTCTCCGGGGAATCCCCCCGGGGGACGGCCGTTGAAAAAGACGCGTTCTCTTCAGGGGAGGGCGGAGGCGCGCTTCTTCAGACCTTCGATGGACACCTTTCCCAGGTTTCCGCGCGGGAGCTCGGCCATCAGGTGAATGCGCTTCGGACACTTGTAGCGGGC
>JACPRG010000160.1 GCA_016190025.1 Candidatus Tectimicrobiota bacterium
AGGGCCAGGTAATAGAGGGACGACCCCAGGGCCGTCCAGTTTCCCGTGAGAAGGCCGTCCAGCACGTACATCCCGGTGATCCGGGCGGGGGGCCCGACCGCCGGGTCGATTCGCCCGAAAGGGGCCGGAAAAAGCCGCAACTTATAGTAAAAAACAAAGACGAAGATGAGCCCGAACCAGAAGTCGGGCAAAGACCCCGCCAGCATCCCGTAATAGAAGCCCGATCGGCTGACGACTCTCCCCGGGACCCCCCGAGGCCGCGCGGCCGCGAGAATCCCCAGCGGGATGGAGACCACGATGGTCACAAGAAGGCTCAGCGTGATGAGCTCAAAGGTGGCGGGGAACCGGAGCTTGATGTCCTCGGTCACCGGATTGCCCGTGAACCAGGACTTTCCCAGGTCGAGACGAAAAAGCCCCCTCAGGTACATCCAATACTGGGCGGGCAGGGGCTTGTCCAGATTCAGCCGCTCGGTGATGGACTCGATGGTTTCCTTGCTGGCCATGCTCCCGGCGATGAGGTGGACAGGGTCTCCCGGCAGGACGTGAATGACCAGAAAAACCACGGTGAAGATCCCGAAAAGCAGCGGAATCAGGACCAGGAGCCGAAAAAGGATGTATCGTCCGATCTTCACAGACGTCTCCTCTGGAGATCCGGGCGAACGCTACGAGTCAGACGATAGACAGGCGCGGGATACACGCTTTCCTGCGGAGATGGGATCCACCGGATGCACGGCAGCCGTCCCGTCGCCCGCCTCTTCGGCTCCCCCCGGCCGCCGTCGAGGGCAGGACTCACCTCGATCCCGCGAAAATCCAAGCCCGCGGCTCAAAGCGACGAGGCGCAGGCTCCGTGTTCTCCCATCGAACACACCCCAGGAGCGTTCGAACCGAATCCCCCCTTGGAGGCTCCCCCTCATCCCGGGGACGCTTCGCCGACCTCCGTCCGCCTACCCCTTGCGCAGGTCCCAGTAGCGGAGGACGTTCTCCGAGTGCCAGGCGTAGCCCTGCACGTTTTTGCGCATCGCCCAGGGATCGCCGGTGATGCAGATCGGGATGTAAGGCAGTTCCGTCATGAAGATCTCCTGCAGCCGGCGCAGGAGCCTGCGGCGGCCCGCGGGGTCCCGCTCCTTCATGGCGGCCTCATAGGTCCGGTCGTACTCCGCGTTCTTGAAGTTCACGAAGTTCACGACCGCGTAGCTCACCGAGAAGATCCGGGCGGCGTAACCGATATCCGGGAGCCAGGGGGTATCGAAGTTCTCCAGGGCGGCCACGTATTCCTTGTTGAACTTCTTCCCCTGCTGCACGGTCGGAGTGACCTTCTCCAGGCTCACCCGGAACCCGATTTTCGCCAGGTTGGCCTGGATGAAGATGGCCGCGTTCTCCACCTCCGGCTGGCCGAGGGCGTACATGAGGCGGAGGACCTGCCCCTTGACCCCGGCGCTCTTCAGCAGGGCCCTGGCCTTGTCGAGGTTCGTGTCGTACTTCCAGAACTCTTCGGTGGCCTCCGGGTAGCTCGGGGGGACCATGGACTTCAGGATCCGGGCGTCCCCGTAGAAGGTGCGCTTGATAATGTCTTGATAAGGAATGGCCAAGGCGATGGCCTGGCGGACGCGGGCGTCGTTGAATGGAGGCAGGTCGGCCCGCAGCAGCATCCACATGTACTGGTTCCCGTTCAGGTTGTTCAGGACCTTGACGTTGGGGTCCCGCCGGAGGGAATCCAACTGCTTGAACGTCAGGCGGCGGGCCATGTCCACGTCCCCGGTTCGCAGCAGGGCCATGCGATTGGCGCTGGAAGGGACCTCCCGGAGGACGACCCGCTTGACCTTGGGAGGACCCAGATAATAGTCGTCCCGGGCGGCGAGGACCATCTCCCTTCCCGTGACCCAGGACTCGATCTTGTAGGGACCGAAGCCCGCCGAATGCTTGGTGAGCCAATCCCGGGCCCAGGGGTCCTTCGCGGTGGCGTGCTTCTTCACTTCGGTGGAGTCGTAGATCCCGGCGTAATACTGGGTCCGGGTCTTCATGAAGATGGGATTCCAGTTTTGGATGCGAATCTCGACGGTGTAGCGGTCCAGGGCCTTCACCTCGTCGGGTTTCTCAATGCCCCCCACGTTGAAGCTGAAGGCGGCCAGCCCTTTCAGGGCCAGCGCCCGCTCCACGGAATAGACGTAATCGGCCGCGGTCAACTCGTGGCCGTACTGGCTCACGACGCCCCGGCGAAGACGGAAGACGTAACGCCGGCCGTCCCCGGAGACCTCCCAGGATTCCGCCAGGCGGGGAACCAAAGGGGCCTCGAAGTCGGGAACGCGAATGCCGTTTGCCCCGTCCTTGTAGCTGTAATAGAGGAGGGGGTCGTAGAGGTTGGCGGTCGCATCCGTCGAGGCGGGATGGAAGGTGGCTGTTCCGTCGAGGTCCAGGGTTTGGGGCGTGTCGATGTGGCCGACGACAATGGTATCAGCGGGGGTGGCCGCATCCGCCCAGCGCACGGGCAGCCCCAACCCCAGCGTGGCCCCTCCCAGGCCGGCCAGCCTGAGAAACGTCCGCCGATCCATGTCGCACCGCCCGCCCGCTCCGCGAGGATTCGATTTTCTCATGGCGCTCCCTCCTAGACAAAGGACGCTTTGCCGGATGCCCTCCGGACCTTGAAGCGAGGATTCACTCGGGATTCGGGAAAGACCATTTCACACCTCCGCCCCTCTGTCAACTTGTTTCCGGAGTCGGTTCTTCGTCATCCAGACTGTGACGCGACACCGCCCCCCCACGCCTCTCAGCCGAGCGCCGCCATCAGTTCTTTCGCCGTGGAGACCCACCCGAACTTCAGGCCGAAGTTCTTCAGCGTGGCCTCATGGAGGTCTTCACGGTTGGAGGATACGGCGTCCGAGATCAGGGTGGCCTTATATCCCCGGTGAAAGGCCTCCCGCGCCGTCTCCTCGACACAGATCTGCGTCACCGTGCCGGTGACAAAGAGAGACTCCACGTGCCGGGCCCTGAGGAGGTCTTCCAGGTTGGTGTTGTGGAACGACCCGTAGCCGAACTTATCCACGATGGGGTCGCCGGGCTCCGGGTAGAGCTCTTCGACGATGTCCGAACAGTCCAGCTCCTTTCGGACATCCTCGTAATAGCGGCGGTGCCCCTTCCAGCAGCAGCAGGTGGGCGGGGCGCACATGGGCGACCATTCCCAGACCAAGGTGCGCTCGGGACCGGTCACAAATTTTGTGTAGATGACGGGGATCCTCCTTTTCCGACAGAAGGCGATGAGCTCCCGGTGGACAGGGAGGGTCTCGCGGGCCTGGGGGATCTCCAGCGGAGCCCCGACCCGGACGAAATCATTCTGCATATCCACGACGACCAGCGCCGGCCGGACCAGACGGTCAACCATCCCAGATCCTCCTTCTCTTCGGCCGCAGGGGCAAATCGGCTCAGGCCGCAAGTCCCGCGGCCTTGCCGCCGAGGATCATCTCCAGGGCGACGCCTGGCATCATCGGCAACCCCGCGCGACCGCCCTCTCGGAGGGCGTCTCGCGAAAAATCTTCAGGCTCTCGGCGGGTCTCGTCAAGGGCCGGTCCACACTCCGGCGACGGGGACACCTGCTGATCCGCGGAGGGTTGATCGGGCGAGAACCCCGAAAGAAGGCCCCGGACACCGGCGACGCACCGGGGAGCCGGCCTCCGCGAAATCCTGGATTGACACCGCGGGGGATCGCATCCTATGCTCAAAACCTGGAACCGAAGAAACCGAATCCGGAGGGTGGGGTGAGCGCCCTTTTCAAGCCCATCGAGGGACAAGAGGGAAAGGCTTGGTTCAAATGGAGGGCAAGGTGATGAGAAAAACACGTTTCGTCTTCGGGTTTCTGGTCCTCTGCACGCTCATCGGACTCGCCCCCTCGGGGTTGTCTTTGCCGGGGGAAGCGTCCGCCGCGGAGAAGATTGTTTTCGGCCTCGACTGGGTTCCCTACGGGAAGTACGTGGGGTACTACGTCGCCCGGGACAAGGGGTTTTACAAGGAAGCCGGGTTTGACGTGACCTTCGAGAGAGGCTATGGGGGCGCCAGCACCCAGGTGGGAAACGGCAACCAGCAATACGGCATCGAGAGCGTGGGCGGGGTCGTCATCGCCCGCAACAAGAACGTGCCGGTGAAGCTGATCTCGATGTGGCACGAGCGGCTGATGATGAGCGTCGTCGTCCTCAAGAACTCGGGCATCCAGACGCCCAAGGACCTGAAGGGGCGAAAGCTCGGCGTCACCATCGGCGACGCCATCCACCGAAACTGGCCCGTGTTCGCCGAGAGGGTCGGCCTCAAGGACTGGAACTTCGTGCCCATGGACCCGGCGGCGAAAAACCCGGCCCTGCTGGCCAAGAAGGTGGACGGCATCCTGACGTACGCCACGGTGACGATCTCCCTGAGGGTCCAGGCCAAGAAGATGGGTGAAGAGGTTGTCGAGTTCCTCTTCAGCGACCATGGGGTCCGGCTGGCCAACGACGGGCTCATCGCCCACGACAAGACCATCGCGGAGAAACCGGACCAGGGACGGCGCTTCGTGGCCGCGAGCCTCAAGGGCAACGCCTGGGCCATCGAGCATCCGGAGGAGGGCGTGAACGTCTTCCTGAAGTACATCCCGGACGCCAGCCGGGAGATGACCCGGTTCTCCTGGGACCTCAGCAGCCGGTTTCAGGTGTGGGGGTCCCTGAAGGAGCATGGCCTGGGGTACATGGACCGGGACATGATGGAGTCCACGCGGAAAACCATGGCGAGGGTCTACAAGATGCAGAACCCTCCGCCGCTCGATGACCTCTATACGACGAAATTGCTGCCAAAGCAGCTTCCCAAGCCGAAGCTGCCGGCCATGTGAGGCGGGAAAACCCCTTTCAAGAGTTCGCGGCTTCGCCACCCTCAGGGATGCGGCGCAACGGGGCGCGGAGGCCCGGGCGGCTCCGCCGAGGGGGCGAAGTGCAGCCCGGGGATCGCGGCTCCCGGCCCGCCGGACAAAGCCGTGAAGGCAGCGACGCGCGACCCCGATTTGAGGCTACGGCACCCTGCCGCCGGCGACGAAGAGGGGTGAGCGGGTGTACACCATCGACATAGATACCGGGGGCACCTTCACCGACGGCTACATCTTCGGCGACGGCCGGGGCATCGGCGTGAAGGTCGAGACGACCCCCCACGACCTGACCGTCTGCTTCTTCTCCTGCATCGAGGAGGGGGCCCGCCTCCTCGGGCTGGAGACGCCGCGGCTGCTCGGACAGACCCGTGTCATCCGCTTCTCCTCCACGATCGCCACCAACACGGCCGTCCAGTCCAGCGGACCCAAGCTGGGCGTCATCGTGACCGGGGGGTTCGAACGGACGCTCTACGCCGCCGGCCCCGACAACCCGGTGACCGCCTTCGTGCCGCCGCACCTGGTGGTCGGCGTGTCCGAGGAAACCGGCCGCCGCGGAGAAGTGGTCCGCCCGCCGAACGTGGAGGAGGTGGACGCGCGGGTGCGCCACCTGCTGGAAAACGGCGCCCGGATGGTCGTGATCAGCCTGCGGAACGCCCATCTCAACCCGGCGAACGAGTTGCAGGTCAGAAGGATCATCGACGCCGCCTACCCGCGCCATTACCTCGGGGCGGTGCCCCTGCTGCTCTCCCACCAGGTGTCGCTGGTGCCCCACGATGAGCTGCGAACCAACACGGCGGTGGTGAACGCCTATTTCCACCGCAGCCTGGTCAACTCCCTCTACAAGGCCGAGGACCAGGTGCGGCGGAACGGCTACCGCCATCCCCTCTTGATCGTCACCGCCGACTCCGGGGTCGCCCGGGTCGCCAAGACCCGGGCCCTCAACACGTACCAGTCCGGCCCCGCGGCCGGCGTCCGGGGCGCCCACCTCCTGGCGAAGGCCCTCGGCCACGACCGGGTGTTGAGCATCGACGTAGGGGGAACCACCTCCGATGTGTCCCTGATCGCGAAAGGAAATCCGGTCACCGCCCATTATCTGCCCATCAACGGCGTCCGGGTCGCCCAACGCGTCCCCGACATCGTTTCCTTCGGCGTGGGCGGCGGGTCCATCCTCCGGTTCAGGCCCCCGGGCGAGATCGCCGTCGGCCCCGAGAGCCAGGGGGCCGTGCCCGGCCCCGCCGCTTTCGGGCTGGGCGGCTCCGAGGCCACCCCGACCGACGTCTGGCTGCTCCTCGGCTACCTGGCGCCCGACCGGTACCTGGGCGGCCGCAAGCGCCTTGACCCGGAGCGGGCCCTGGAGGCGGTGCGGCGGCGCCTGGCGGAGCCGATGGGCGTTGATCCCCTCCAGGCCGCCCTGGCGGCCAAGGACGCCATCGAGACGGAGCTGGCCAGACTCATCCTGGAACGGGCGCCGGTGCCGCCCGGCGTCTCGCTGGCCCGCGCGACGCTCTACGCCTTCGGCGGAGGGGCCGGCCTGCTGGCCGCGGGCCTCGCGCGAAAGCTGGGCATGGGGCGGGTCTGCGTCCCGGCTTTCAGCGCCGTCTTCTCCGCCTTCGGCGCCAGCACCCTGGACGTGACCCACGTCTACGAGGAAATCCAGTCCCTGGCCAACGGCTCCATCGCCCCGGACGTCCTGCGCCGGGCCACGGCGGAACTGACGGCGCGCGCCGGGCGGGACATGCGCGGCGAGGGGTTCGCGGAGAATGAGATGAGGTGCACGCTGGAGGTCGAGTGCCTGACCGGTCTGGAGAGGATCGCGGGGGCGGCGGCCCCGGTGGCGGGCGGCCGGCCGCCGGAGGAGCTGGAGCGCTTTGTCGCGAAGCTGCCCGCCCGGGGCCAGTACGTGATCGTCCGCCTGACGGCGAGTTGTCCCGCGCCCCACTCCGACCTGGCGCCGGCCGGGGAGAGAGCGGCCGAGGCGTCGGACGCCCGACTTGGCACACGGCGGATCCGCCTGGCTGCGGGCGAGTTCGAGGCGCCGCTCTACCGGTTCGACGGGTTGCCCCTGGGCGCCGAGGTGCCGGGGCCCGCCCTCGTCGAGGGCGAGCACACCACGGTGCTCGTGCCGGAGGGGACCGCCGCCGGGATCGACCCAATCGGCAACTGCGTCGTGGAGGTGCGAGCGTGAGCGTCCGGCCTCGGATCACCGAATACCTGGAGATCGACCTGTCGGAGGAAACCTGGGTCTGCAGGGTCTGCGGCCACGTCCTCGGCCCGGCGCGGGGCAACTACAAGGAGGGCTGTCTCGTCGCGGATCGCGACCCGCGGGAGATCCACCGCCCCGTGGTGGACGGCGAGTACGGCTTCGCCCCGGACCCCGAGTGGTGCCGGATTGTCGAGTTCTACTGTCCGGGCTGCGCCACCCTGATCGAAGTCGAGTATCTCCCGCCGGGCCACCCGATCACCTTCGACATCGAGCTGGACATCGACGCCCTGAAGGCCAAGCACGGACGCTAGCGCCGGGGAGGGAGGAAATGGCCCAGACGGCCATTGACATCGACATCGGGGGCACGTTCACGGACTGCTTCGTGAGCCGCAGCGGCCGGCAGGTCTGGTGCAAGGCCCGCACCACGGCCTACGACCTGTCGGTGTGCATGATGCAGGCCATCGAGGAGGCCGCCGACCGCCTCGGCCTGTCGGTGGAGGACCTCCTGGCGGAAACCCAGATCATCCGCTATTCCACCACCCTGGCCATGAACAAGCTCATCGAGCGCGCGGGGCCCCGGCTGGCGCTGATCACCACCCACGGGTTCGAGGACACCATCTACGTGGGGCGCTGCAGCCAGTGGGCGGACGGCATCCCCTTCAAGTACGCCCGCAACATCGCCCGGATCAACCGGCCCAAGCCCCTGGTGGACAAGTCGATGGTGGCGGGGGCCAAAGAGCGCATCGACTCCAACGGGGAGGTCATCTACCCGCTGGACGAGGAGGGCTTTCTGGAACAGCTCCGGGGCCTGGTGGACCGCGGGGCCCGGGCCTTCGTCGTCTCCCTGCTGTGGTCGTTCGTCAACCCCGCGCACGAGCAGCGCATCAAGGAGCTGATCACGCAGGAGTACAACGACTCGTACCTGGGCCACATGCCCGTGTTTCTCTCCTCCGAGGTCGCCCCGCGCATCTACGAGTACCCCCGCACCATGATGACCATCCTCAACGCCTACCTGCACCAGTCCATGTACGAGGAGCTGATCGGCATCGCTGAAGAGCTGCGGGGGAACGGGTACCGGCGACCGTTGATGATGATCCACAACACGGGCGGCATGGCCTCGGTCCTGAAGACCTCCGCCGTCCACACCTACAACGGCGGCCCGGTGGCCGGGGTCATGGGCAGCGCCTACATCGGCTCCCTGTACGGCTACAAGAACGTGATCAGCGCCGACATGGGCGGGACCAGCTTCGACATCGGCATGGTCGCCGAGGGCAGCACCCGGTTCTACCAGTTTCAGCCCACCATCGACACCTGGGTGGTGGACGCCACCATGGTGGACGTCCGCTCCATCGGCGCCGGCGGGGGCTCCATCATCCGGGTCAACCCCCTCCTGGGCAACCAGCTGGAGGTCGGCCCCGAGAGCGCCGGCTCCCACCCCGGACCCGCCTGTTACAACCAGGGCGGCAAGCTGCCCACCGTGACCGACGCCGACGTGATCCTGGGCTACATCAACCCGGACAACTTTCACGGCGGCCGGCTGCGGCTGAACAAGGGCCTGGCCCTGGAGGCGATGCACAAGCGCGTCGCCGATCCCCTGGGGGTCAGCGCGGAGGACGCCGCCCTGCTGGCCAAGCGGGTGGTGGACGCCAAGATGGGCGGGGAGATCTACAAGGAGACGGTGTTGAAGGGCTTCGACCCCCGCGACTTCATCCTCTTCGCGGTGGGCGGGGCCGGCCCGGCCCACGCCACCGGCTTCGCCGACTTCGCCCAGCTGGACACGGTGGTGGTCTTCCCCTTCGCTTCCACCTTCTGCGCCTTCGGGTCCGCCACCATGGACGTGGTCCATCTGTACGAGCAGTCCCGGCACCTTCATCTCATGGACCTCCAGGGCGACCTGATGGAGGACTACGGCGCGTTCAACGAGGTGGTGGACGCGCTGATGGACCGGGCGCGGCAGGACTTCCGCGGCGAGGGGTTCCAGGAAGGGGACATCCTGTGGCTGCTGGAGCTGGACATGAAGTTCGGCGGTCAGCTCAACGTCAAGCGCACGATCTCGCCAGCGATGCGGGTGAAGGGGCCGGATGACGTCCGGGCGATCTACAGGGCCTTCGAGAAGGAGTACAGCGAGGCGTACAGCCCCATGGGACTGACCCCCGAGGCCGGCGTGGAGATCGAGAACTTCGTCCTCCGGGGCACGGTGCCGGGCAACCGGCCCGAGGTGCGCAAGCTGCCGGCGCGGGGCACGGAGGCGTCCGCCGCGCAAGTGGGCGTCCGGCCGGCCTACTGGCAGGGCCCGGGCTGGCAGGAGACGCCCATCTACGAACAGCGGCGGCTCCAGGTGGGCCACGGCTTCGAAGGGCCCGCCATCATCGAGGCCGAGGACACCACCCTCGTGGTGGAGCCCGGCTGGCGGTTCGCGGTGGACGAGTACGGCAACGGCCTGCTCAGAAAGGGCTAGGGAGGGTTCGCCATGTCTTTTGACATGGAGCTGGTGGAGCGGGGCCTCAAGCCCTCGCCGCCCACGGACGAGGAGCTGGCGGCCATCGAGGAGCTGTCGCCGGGGGACTACGAGATCTACTCGGAGAACCTCCTGCTCATCGTGGAAGAGGGCAAGGCCGTCATGACCAAGATGGGCATCTCCAGCATGCTCCACTCCGGGGACTCCATGGCCGGGCTCTACACGGCCCAAGGCGACCTGGTCATCTCCGTCTGCGGGACGTACCTGCACGTCGTCACCGGCCAGATCCCCGTCAAGTTCATCATGAAGTACTTCCGGGACGACCCGACGGTGGGCGTGAAGGAGGGGGACGTCTTCTACTGCAACGAGGCCATCTACGGCGGCATCCACAACCCCGACCAGTTCGCCATCCTGCCCATCTTCCACCAGGGAGAGCTCATCGCCTGGGCCGTCGTCGGCGCCCACCAGCCGGAGACCGGGGGCAAGGAGCCCGGCGGGCAGATCATCACGGCCGTCACCCGCCACGACGAGGGCATGAAGCTCACCCCCATCAAGATCGGCGAGGGCTACCGGCTCAAGACCGACCTCCTGAAGATGATGGAAAACTTCATCTCCCGCGCCCCGCGGATGCAGGTGACCGACGTGAAGGCCCGGGTGGCGGCCTGCGACCGCATCCGGGTGCGGATGCAGAACCTGGCCCGCAGGAAGGGCAACCGGTTCCTGAAGGGGCTGTTCCGCAAGATGATCCTGGAGTCCACGGAGGGCGCCCGGAAGCGGATCCGGGAGTGGAACGACGGGGTCTACCGCCATGTGGTCTTCCTCGACACCACCGGGCTGGAGCCCTCGCTGCTCCGGGTGCCCATGGCGCTGCACAAGAAAGGCGACCGGCTCCTCATCGACCTGACCGGCACCTCGCCCGAGCACGAGGGGAGCTTTCAGGCCCTGGCCCCTTGCGCGCGCGCCCACTGCGCCATCTATCTCTACCAGTTCCCCTTCTGCGACTTCCCCATCTCGGCCGGCACCATGGAGCCCATCGACTACATCATCCCCCACGGCACTATCATGGACCCGGACCCGGAGGCGGCCATCTCGTGCTCGCCCATCTCGGTTTCCGCCGTCTTCCCGCTCCTGGCGGTCGTCTTCTCCAAGATGATGTTCGACAGCCCGCAGCGCGGCCAGGTGTGCGGCTTCGCCTCCTCCTCATCCTCCCTCATGATCAACTGCGTCAATCAGCACGGCGCCAAGGTGGTGGACTATCTGGCCTTCCCGCTCAACGCCTGGGGCCTGTCCGCGCGGCACGACGGCGACGGCGTGGACCTCTTCGGGTTCCCCCACGGGCCGTGGGGGAAGGCCCCCGACGTGGAGGACATGGAGCGGTCCTTCCCGGTGCTCCACCTCTACCAGAAGGCCCTGCCGGACAGCGGCGGGTTCGGCAAGTACCAGGGCGGAGCCGGGGTGACCGTGGCGTACACAGTCCATCACGTGCCCCACGCCGTGCTCCTGGCCGCGGCCAAGGAATCCAAGATCGCAACCACCTGCGGCCTCTTCGGCGGCTATTCGGAAACGGTGATGCCGGCCCTCCGGGTGGTCAACACCGACGTCTTCGCCCAGCTCAAGGGAGGCAAGGTCCCCCTGCCGGACACCGACTACGACATCATCGAGCATAACCCCTTCGGGGGCGAGGTCGTGCGCGAGCACCAGACCCGCTCCCCGCGCGTCGTGAGACGGGGGGAGGTGATCACGGCCGGCGGCCAGGGCGGGGGCGGCTACGGCGACGTCCTGGAACGGGCGCCGGAGAGGGTCGTGGAGGACCTGCGCACCGGCGCCATCACCCACTGGACGGCCGAGAATATCTACAAGGTCGCCTACGACCGGGACACCCTCCAGGTGGACGCGGAGGAGACCGAGCGCCGGCGCGCGGCGGAGCGGGACGCCCGACGGGCCCGCGGCAAGCCGTACGCGGAGTTCATCCGCGAATGGTCCCAGAAGCGCCCGCCCCCCCAAGCCCTCAAGTATTACGGCACCTGGCCCGACGCCCGGAAGAACCGGGAGCTGATCCGGGCATAGGGGAGGCCCGCCCCCGCCCGGCGCGAAACGGCGGGACGGACGGAGCCTGCGGCGCGGGAGGTGAGGCGAGGTGATGTCTTCCAGGCAACTGGTGAGGTCCTTCATGCGCGGCGCGCCCTGCCCCCGCCCGCCGCTGCTCCCCCTGGCGTTCTATCACGCCTCCCGGCTGGACGGGGGGCCGGCGGAAGTCCTCACCCGGGACCCAACCCGCCTGACCCGGGCGCTGGTGGACCAGCAACGCCTGCTCGGGGTGGACGGCGTGGCCGTGCGGATCGACGCGGCCTTTCTGGCGGAGGCCGCAGGGATCCCGGTGAGCTGGTCCCCCGCCGGGCCCGCGGCCCAGTGGGATGCGGCGGGAGGGCGCCCGTGGCCGCCGGACACCGGGCAGCGCGAGCCCGTCGCAGGCCTAGTGGAAGTGATCCGCAGACTGGGGATTCAGATGCGGAAGCAGGTGCCGGTCCTGGCCGTTCTGCCCGGACCCGCGGGGCTGTGCCGCCGGATGTCTCCCCATCGGCAAGATGCGCTCGGGGAGACGGTGAGCCTGGTGCGCGGCCTCGCCGAGGAGGCCTGCCGCGCCGGCGCCGAAGTGGTCTTGCTGGAGGAGGCGGAGGACGCGGACGGAGAACGGATCGCCGCCGCGGCGGAGCCCATCTGCAACACGGTGCGCTACTACAACGCCTTTTCGGTGCTGTGCGCCCCGGCTCCACCCGCTGGAAGCGCAGCCGACGCCCTCCTCCTGCCGCCTCCGACCGGGCCGGATCAAGTTCCCCGGGAAGGCCGGGCCGGGATCTTCGTTCCTCCGGCCTGCTTCGAGTCCTCCGGGGGGCTCGCCGAGTTCGTCTCCGCGTTGGGGTCCGCGCCCCGCCCCGTCTTCCTGAGCGCCGGGGACGGCCCG
>JACPRG010000158.1 GCA_016190025.1 Candidatus Tectimicrobiota bacterium
GAGATGACGACGAAGAAGGGGATCACCAGGGCCGGGTTCCCCGAGGCCAGAAAGCCGAAGGCCGCGCCCGGGTTTCGGACGTACGTCAGGTTGAAGAAGCCGGGGATGACGGGGATGGATTCGCCCAAGGAGAACGCGGCCCGGACGATCTCCTTCGTGACTTGGTCCAGGAGGACGACCCCCGCCGCGACGGCGATAAGGAAGGAATGCTGCGCTCTCTTTGTGAAAACCGGTGCTGGAGATGCCACGCCTTCCTCTCATCTCAAGGCATTAAGGCATTGTGGAGGGCCGGTACAGAGCCCGGCCCCTACATGGGAAGGTCCATTGCAGGAAATTTTCTGTAGAGGCGGGGCTCCGTACCCGCCCTTGGTGTTTCGTCATCCCAGGATGGAGGCGCACCGGTGGCAGAGGGTGGGATGATGGGAGTCCTCTCCGACGGTGGGGAGGACCATCCAGCACCGCTCGCACTTTTCGCCCTCGGCCTTCTCCACCTGAACGGCCCAGGGCTCCCCCTCGCTGTTGGAAGGGGCGAGGGCCGGTTCCGAGTTGGGCAGAATCCTTGCGGCGGAGACGATGAACAGTGCGGGGAGAGCGGCCTCGTATGTTTTGAAAAAGTTGTACGCCGCACCCGCGGTGCGAATCGTGACCCTGGCGTTCAACGCGCTCCCCAGCCCCTGACTCTTCCGCGCCTCCTCCAGTTGCTTCAGGACATCGTCCCGGACTTCCAGAAGCTGCCCCCACCGCTCGGCCAGGGCCTCGTCCACGTGGGCCTCGTTGACCTCCGGAAAGAGCGCCAGGTGGACGCTCGCCTCGCGGCGCGCCGGAAGTGACTCCCACACCTCCTCCGCCGTGAAGGGGAGAATGGGCGCCATCAGCCGGACCATGGAGTCGGCCAATTGATAGAGGACCGTCTGGGCGCCGCGGCGCGCGGGCGAGTCGGCTTGTTCGCAGTAGAGGCGGTCCTTGATCACGTCCAGGTAGAAGGCCGAAAGGTCCACGGCGCAGAAGTTGTGAAAGGCGTGGTAGAAGGCGTGGAACTCGTAGCGGCCGAACGCCTCCCGGATTCTCCGGGTCAGCCCCGCCAGCCGGTGGAGCATCAGCCGGTCGAGCTCCGACAGCTTGTCGTAAGGGACGGCATCGCGTCCGGGGTCGAAGTCGTAGAGGTTCCCGAGCAGGAAGCGGAAGGTGTTGCGGATGCGGCGGTAGGCCTCGGCGTTCCGCTTGAGGATCTCATCCGAGATCCGCATGTCCTCGCGGTAGTCCTCGGAGGCCACCCACAGCCGGACGATCTCCGCCCCGCTCTTTTTGATCACGTCGAGGGGCGAGATGACATTCCCCAGGGACTTGGACATCTTGCGGCCCTCGGCGTCCACCACGTAGCCGTGGGTGAGGACCGTCCTGTAGGGGGCCCGGTCGCGTGTGCCGACCGCCGTCAGGAGCGAGCTGTGGAACCATCCCCGGTGCTGGTCGCTGCCCTCCAGGTACATGTCCGCGGGCCAGCCCGCGTCCGGGTCGGGCTCTATCACGGCCGCGTGGGTCACCCCGGACTCGAACCACACGTCCAGGATGTCCGTGACCTTCCGGAAGCTCTCGCCTCCACATGACGGACACCCCAGGCCCTGGGGCGTGAAGTCCGAGACCTCCCGGTCGAACCAGGCGTCCACCCCTTCCTTCTCGATCCACCCGGCCGCCTTCTCGGCGATCCGGGCGTCGATGACCGCCTCCCCGCAGTCCCCGCAGGTAAACGCCGTGATGGGGACGCCCCACGTGCGCTGGCGGGAGATGCACCAGTCCGGCCGGTTCTCGATCATCCCGTAGATGCGCTCGCGCCCCCAGGCGGGGAGCCACTCGACCCGGTTGATCTCCTCCAGGGCCCTTCGGCGCAGGCCGTCTTTCTCCATGGAGATGAACCACTGGGGCGTGGCCCGGAAGATGATGGGGTTGTGGCACCGCCAGCAGTGAGGGTACTGGTGCCGGATGGTCTCTTGGGCGACGAGCCGCCCGGCTTTCTCCAGGCGCTTGACGATCTCCGGGTTGGCCTCCCAGACGCTCATCCCGCCGAACAGCGGCAGGTCCTTGTAGAACCGCCCGTGGTCGTCCACGGGGCTCAGGACCTCGAGTCCGTAGGCCTGCCCCGTCTCGTAGTCCTCCCGGCCGTGGCCCGGGGAGGTGTGGACCGCGCCGGTCCCCTGATCCAGCGTCACGTACTCGGCCAGGACCCCGACGGAGTCGCGCTCGTAGAAGGGGTGGCGGAAGATCGCCCCTTCCAGGGATCTGCCGGTGAACCGCTTGAGGATGCGGTACTCCTTGACGCCGAAGACCTCCATCAGGGCGGGCGTCAGGCGCTCGGCCAGGATCCACCGGCGGGCCTTCCCGCCGGCCTGCGCCTCCACCAGGGCGTAGTCGTACTCCGGATGGAAGGCCACGCCCAGGTTCGCCGGGAGCGTCCAGGGGGTCGTCGTCCAGATGACGACGAAGGCGTCCCCCGGCAGGTCTCCGGCCTGCCCGCCGCGGACGTAGGGGAACTCCACGAAGATGCTGGGCGAGGTGTGGTCCTCGTACTCGACCTCGGCCTCGGCCAGGGCGGTCAGGTCGTGGGTGCACCAGTGGACGGGCTTCTTCCCCCGGTACACGGCCCCGGAGCGGAAGAACTTCCCCAGCTCGCGGACGGTGGCCGCCTCGAACCGGGGGCTCATCGTGAGATAGGGCGCGTCCCACGCCCCGTAGGCGCCGAGCCGCTCGAACTCCTCGCGCTGGATCCGGACGAACCGCTCGGCGAAGGCCCGGCAGCGCCGCCGCTTCTCGGAGGGGGGAAGGGTGTCCTTCTCCTTGCCCAGCTCCCGGTCCACCTGGTGTTCGATGGGCAGGCCGTGGCAGTCCCAGCCGGGGACGTACGGGGCGTCGAAGCCCTCCATCGCCTTGGCGCGGACGACGAAGTCCTTGATCACCTTGTTGAGGGCCGTCCCCATGTGGATGTGGCCGTTGGCGTAGGGCGGGCCGTCGTGGAGGATGAACTTGGGCGCGCCGCGCCGGGCTTGGCGGAGTTTCCCGTAGATGTCCACCTCCGCCCACCGGCGGAGCCGCTCAGGCTCGTTCACCGGCAAGTTCGCCTTCATGGGGAAGTCCGTCCGGGGGAGGTTCAGCGTGGACTTGTAATCGAGCTTTTCCGTCATTGTCTTGGTTGCGGTCCGGGACCCCGTCCGCCGGGTCGTTCCGTTTGCGCGAGGCGGCCGTCGGCTTCGTCTATAGGTGCATCGCGGCCTTGGCCTCGTCCAGGGTTTTTCCAGCCTCCTGGCGGGCCTTGCGGCCTCCCTCTTCGAGGATGTCCCGGACGGTGTCCGGGTCTGTCAGGATGTTCCGCCTGCGCTCCTGGATGGGTTCCAGGAAGGAGACCATGTTTCGGTGAAGGACCTTCTTGCAGTCCACGCAGCCGATGCCCGCGGTCCGGCAGCCCTCGTCGGCCCACCTCAGCTCCTCCGCTGAGGAGAAGACCTTGTGGAGGTCGTAGACGGGGCAGACGTCGGGGTTGCCGGGGTCTTGCCGGCGTTTTCTCGCCGGGTCGGTCACCATGGTCATGATCTTTTGGCGCAGGGCCTCCCCCTCGTCCCCCAGGTAGATGGCGTTTCCGTAGCTCTTGCTCATCTTCCGGCCGTCGGTTCCGGGCAGCTTGGGGACCTCGGTGAGCTTGGGCTGGGGCTCGGGAAAGACCTCGGTCTGGGTGAGGAAGTGGAAGCGGCGCACGACCTCCCGGGCCAGCTCGATGTGGGCCACCTGATCCACCCCCACCGGAACCCAGTTGGCCTTGTAGATGATGATGTCGGCCGTCTGCAGCAGGGGGTATCCCAGAAACCCGTAGGTGCCGATGTCCAGGTTGGAAAGCTGCTCCTGCTGCTCTTTGTAGCTGGGGACCCGCTCCAGCCACGCCAGCGGGGTGATCATCGACAGGAGCAGGTGGAGCTCGGCGTGCTCCGGCACGCGGGACTGGACGAACAGGGTGCTCCGCTCTGGGTCCAGGCCCGCGGCCATCCAGTCCACGGCCATCTCCAGGATGAGGCTCTGGAGCTCGCGGGTGTCGCCGTAGTCCGTGGTGAGGGCGTGCAGGTCGGCGACGAAGAAAAAACAGCGGTAGCCCCGCTGGAGGTCCACCCAGTTCTTGAGGGCGCCGAAGTGGTTGCCCAGATGCAGTCTCCCGGAAGGTCGCATCCCGCTGAGGACCCGTTCCTGTTTCATCTCCAAATCTCTATCCTCTTTGCCCCGGATGGCCGATGCCTCCGCCGCCCGCCAAGTTCGTGAACCTCCGTGACCGCACCCAATATAGAGGCTGAGGGGAAAGCGATCAATTCGTGGGGGACGCGCCCGCCGCCGACCGGCCGGGACCTGGAGCCCTCGCAGAGGCGACCGCCGCCCTCTCCCCGATCAGAGCCCGTAGAGGGAGATCAGGCCCTCGATGACGGGGAAGATCGTATAGTCGAGCACCCGAAAAAAGATGAGGCCGAGCAAAATGAGAAAGCCGTAGGGCTCAATCCGGCTGTAGGTCAAGGCGCTCCGCGGCGGGAGCAGCCCGTTCAGGATCCGTCCCCCGTCCAGGGGAGGGACCGGAATCAGGTTGAAGACCATCAGCGCCAGGTTGATGACCACGCACCGCTGGATGATCAGGAAAAGGGGCGTGTGCCCCCAAAAGGCGTCTCCCCGGTACGGGACCGGCATCCAATGATAGATCCCGACGAAGACCGTCGCCAGAAACAGGTTCGAGGCCGGGCCGGCGAGGGCGATCCACATCATGTCCTGGCGGGGCCGCCTCAGGTTCCGCACGTCCACGGGGACGGGCTTCGCCCACCCGATGAAGCGCGTGACGACCAAGACCAGCGTTCCGAGCACGTCCAGGTGTTTCAAGGGGTTCAGGGTCACCCGGCCCAGCATACGGGCGGTGGGGTCGCCCAGCCGGTCGGCCATCCAGCCGTGGGCCGCCTCGTGAATGGAAATGGCCAGCAGGAACGCCGGCAGCGTCACGGCGAGCTGCTGGATTATGAGATTGACGTTCACGGATTCGGCTTCCCCCCTCTGGCGTCGAAGTCACGCCGGCATCAAAAATGGGGACTCTTACCAAAACGCCCGAACCCTGTCAATGCTGCGCCTGCAGGGTCAGGTGCCGGCGGACAAAGGCGCGTTCGTGCACGGCCCCGGGCTCGATGAGGCCGTCCAGGAGCGCATCCCGGGTGGCCTCCAGGAGCTTCTTGTACAGCGGGCCCGGCTCCACTCCCATGGCCATCAGGTCGCGCCCGCCGATGGCGGGTTTCACGTCCTTCAGGTGGGTCAGGTACAAAGAGATGCCCTTTTTCGCCTGCTGGGAGGGGGCGAAGGCCAGGGCGAACAGGACGGTCTCAAGTTCGAGGGGCCGCAGAAGCCGGTGCACGGCGCTCAGCGTGATCTCCTCCGCGGAGAGTCCGGCCAGGACGTCCACCGTGTCCCGGCGGGCCCGGAGGACCCGGGCGCAGCGGCGTCCGGGCAGGGCCAGCCGGGCGCACGCGGCCCCCACCTCGGGATCGGTCATCTCGCCGAGGAGCCCCAGGAAATACACCATCCAGGTCTCCACCTCCTGGCCGGTGAAGAGCAGCTTGTACCAGGCGAGGACTTGCTCGATCTCCCGGAAGCGCCGCCGCAGGAGCTCGGTCTCCCGGAGTTTCGGGTGGATGAACCGCAACAGCTTCAGCCGGCCCAGGTGGGCGACGTACCGCCAGGGCTCGGGCTCGGAGAGGATGAGCTGCAGCTCCGTGAAGAGCCGCTTCCCGGAGAGGCGGTCGAACAGGTTGCTTCGCACGGCACTCTCCAGCAGGAAGCGCGTCTGCGAGCCGATGGTGAACCCGTAGCGCTCCGCGAACCGGACGGCCCGAAAGGCCCGGGTCGGGTCCTCGACGAAGCTCAGGTTGTGGAGGACGCGGATGACCTTGTCCTTCAGGTCGCGCTTCGCCCCGAAGAAGTCCAGAAGCCTCCAGGCTCCCAGGCCGTTGAGCTGGATGGCCATGGCGTTGATGGTGAAGTCCCGCCGGTAGAGGTCGGTCCGGATGTCGCTCATCTCGACGACGGGAAGCGCCGCGGGCCGCTCGTAGTATTCGGCGCGGGTCGTCGCCACGTCTACTTTCCGGCCGCCGGGCAGCGTGACCACGGCGGTCCCGTACCGGGGATGCGATCTGCACCGGCCGCCCGGCGCCTCCGCCAGGCGCCGCGCCAGGGCGATCCCGTCTCCCTCGACCACGAGGTCCACGTCCAGGTTTTCGATCCCCATCAGCAGGTCCCGGACGAAGCCGCCGACCACGTAGACGATGTGGCCCAGCTCGTCCGCCGCCTCGGCCGCCTGCTCGAGGACCTCGTACAGGGGTTTGGCGAGGCGTTCGCGGACCATCGTCCGCACGCCCCGCAGGTGCGGCTTGCGGGACCGCAGGTCGGGCCGCTGCGCGTCCTCGTGAAGGAAGCGGAGGATGTCCCCCCGGGAGATCACCCCGGCCAGCCGGGACGGGCCCTGTTCCGGACCGTCTTTCCGGAGGATGGGGATGAGCTTTTGCCGGCGGCCCAGGATCAGGTCGATGGCCCGCTCGGCGGGGTCGTCCCGGGTCAGGGTCTCGAATTCCCGGCTCATGTAATCCCGCACCCGCTCCCCGCCGAGGCCGTGGAAGATGGCCTTTTCCGCCACGGGCCGGGTGATGAGGCCGGCCACCCGCTCGCCTTCCATCACGGGCAGCGTGTTGAGGTTGTACCGGGTCATCAGGCCGGCGGCCTCGCGGATGGGGGCGTCCGCCCGGACGGTCCGGGCGGAGGAGACCATGATCTCGCCGACCTTGCGGCGCCGGTGAGTTTCACGGTGGAGCCACTCGACCAGGCGGTCGCGCGCCTGGAACAGCGTAAGGTCCTTGATGGACGCCGAGGCGGCGGAGGGATGCCCGCCCCCGCCGAAGACGGCCGCGGCGGCGGCGGCGTCCACCTCCGCAGCCCGGCTCCGGGCCACCAGCTGCACCTTGTCCCCCATCCGGACCAGGAAGAAGAAGGCGGGCACGTCGGCGGCGGCGCGGAACTTCTGCGCCACCAGGGCGAGGTCTTCCACGTAGCTCTCCCGGGAGGCCGTGGCGACGGCGACCGGCACGCCGAGCACGTGGAGGGATTCGGCGGACTCCACCAGCTCGTGGAGAAGGGAGACCTGCGCCGGATTCAGCTCCCGGTGCAGCAGGTCTCCGATCGCCGTGAGGTCCGCCCCGCAGGAGACGAGGTAGGCCGCCGCCTCCAGGTCCTCGGGCGTGGTATTGATGGATGAAAAGCTCCGGGTGTCCTCGTGGATGCCCAGGTTGAACAGGGTGGCCTCATGCGGCGTGATGAGCACTGCGCGCTCTTTGAGGAGGCGGACCAGGATCGTCGTCGTGGCCCCCACGGGTCGCACGTCCTCGAAGTCCGCCCGGAAGTCGCGGACGGCGTCGGCGTGGTGATCGTAGACGTGGACCTCGACGTCCCCGCGATCCAGGAGCGACGCCAAATCCCCCAGCCGGCCTCTGGACTGGGTGTCCACGATAATGACCCGCCGGACTGCGTTCAGGTCCACTTGGCGCAGCTTGAGGATCCGCAGAGGGGGGTGTCCCGCTTGCAGGTATTCCCGGACCGATGCCTCCTGGGAGCCGGGAAAGACCAGCGAGGCGCCGGGGTAGAGCTTCCCGGCGGCGGCCATGGCCGCCAGGCAGTCGAAATCCGCACTGATGTGCGCCGTGACGATCTCCATCTCCCCACCCGCACAGGCCGGCGCCTGCGCCCTCTGACCGCGATCATGAACGCCGATCCCTTCACTCAATATAGAGGCGGAGAGAAGCGCAATCAATTTGCGGGCTTTCAGGGAGGGGCGACGCTTTTGGGGCGGCGCGCCTCGGGGACGCTATCCGCCCAGAAGTGGCCGCCGTTCTCAGGTCGGCGGCCCCCCGGCGGCCCCGCCCGCCCGGGTCCGCCTTCCCCGCAAGAAAGGCCGGTCTATCAAAAGACGCGGGGCGGATTTATTGAAAGGATTTCCCCCAAATCATAGATAATCTTATAATTAGGGACGTAATTTCATTCCTTTCACGTCCGGCTCCGAGGGGTGGCATGTCCACTCACCGTTTTCGTTCCCTGCGCTTTCTCGGCCTCGTGTGGCTGTGCGCCGCCGGTGTCCTTTCTCTCATCCCCGCCTGGGGCGCGCCCGAGAAGACCGGCGGCCGGGCGGTCCTCGTCCTGAACGTGGACGGCGTCATCAATCCGGCCTCGGCCGAGTACATCGTCAAGGGGATCGCCGAGGGCAAGGAGAGGCAGGCCGAGCTCATCGTCCTCCGCCTGGACACCCCGGGCGGGCTCGACACCTCCATGCGCGCCATCATCAAGGAGATGATGGCCTCCCCGGTTCCGGTGGCCGTGTACGTGGCGCCCGGCGGCGCGCGGGCGGCCTCGGCCGGCACGTTCATCACCCTTGCGGCCCACGTGGCGGCCATGGCGCCGGGGACGAACCTGGGCGCGGCGAGCCCGGTGGCCGTCAGCGGCGGGATGGACGAGACGATGAAGAAAAAGGTGACGAACGACGCGGCCGCCTACATCCGCTCTCTCGCGGACAAGCGCGGCCGCAACGCCGACTGGGCCGAGGACGCGGTCCGGAAGGGGGTGTCTATCGGCGAGAGCGTGGCCCTGGAGAAGAGGGTCATCGACCTGGTGGCCGCGGACCTGAGGGCGCTCCTGTTGGCGCTGGACGGGCGCAGCATTTCCACCGAGTACGGGGAAAAGCGGCTTCGCACGAGGGGGGCGGAGGTGGTGGAGTACCAGATGGGGGTGCGCCAGAGGCTGCTGGACGTCCTCTCCAACCCCAATTTGGCCTATCTCCTGATGATGCTGGGCTTTTACGGGATCCTCTTCGAGCTGACGAACCCCGGGGCCATTTTCCCGGGCGTGGTGGGGGCCATCTGCCTCATCGTGGGGTTCTACGCCCTTCAGGTGCTTCCCATCAATTACGCCGGCCTGGCCCTGATCCTGCTCGGGATCATCCTGTTCCTTCTGGAGATCAAGGTGGTCAGCTACGGCGCCTTGAGCATCGGGGGGGCCATTTCCCTGGTCCTGGGCTCCGTCATGTTGGTGGACACCCCCGCGCCGTTTCTGCGGATTTCCTACTACGTCATCATTCCCACGGTCGTCCTGACGGGCTTGTTCTTCTTCTTCCTCATCGGTCTCGGGCTGAAGGCCCAGCGGGGTCAGTTCGTTTCGGGCCGGGAGGGTCTGGTGAACGCCATTGGAGTGGCCAGGGGAAACCTCGACCCCGAAGGCAAGGTTTTCATCCACGGGGAACTCTGGAACGCCCGCTCGAAGGAGCCCATCGCGGCGGGGGAAAAGGTCCGCGTCTTGGCTGTGGACGGTCTCCGGCTGGAGGTCGTCAAGGAGAAGCCTTCATGATCGGATTCAACGCTTTCCTGCCCATCCTCGTGATCTTCGTCCTCATGGTCCTGGCCAGCGCCATCAAGATCATGAGGGAGTACGAGCGCGCGGTCGTCTTCCGGCTGGGCCGGTTTCTTCGGGTCAAAGGGCCCGGGCTCTTCCTGCTTTTCCCCATCATCGACCGCATGGTCCGGGTGAGCCTGCGGCTGGTCGCGCTGGACGTCCCCGCCCAGGACGTCATCACGCGCGACAACGTCTCCGTGAAGGTGAACGCCGTGCTCTACTTCCGCGTCCTCAACCCCGATAAGGCCATCATCGAGGTGGAGGACTATCTCTACGCCACCTCTCAGCTTGCCCAGACCACGCTGCGGAGCGTCCTCGGCCAGTCCGAGCTGGACGACCTGCTGGCCGAGCGGGAAAAGATCAACCAGCACCTCCAGGAGATCCTGGACCAGCACACCGACCCGTGGGGCATCAAGGTGACCAACGTCGAGATCAAGCACGTGGACCTGCCCCAGGAGATGCAGCGGGCCATCGCCCGGCAGGCCGAGGCCGAGCGGGAGCGCCGGGCCAAGGTCATCCACGCCGAGGGGGAATATCAGGCCTCCACCCGGCTGGCCGAGGCGGCCGCCATCATCGGCACCCAGCCCGCCGCGCTCCAGCTCCGGTTTCTGCAAACCCTGACAGAGGTGGCGGCCGAGAACAACTCGACCCTGATCTTCCCGCTCCCCCTGGACCTGATCACGCCGTTCCTTCACGCCGCCGACCGGTTGGCGGGAAAAAACGTCCCGCCCGCGTCGGGAGGAGACGAGGCGAAGGGATAAGACGGGGGGTCGGCGGGCCCAGGGCTCCGATCCAGTCGGGGCCAGGGGCCGCGGAGGCGCGGAAACTTCTTCCGGGGGAAACGCGGGCTCTCAGACCCTGAGGTCGACCTCGCCGCCCCCCTCCGGGGGCGGCGGGTAGCTCAAGACCGCCAGGAAGGGCCGCTTCTGTTTGGGAGCCGCCTCCACGGCTTCCTGGATGCGCCTGACGGCCGGGGGAGGCTTCGGCTTGGGAAGGGCGATGGACGCTCGGCGCTTGGCCGTGGGTGCGCCCTCCTGAGAGTCGCGCGTCGGGGAAAGGTCCACCCTGTCCGAGTCCAACGGGGAACTCGCCGGCGGCGCCGCGGCCTGCGGAGGCGAGAGGTCGGCCGCTCTCGCCTGAGAGACCTCGACGGGTTTGGATGTGGTTGCCTGGATGGCGTCCATTGTCCTCTTCCCTCGCCATGAGGGGTTTTCACAATCGTCTTTTCGGAAGGCCCCTCGGAAAACTTAAGCCTTTTTCGCGGCCGTTCGGATTTTTTGAGGTCGGGCCCATTGTCGAATCTCCAGGGGAACCTTGAGCCTGCCCCGGCGGGCGAGGCCGGTCGGCTCGAATTCCGCGTCGACGCCCCGGATGAGGGCCGCCGCCTGGACGTGTTCCTGGCCGGCCACCCGGAGGCGCCGCGGTGGTCCCGGGCGCGGGTCCAGCAGCTCATCCGCGGGGGAAACGTCCGCGTGGAGAGCGCCGCCGGAGGGGACGGCGGCCCCGCCGGCCCGCTCTCCTCCGCGGCGCGGTCAAGGGCGCCGAGGCCGGGGACGCTCCTGCGTCCGGGGGACCGGATCCTCGTCACGCTCCCTCCGCCCGAGCCGGCCGAGGCGGTTCCGGAGGACATCCCCCTCGACGTTCTCTTCGAGGACGCCCACCTTGTCGTTGTCAACAAGCCGGCCGGCCTTGTCGTCCATCCGGCCGCCGGCCACGCCCGCGGCACACTGGTGAACGCCCTGTTGGCGCGTTGTCCGGATCTGACCGGGATCGGCGGACGGCTGCGTCCGGGGATCGTCCACCGGCTGGACAAGGACACCTCGGGTCTGATGGTCGTCGCCAAGACGGAATTGGCTTTGACGCGGCTCCAGGCCGCTCTCAAGGCGAGAAGGGTCGAGCGGGTCTACCTCGCGCTGGCCTGGGGGACCTTCCCGGACGAGGGGCGGATCGAGGGACCCATCGGGCGGCATCCCCTCCACCGGAAGAAAATGGCGGTGGTGGAGAAGGGGAGACCGGCGGTCACGCGGTTCCGGGTGGTGGAGCGGTTCGGGAAGCGGGCGCTGCTGGAGGTTCGGCTGGAGACGGGGAGGACGCACCAGATCCGCGTGCACCTGGCGCATCGGGGCTCGCCGGTCATCGGAGACCCCGTGTACGGCGTCCGCCACAAAGGGGACCCGCCCATCGGGCGCCAGGCGCTTCACGCGCACCGGCTGTGTTTCGACCACCCCGTCACGGGGGAGCGGCTCCGTTTCGAGGCCCCTCCGCCCGAAGACGTGCAGAGGGCCCTGGGATCCCTCAGGGCGGAGAAGGCGTGAGGGCGGGTCCGCGGCGTCGCGAGGTTTCCCGGGGTTTTTGGAAGCGCCCCCCGGTTCCCCGGATTCCCCGCCGGGCCTGTTTGGCGAGAAACCCGGCCCCCTCGGCCAGGCGCTTCGGCCGCCGCTTTGACCCGTTATCGGGCGGGGGTTCGGGGAGCGGTGAGCTCGTTGTAGCGCGCGCGCAGGGCTTCGGCCCGCTCCACCAGCTCCTGGAGCTTTTCCCGGTCTTCCGGCGTCTTGGAGAATTCCTCTTGATAAAGCTGCAAAACCGCGATCAGGCTCTGCATCTGCGCTTGAACCGCCGCCTTGGCGATGTCCTTCCTTCGGCTCATGGGGTTTGTCGGCTCCCCTTTCTTTTCGGTTCCACTCGAGCCCTCCCGGCGCAACTCCATGATAAACCGGGATGGCTTCGAGCCGCACGTCCGGCTTCCGGGGGGTGAAAGCGGCGCAAGAGGCGTTCGCCCACCCTCCCGGCGCATC
>JACPRG010000167.1 GCA_016190025.1 Candidatus Tectimicrobiota bacterium
CGCGGGTCGTCTGGGGAGGCAACGTCTTTCTGACACCGTGGGGCCTGGAGTTCTGGGGGCGGGTCCTGGTCGGCCTGGCGGGGACGTTCATCGTCGGAGTCGGGATCCTCATCAGCCTCCGGATGCGCGCCACCCGCACGGCCACCGGATTCTTCTACATCGGGATCATCACGGCCCTCGTGGGCGAGCTCATGAGCCGGAACCTCTTCCGCCTCACGCACCTGCCGCTGTAGCGGCTTTTTGTGGGGGGCGCTTTTTGAAAGGCCCCCCGAGGTCATTTTCCATCTTTCCGGATCACCACCCAGAGGCCGTGGCGTTTGTCGAGGCGCGAGCGCTCCCAGACGCCGGCTTCGCGGGCGTAGGCCTCGGCCTCCTTGTAGCCGACCACGCGCTTGCCGAGTCTCTGGTTCAGGTCGCGCGCCTCGGCGGCGATCCCATCGATTTCCTCATCGGGCGCTTCCGCGCCGAACCCGCCCCCGATGAGGGCCGTGCCCCGGGGCCGCAGCACCCGGTCGGACTCCCGCAGGAGCTTCACGGGGTCCCAGGTGAAGAAGAGCGCCCCGCGGAAGTACACGAGGTCGAACGTTCCGTCCTTGTAGGGCAGAGCCTCGACGTCCGCCTCTTCCAGGCGGATTTTGTCCAGAAGCCCGACCTTGCCCAGGAAGTCCTCGAAGTGCGGCCGGATGCCCGGGGTGTTGTCCGCGACGGTGATCTCCAGGTCGGGGGCCATCTTGGCCAGGGCGGCGGATATCCCGGGCGCGTAGGGGCCCAGCTCGAGCGCCCGGCCGGATGTGCGGCCGTGGGTGCTCAGGATCTGCCGGGCGAGGTAGGGGTAGAAGTCTTTGTACATCCAGTTGATGGTGGCGATGTCGTTCAGTTCCATTCCGGCCATCCCGCGTCGTGAGGGGTTCCGGGCCTTGCCCGTCCGGGTTTCTTCGGGGAGCTTTTGTCCCACCGGGGATTCTACCACCGTCTGATAGGGCACCCGACAGGACAGAGGGGCGGCCGTATAATGCTCGTCGTGTCCGCACTCGGCAAAGAGCGAGGCCGGGGTGCGGTGGTCGCGTGGCCGAGGGCCGGCGCGTCCGTGTCTCCCCCGCGGGGCACGGCCGCGCACGGGTTCGGCCGAGGGGTCCCTCTCCCTGGGGAGAAGAGCGGCGTGCGGGTAGATACGGACAAGGTTCGGTATTTCAAGGCCAAGGACGGGCGGACGGTGGCGGTCCTGGTCCGGGGGGACATGGAGGAGTACTCCAAGTTTCCGCCCAAGATCGAGACCGAGGAAGACAAGGCCCACATGGCCCGCCACTACGACCTGTCCAAGATCGACATGGACACCTACACCAAGGCCCACGTCACCGATGACGAATTGCCTCTCCAGATCGTCCTCCTCAACCGCGAGAAGGGCTCCAAGGTGAGGCCCCATTACCACAAGGTGCTGGCGCCGGTCCCCGGGACAAGCAAGTTCCAGCTCATGATGTGCCAGCGGGGGCTGGGCCGCATCGGCGTCTATACCCGCGAGGGCGATCACCTGGGCGACGTGGACCTGCGGCCCTTCGACTTCATCCTCCTCCTGGAGGGCCACTCCATCGAGTTTGTGGAGAAGGACACCAAGCTCATCGAGCTCAAGCAGGGGCCCTTCCCCGAGGGGGGCGACGCGCAGGACATGGTGGCGCTGGCCAGGGATTGAGGGGCGCGCGTGAGTGGGCTTTCGAGGCGTCCGCGCCTGCCCCTCTCTGTTTTTGGGCGGGAGAAAGAAGGGCTCAAGGGTTCTCCCCCGAGGAGGGACCCTTGAGCCCTTGTGTTCTTGAATGAGTTCGATACCCGCCGCGCCCCGGTTCAGCGCTCGCGGCGGAGTCTATTTGCGGGCGGCGGCGTCGCGCACGTTGTAGTGGCAGCCGCTGCAGACCTGGAGCACCCCGCCGATCTTTTCGGAGACGCGGGCCTCCTCCCCCGCCCGGGCCGCGGCCCCAACCTCCTTGATGACGGAGGCGAGGTCCCCATAATATTTCTTGACCGCGTCAGGGAACCTGGGGTTCTTCGAAAAGCGCTCCTCCCTGGCCGCGAACTGGTCCGCAATGGAGGCCAGACGTTCCATGTCGAACACGGTCAGCGCGGAGACCATCGCCTTCACGTCGTCGAGGTTCTGCAGCATGCCCTTCCACACCGCCTTGGGCGTGTGTTTCTTTTGGGCGAGGACGGGCGCCGCCGCGGCGGCGGTGAACGCAAAAGCCACGGCGGCGGTTACAGCAAGCATTTTCTTCATGTGTTTCCCCCTCCTGGTGTGAACTCGTTAGCTGCCCAGACCGAAACCTGAAAGCGGACCCCAACCCCGCCGGTTACCTTTCGCGGCTTTCCGTGAAAAGACATTATAGCATCATAACAGTCAAAATCCCTGAAAAATATTCCCGGCTCGAACGGGGAGCGTCTGAAGGCGATGTGCCCCAAACAAAGCCCGCCAGGGGCGGAAAAGGGCATTTTGCAGATCGGCCTTTGTTAGAATAGATTCTGTTGTCTCAAGTCATTGATTCCCGGTTCGGGGTCGTTCGGGGTTGTGCATGGAAGAGGCCAGAGAAACCAGTCCGGGTCGCCGCGGGTTCTTCCGGTGGATGTGGACCGCTCTTCTGGGCGCCGGAGGGGCCGCATTCATGGCGGGGGCCTTGGCTTATCTCTATCCGCCCGGTTTGCGCAGGAGGTCGAGGCCCGCCACCCCGGTTCCGGGCGCAGAAATGCTCCCTCCCGGCGGGTCGGCGGCCGTCCGGGTCGAAGGAGAGCCTGCCCTGCTGCTCAACGCCGAGGGCGGCTACCGCGCCTTTTCGCTCATCTGCACCCATCTGGGCTGCGTCGTCCGGTGGGTTCCCGAAGGCGGAGATGGAAAGGCGGCCAGGACGCTTTCGCCCGGAAAAAATCCCGGCCTGTTCGTCTGCCCGTGCCACGGGGGGGTGTTCGATTCCGAGGGAAGGGTCATCGACGGTCCGCCTCCCAGGCCGCTGGAGCACCTGGAGGTCCGGGTGCGGGACGGGCGGGTCTTCATCGTTTGAAGGGGAAGCTCAAGTGACGGCGCGCGTGGAGCCGAAAGACCGCCTGGAGGCCGGGAGGGAGGGCGGCGAGATCCGCCGCTCGGTCCGCGAGCTGCGCGGCCTCCTCTCCCGCCACACCGTGCCGGCGGGGCTTCGGGCCTATCACACCCTGGGCGCGGTCCTGCTCACCCTTTTCGGGGTTCAAGCGGTGACGGGGGTTCTGCTCCTTTTCTATTACCAGCCCACCCCGGAGCGGGCGCACGAGAGCGTGTCCTTTCTCATGAACCGGGTGAGCTGGGGCTGGGCCGTCCGCAGCCTGCACCGCTGGTCCGGCGAGGCGATGGTGATCGCGGTCTTCCTCCACATGTGTCGGGTGTTCTTCATGGGGGCCTTCAAGCGGCCCCGGGAGGCGACCTGGGTAGCGGGCTTCTGCCTCTTCGCCGCGATCCTCGGGATGGTCTTCACGGGGTACCTTCTGCCCTGGGACCAGAAGGCGTACTGGGCGACCACCATCGGGACGCAAATGGCCGGGCAGCTCCCGCTGGCGGGAGACTTCATCGCGGGCCTGCTGAAGGGCGGAAGGCAGGTGGGCGCGGCCACGCTGACCCGCTTCTTCGCGCTGCACGCGGTGGTCCTGCCGGCGGCCCTGACTCTTCTGGCGGCCCTTCACCTGGCGCTCGTCTATCGCCTGGGGGTGGCCGATCCGCTGCCGAGGCGGGGAGAGGCCCCCGCGCCGCCCGGTCGGATTCCCTACACGCGGTTCCTCGGAAAGGAAGTCCTGGCCGGGCTCTCGACCGTTGTCCTGCTCCTCCTGTGGACCGCCTGGAGTCCCGCTTCGCTGGGGCCGCCGGCGAACCCGGCCCTCACGCCCGAGCACATCAAGCCGGAGTGGCCGTTTCTGGCCTTTTACCAGAGCCTGAAGTATTTCCCGGCGGGCGAGGTCTTCCCCGGCTTCGCCTACCTGCAGCTGGCCGTGATTCTCCAGGGCCTTCCTTTCCTGCTGATCCTCCTCGTCCCCTATCTCGACCGGTCCGCGCATCGCCGCCCCCTGCGGCGCAAGTGGGCGGCGGGGACCGCCCTGGCGCTCATCCTTCTGTGGGCCGCGCTGACGTATCTCGGCCATTATGCGGGGGGCGAGGAGCCCCTCTTCGGGGTGAAGGTCCCGTGAGGCGCCCGCTTTTTCTCTTGCTCTTGGTCCTGGGGGTCTCCGGGCCGCCGCCCGCGTACGCCCAGGCCGCCGCGGGAGCGGCCAAGGCGGTGGATTCCTGTGGGGGGTGCCACCGGGAGGACAAGGCGGGCAGGGAACATCGGGCCGGCATCCATGACACCTTCGGCGTCGGCTGCGCGGACTGCCACGGCGGCGACCCCACGAAGGCCAAGCGGGAGGAGGCCGAATCCGAGAAGGCCGGCTTCAAGGCGAAGTTCTCCGTTTTCGACGTCCCCGAGCTCTGCGCCAAGTGCCACGGGAACAAGGACTACGTCAAACGCTCCCGGAGGAAGCGGAACGCTTTGGAGGAGTACAGGCAGGGGTTTCACGCCGCGGCGCTCTGGCAGAAAGAAGAGGCGAAGGCCCCCCAATGCGTCACCTGTCACGGCGCCCATCGCGTCCTCCGGGTGGACGACCCGGAATCCCCGGCCCATCCGGCCAACGTGAACCGGACCTGCGCCAAGTGCCACGGGAGCGAAGAGTACAAAAGGGACTTCGGCCTGAACCCGGAGGTCCCCGCTCAGGTCGCAAGGGGCGTCCACGGGTTGAAGGGGCCGTGGAACCCGAACCTGAACCTCCCCACGTGCGCCTCCTGTCACAACGCCCACTGGAATTTCCGGCCCAAGGGGAGGGAGGTCTTCGAGGCGTGCGGGGCGTGCCACACCTCCGAGCGCGCGGCGTTCGGCAAGGACAACCCGCACTTCCAGAAGGAAGTCCATTGCTCCAAGTGCCACGGCCCCCACGAGATCGCCCGGCCCACGCCGGCGCTTTTCCGCGATCCGAAGGTCTGCGCGGCCTGCCACGACGCCAAGAAGCGGCCGGACGACCCGGCCCTGGGGTACATTGCGGGCGCGCTTCAGGCCGTGGCGCCGGTTGAGGCGGCCATTGCCCGGAGCCGACGGGCGCTCAAGGAATGGGGCGAGGCGGGATTCCAGCCGGACGCGGAGGCGGAGCGGGTGAGCCGGGCCGAGCGGGCGCTTCTGACCGGGTTCGGCCAGGCGCAGCACCGGTTGAGCCTGCCGGAAAACCAGCGGGCGCTCGAGGCCGCCCTGGCGCAGGCGAGGGCCGCCGAGGCCGCGGTCCTTTCCCTCCAGGGCCGCCACCGCTGGACGCGCATCGCCCTGTGGGGCGGCGCGGCTTATGCCGCTCTGCTGGCGGGCGTCCTCTGGCTGAGGAGGCGCAAGGGCTGATTCGGGAAACCGGCTCTCGGTCGTGGGTCAGTCTCGTGTTGGGCGGGCAGCCGGTTTCTACTCCGGCTCGGACATTCTCGAAAGGGAGGGAGGTGTAGGGGCGACGCGCCGCGTCGCCCTGGGCGAGCCGGCGGCTCGCCCCTACACGGAGGGGCAAACAAAAGGTGTAGTCCCGATCTGAGCGAGGCGCGGAGCGCCGAGCGGAGATCGGGGCGGTCGCGGCGTAGGGGCGCACGGCCGTGCGCCCCTACAAAACCAGGCCGCGCGCGATGCTGGGAGGTCACAGACTCAAGGTGCGACGCCCTCCGCGCTTGCGGCGACCTGGACGTCACGGGAGCCAGAACCCGGGGGGCAGCTTTTCGGCGATGAAGCCGGCCAGGACGGCGTTGCCCGCGTCGGTCAAATGAATCGGGTCGCAGAAGAGTTTTTGGCGGTCGGGGTATGCGGCGAAGGCGGGGGAAGGATCGACGATCTCAACCCCGGGTCCGAGGGAGCCGGGGCGGAGCCGCCGCAGAGCCTCCATCAAGACATGCTGTTGTCTTGAGGCGATCCGCTTCATCGAGTCGAGGCCGCCCTCCCCGGCCGCCGCGACGTATCCCCGGATCCCCTTCGGGTCCTCCAGGCTCAGGCGTTTCAGGTCCTCGCCCCGGGGCGTCCGGTTCTCCTGCAGGACGATGACGAGCCGGGCGCCGACGCGGCGCGCTTCCTCCGCGAGCCGCCCGATTCTCTCCAGGTACGATTTCACGTCGGGGACCAGGGCGTCGGAGGCGCGGCTCGCCCGGAGGTAGGCGTATTTCTCCAGAAGGACCGTGTAGAGCATCGACCGGGAATAGAGCGTCGCGGACAGCCACGGGAGGACCCGCTTGTTCAAGTGGTCGATGACCTCGCTGACGTCCGCGAACAGGGCCGAGCCGACGGCCACCTCGTTGTAACCGCCGTAGTAGATCGCCACGCGCGGCCTGAGCGCCCCCAGCGTCTGCCGGAGGGCCTCCAGGATGTGCGGCAGCTGTTCGGCGTTTCTCCCGGCGTTGAGCACCTCGGCCCGCAGGCCGCCGAGCTTTCCCTGGAGACGGGCTTCGAGGAGCCCCGGCCAGGTCTTGTCCTCCGGGTTCGCGACCCCCAGCGTGCTGGACCCCCCCAGGGCCAGGATGCGCACGGTCTTCTCGGGCGGCCTCGCCGGCCACTCGGGCCCCCGGTACCCCAGCCGGTTGAACCGGAACGAGAGGATACGGCCGCCGCAAGAGTCCTTGTATTGGAACCGGACGTCGCCGACCCCCCGCGCGGGCCCGAGGAAGACCTCTACTGGGGCGGGGGGCGTCCCCCGGGTCGGGCCGCCCTCCGGCCCCTTGCCCGCCGTCTCC
>JACPRG010000161.1 GCA_016190025.1 Candidatus Tectimicrobiota bacterium
CCTCCGACCTCGGCTCCGCGCGCGAGGGGGACAAGGCGCCCCCCGGGCCGCCCCGCAAGAACTGACGGATCATCGGGACGGCGACCAGCACCAAGCCGGCCCGGTCCGTCCACAAGCCCGGCTTGATGAGGGTGAAGGCCCCGGCGGATAAGACGATGCGCTCGACCGCGCCGATCGGCCCCCGCAGGCCTATCCCCTGCACCGCCATGGAGAGGGCCACGGCCCCGATGGCGGCGGTGATGACGGTCAGGACGATGTTCCCGGCGGAACCCTGTCCGAGAAGGGCGGGGCCGTACACAAAGAAAAAGGGCATCAGGAAGGCTACCAGGCCGAGCTTCACCGCCAGGTAGCCGACCTTGTGGGGCGGGGCGTTGGCCAGGCCCGCCGCGGCATAGGCCGCGATGGCCACGGGCGGCGTGATGGCCGAGAGGGCGGCGAAGTAGAAGACGAAGAAGTGGGCGGCCAGCTCCGACACGCCGAGGTTGACGAGGACCGGGGCCGTGACCGTCGCCGCCACGATGTAGGCCGGCACGCTGGGGAGCCCCATCCCCAGGATGATGCACAGGACCATGGTCAGCACGAGGGCGGCCAGGAGGTTCCCCCCCGCCAGGGCGACCAGGAATCCGCCCAGCTTCAGGCCCAGCCCGGTCAGGTTCAGCATGCCCACGATGATGCCCGCCACCGCGCACGCGGGCATGACGGAGACAAAGCGTTCCGCCCCCATCGCCAGGGCTTTTCCGGTCTTGATCACCCCCATCCGGGTCTCGGGGCGGATGGCCGCGCAGACCAGCAGCAGCCCCCCGGCCCAGAAGGCGGACCGGATGACCGAGAGCCGCTCGATCACCAGGGCGTAGATCAGCAGGAACACCGGGAACAGGAAGTAGAACTCTCTTTTGAGCAGCGACCGGACGAGCGGGAGCTCCCTGCGGGGAAGACCCCCGAGCCCCAGCCGAAGGGCCTCCAGGTCCACCATCCAGTAGAGGCTGAAGTAATACAGCACGGCCGGGATGACGGCGGCGGCGGCGATGTCGCCGTAGGGGATGCCCACGAGCTCGGCCATGATGAAGGCCCCCGCCCCCATGACGGGAGGCATGAGCTGTCCGCCCGTCGAGGCCACGGCCTCCACCGCCCCGGCGAAGGGGCTTTTGTAGCCGATCCGCTTCATCAAGGGAATCGTAAACGTCCCCGTCGTGACGACGTTGGCTGAGGATGCCCCGGAGACCATCCCGAAAAGGCCGCTGGACACCAGGGCCACCTTGGCCGGTCCCCCGCGGGCCCATCCGGCCGCCCCCGTCGCCACCCGGATGAGAAACTCCCCCGCCCCCGACACGTCGATGAGGGCCCCGAACAGGATGAAGAGCGCCACGTAGGAGGCGGAGATGGCGATGGGCAGGCCGTATACCCCCTCGTTGCTGAGGATGAAGCCGGCGACCCGGTTGTAGGAGAAGGGGGGATGGGCCAGCACGCCGGGCAGCTCGCTGATGAGGGCGTAGGCGATGGTCGCCAGCCCCAGGATGGGAAGCGCCAGGCCCGCCGCCCGCCGCCCCAGCTCCAGCGTCACGATCAGGACCGCCGTGCCCACGACCGTGTCCAGGTCGCTGGGCAGGACCCGGCGGAACAGGATGTCCGGAAACTCCCAGAACAGGTAGAACGCGACGCCGAAGGACAGGGCGATGAAGAGGACGTCGAGGACCCCGACCCTTCGGGCGGACCGCCAACCGGGGATCCGGAGGAAGACGAAGGCCGCCGCCGTCGCCACGTGGAGGCCGCGGAACAGGTAGGGGTCCGTCGGGTCCGTGGCGAGGAAATAGATGTGGGCGAGCGCGACCAAGGCGCCGTACACCAGGAGGGCCGTCTCCATGCTCGGGCTGAAGGTCCGCCGCGGCGTTTCCTCTGTCTTGGCCTCTTTTGGGCCCACCGGCTTTTCCTCGCTCGGCAGGCGCCGGTCCCCGCGACCGGGGAACCGGCGCCCATCGCTCGGGGTTTACTTGGATTCCGGCGGGACGAGCCCGCCGGTGATGTTCAGCCCCGTCTCCCGGTAGTACTTCACCGCCCCGGCGTGGAGGGGGATGGGGGAGCCGAGGATGGTCTTCATCTCCAGAAACCGCGCCGCTTTATGGGCCGCCATGAGGAACGGCTTGTTCTCGTAGGTGACCTTCATGATGCGGTAGATGACGTCGGCGGGAAGGTCCTTGTCGGCCACCATGATGGCCCAGACGGCCGTGGTCTCCACCGGCTTCGTGATGGACTTGTACGCGCCCGCGCCGATGGTGAAGGGGACGATGGCGGGCGCCTTCTGGTTGATGAGCTCCCGGTCGGCCTGCGGGAATTCCGCCAGGTAGGCCGTGTGGGTGGCGTCGAACTGCATGACCGAGGAGTTGGGGGGGCCGACGAGCATGGCGATGGCGTCCATCCGCCTGTCCCCCAGCTGCCGGATGGCGTCGCCGAAGGGGAGGTTGATGATCCGGGCGGGCTTGATCCCCAGGATGTTGAAGATGATGCGGTAGTTCCGGTCGTGGCCGCTCCCGGCCGGCCCCAGGCAGACGCGCTTGCCGTCGAGGTCCCGAATGGTCCGGACCGGCCGGGAGGCGCTGCTGAGGACGTGCAGGACGGCGGGATGCGTCATGAAGAGCGCCCGGAGGTTATCGAACTTCTTCCCTCGCGTCCACTTGGGCTCTCCCAGGTAGGCGGCGTGGGCCTCGCTGGTGGTGGTCATCCCGAAATCGACCTTCTTGTTTCCCAGCAGGATGAGGTTGTCCACGCCCCCGCCGGTGACCTGGGTGGAGGTGTTGAAGCCGAGCTTCTGGTTGAGCAGGTTGCTCCACCCGCCTCCGTAGGCGTAGAAGGTGCCCCCGGGCGAGGCAGTGGCGATGGAGTACCGGCCCTGTTGAGCGGATTGGGCCGAGGCCGGACCGGCCACAAGCGCGCAGGCGGTGAGAAGAATCAGCGCAGCGAGCCACCATTTTTTCATGTCGTTCATCCTCCTGGTGGAAGCTTACCCCCGCGACTTCCGAATGGAAAGGGTTCTCAGAGCTTCCAGCGCTCGGCCGTGTTGGGCGCGAAGAGCTCCTCCGGGGCGACCCGCCGCGGCGTCAGGCCCTGCTCGAAGGCGTATTGGCAGAAGGTCTGCAGCGTCTTGCGGTTGGGCTCGATCCCGTAGGGCCAGAAGTCCTCGCCCATGACCCGGCGCGTCGCCTCCATCTCCGCCACCGACCACGGCAGCATGCAGGTGAGCCAGCCGGGGTCGCCCAGGGCCCTTTGCACCTCCTCTTTCGCCCGCTGGAAGGCCTGGAGGAGACTCTGGGCCAGCCAGGGGTTTTTCTCGTACACGTCGCGCCGGATGACCAGCGTGTGCATGATGGGGAAAACGCCCGTGCGGCGGAAGAAGTCCTCCTCGACCGGGCGATAGTCGGGGAACAGACGCCGGACGCGGGGGTCTCCCGCCGTGAAGGCCGACGGGGGGTGGGCGGCGAAGAGGGCGTCGATCCCCCCTTCGCAGAGCGCCCGGTTCAGGGTCTGGTCCTCCGGCAGCGGCTCGATGCGGATGGAGGGCGGAAGGTCGAGGGAAACCCGCTCTTTCCGTCCGGGCACTTCCTGCCCTCCCGTCACCCAGACGACCTCCTCCGGGGCGACCCCGTATTCGTGGTGGAGGATGCCCCGCATCACCACGCAGGCGGTCATGGCGTACTCGGGGACGCCGATGCGGCGGCCCCGCAGGTCCTCCGGCCGCCCGACGCCGCTCTCCATCCGGATGAAGATGCCCGAGTGACGGAAGACCCGGGACGGGAAGACCGGCACGCCGACGAAAGGGGAGTTCCCCTTGCCCGTCAAGGTGGTGTGCGCCCCCAGGGACATCTCCGACGCGTCGAACTCCTGGTACTGGCACATGCGCCAGAAGATCTCGGCCACGTGGAGGGCGATCCAGTTCAGCTCCACGCCTTCGATGGAAATGCTTCCGTCGCGCAGGGCGCGCGTCCGGTCCGAAACGTGACAGGCGAGATTCAACCTCAGTCTGCTCATCGCGGGAGGCTTCCTTCTGGAAAATGAAATAAGACCTTCCCGCCCAAGAAGCGGGCGGCCGATATCTCCTTCCTCTTTTCCCTTTCTGGGTCGAAGCCCGAGAGGCCCGGCGGTCATTATACCCGAGATGTCCGGGGCGTGGAATTTCTAAAGCCGCGCCCTCGCCCTCCGGCGCCGGCTCTCGGGAAAGCCCGCGGAGGATTTCTCCTTATCCGGGGCGGGCCCGACGGCCTCGAATCGGGCGTTGACATCCCCCGGGGGCCGGGGTACATTTCAGGGAGTGGCCGGTCGCCGGCAAAAAGAGCCATAGACTGCGGCCGGATGGGAGAGGAATGGTTTACAAGGTTCGGCTGGACATCTTCGAAGGTCCCCTCGATCTCCTCCTCCACCTGATTCGGGAAAACCAGGTCAACATCTACGACATCCCCATCTCCCAGATCACCGATCAGTATCTCCAGTACCTGGGCCTGATGCGGTCGCTCGACATCGAGGTGGCGGGGGAGTACCTCGTCATGGCCGCCACGCTGACGCACATCAAGTCGCGCATGCTGCTCCCCCGCGCGGAGGAGCCCTCCCCCGAGGAGGACCCGCGCCGGGAGCTCGTCGAGCGCCTCATGGAGTATCAAAGGCTCAAGGAGCTCGCGGGCGCGTTCAGGGAACGGGAGGCGGCCCACGAGGGAATTGACCGGCGGGCGCTGACCCCCGACTCGGTGGTGTTGCCCGATGGGCCGCTTCCCGAGGAGACCTTCCTGGGGGAGGTGACCCTGTTCGACCTGATCCGGGCCGTCGAGAAGGTGTTGCGGCAGATCGGCCAGGCGGGCCGGCACCAGGTGGAAGCGGACGAAATGGAGATGACCGAGCGCCTCGGCTTCGTTTTGGATCGGGTGCGTCCCGAGGGGGTGACGTTCGCGTCGCTGTTCGAGCGCATGGCCCGGCGCATCGAGGTCGTGGCCACGTTTTTGGCGATCCTGGAACTGGTCCGTCAACGCCTGATCCAGGTCCGTCAGGCCGGCGGGGCCCGGGGCGCCCTGTACCTCTACCCGGCGGTGGTGGGAAATGACGATGACTGAGGAGAATCGAGAGGAGGCCAAGGGGGTCATTGAGACCCTGCTTTTCGTATCAGAGGAGCCGGTCCGGGTGAAGGACCTGGTCGAGCTGTTCGAGGGAAGGCTGGACGCCGGGGCCGTCGAGGAGATGCTGGCCGAGCTCACGTCCGCGTATGAGGGGCGCGCCCTTCAGGTCCGCCGGGCGGCCGGGGGCTACCGCTTGGCGACGCGGCCCGAGCACGGCGGGTGGGTGAGGCGGTTCCTGAAGCGGTCCACGAGGTCCCGCCTCTCCCCGGCGGCCCTGGAGACCCTGGCGGTTGTGGCGTACCGCCAGCCCGTCACCCGGGCCGAGGTCGAGGAGATCCGGGGGCTGGATTGCAGCGGGGTTCTCCACACCCTGCTGGAGAAGGACCTCATCCGCATCGTCGGCCGCCGCAAGGTCGTCGGGCGGCCGCTGGCGTACGGCACGACCACCCGCTTTCTGGAACACTTCGGATTCGATTCCCTTCGGGATTTGCCCAGGGTCGGCGAAGTCTCGGCAGGCTGATGCGGCTCGTCAAGTGGCTGGCGGGCGCGGGGGCGGCCTCTCGCCGCGCCGCGGGGGAACTCATCGCCTCCGGCCGGGTGCGGGTCAACGGTCGGGTGGTCCAGGAGCCCTGGCTGGAGGTGGACCCCTCGACCGACCGGGTCCACCTGGACGGCCGGCCCCTCCGCCCTCCCTGGCCCGGCGTGTATGTCCTCCTCCACAAGCCCCGGGGCTGCGTGACAACGCGGCGGGACCCGCAGGGGCGTCCCACCGTCCTGGACTTTCTTCGGGGCGTCAAGGCCCCGGTGGTGCCGGTCGGGCGCCTGGATTACGACGCCGAGGGGGTGCTCCTGCTGACGACCGACGGGGCCCTCGCCCACCGCCTCATGCATCCCCGCTACGGCGTGGAGAGGACGTACCTCGTGAAGGTGCGCGGGGTCCCGGACAAGGACGTCCTGCGCCGCCTGGCCCGGGGCGTCCTGCTGGCGGACGGCGCCTCGGCCGCCGAGGGCGTCCGGCTGGACAAGCGCCTGGAGCACGCCGCGTGGCTGCGGCTCACCGTCCGGGAAGGAAGGAACCGCCTGGTGAAGCGGATGTGCGAGGCCGTGGGCCACCCGGTGGTGAAGCTGCACAGGGTCCGCTTCGCCGGTTTGTCCGCGGCGGGGCTCAAGGCGGGCGGGTGGCGCTATCTCAAGGAGGCGGAGGTCAGGGGTCTTCGCCGCCTCGCGGGGCTGGAGGAGAGGGGCCGTTGAGAGGGCAGTTCCGCGGACGGGTGTTGGTCCTGCTGGCGGCGGTTTTGTTTTGGGCCGCGGCGCCGGCCTCGACGCAGGAGGTGGAGGCTCTTTTTTTCAGGGCCTGGGTTGCCCTGCGGGCGGGGCAGACGGCGACGGCCGAAGCCATCCTGGAGGCCCTGCGCAAGACGCACCCCGAAGACCCGCGGCCCTACCTGGGACTGGGCGATCTCGCCTTTTTCCGGAGAGAGTACGCGCGCAGTCTCCAGTTCTACGGCAAGGCCCTGGCCCTTTCGCCCTCCGACCTTCGGGTCCTGGCGGGTCTGGGAAAGTGGGCGTTTTTTGCGGGCGACCCGGAGGGCGCGCGCCGCAGGCTCCGCGAGGTCCTGAGCCGGAAGCCGGACGATTTCGAGGCCCGGGCTTATTTGACCTACCTGGGGGAGCCGGCGGATTGGCCGGAGCCGCTGGCGAAGGCGGTCGCGTCGGGCAGGATCGCCCGGGGCGAGATGGCCGGCGTTCTGGCAGCCCACCTGGCCGATGTGAGTGGGCTCAAGGAGAGCCCGTTCACCGAGGTCTTGACCGACGTTTCCTCTCACTGGGCGCGGGACGCGATCTGGGGCGCCGTGCGGAAGGGCTGGATGCGCTCCCGGCCGGACCACACCTTCGGGCCGGCGGAGCCCTTGACACGGGCGGGGCTGGCGGAGGTGGTGTACAATGTGTTCCTCAGCGCGGGCGTCCGGGCCGCGGATGGCCTGGAAGAGAGGCGTCCCGGGGACGTCCTCCCTGAGCATCGCTCCCTCCAGATGGTGCTGTTTGTGCTGGGCAGAGGCCTGATGGACCGGACGGAGGGGGGGAATTTTTCGCCCGCGGGCCCGGTCTCGGGCAGGGAAGCCATCGAGACGCTGGAGCGGGTGAAGCGGCTCCTGTTCCCGACGGGGTTGAAACGTGGAGAAGGTTAGCCTGAATCCCGGGAGAACGACCCGCGGGGAGGCGGTCCTCCAGAAGATAGGCGCCCTGGCGGCGGCCCGGGGGATCGCCTGGAACGTCCCCAACCAGATCACCGTTCTCCGGATTCTGATGACCCCGCTGTTCATCACCTTCCTGCTCTACCAGTTGACGATCCCGGCCCTGATCGTCTTTTGCCTCTCCGGGGTTTCCGACGGCCTGGACGGCCTGATCGCCCGCCGGTATCACCAGTCCACCGCCCTGGGCGCCATCCTGGACCCCGTGGCCGACAAGATCCTCCTGAACGCCTCTTTCTGGGTCCTCTCGTCCCTGGGGGTGTTTCCGGTCTGGTTGACGGTCCTCGTCGTGAGCCGGGACGCGCTGATCGTGGGCGGCGCCCTGTACCTGAGGCTGTTCGAGGGCGAGCCCGCGATGCCGCCGAGCTTCCTCGGCAAGATGACGACCTGCATTCAGCTCGCGGTCATTTTCCTGGGTCTCGTCTTCCACTTTCAAGGCGCCCGGGCTCCGTTCCTGCTCGAGATCTCCGCCGCCGCCGCCGCCCTCACCTTCGTCTCCGGGATCCAGTATCTCCTGGGCTTCATGCGCCGGGTCGGCGAGTCCTCCTGAGGGGGTCCCCGTTGGAAGAGCGTGAGGTCCGTCGTCCCCTCAACGAGGTCGTGCGGGTTCTCTGGCTGAATCTGGCGGGCGTGGCCGCCGTCCTCCTCCTCCTCTATGTCCTCTACGCCTTTCGGTCCGTCCTCATCTCGTTCTTCCTGGCCGCCCTTCTGGCTTACCTGCTGGACCCCCTCGTGGGCCGGATGGAGCGCTGGGGGATCCCCCGGTGGGCCGGGATCCTCCTGCTCATGCTCGCCCTTTTGCTCGTCGCGGTCCTGGTCGCGGTCTTCATCTTCCCCTTGGTCCAGGCCCAGGTGCTCCTGCTGGTCGAGCGGTTTCCCCGCTACGTGGAAAGGGTCCGGGCGTGGATTCTGCCGTGGGTCGTGCGGGTCACCGGGATGGAGCCCGCGGAGCTTGCCCGGGCGTTCGACGCCTGGACGACGCGGCTGAAGTCCCTGCCGCCCGAGATGGTCCAGTCGCTGAGCGGTCTTTTCTGGAAGACGACGTCGGGACTGGTGAACGTCGCCCTCTTGCTGGTGAACCTGACGGTCATCCCCGTCGCGACGTTCTACCTGCTGAGGGACTTCGACGTGCTCAAGCAGCGGGCCCTCGACCACATCCCGCCCAAGCACCGCCCGTTCTGGGTGGAGCGGTTCGGGCGGATGGATGACCTCTTGGGCAGCTTCGTCAAGGGCCAGGCCCTGGTCGCCCTCGCCCTGGCCGTGGTGTACAGCGCCGGCCTCATGATCGTGGGGACGCCTATGCCCATCCTCACGGGATTTTCGGCGGGGATCGCCAGCATCGTGCCTTACCTGGGGCTCGTGGTGGGCTTGGTCCCGGCCCTGCTCATGACATTCCTGGAGCACGGAGACCTCGCGCATGCGCTGGGCGTCCTGGCGGTCTTCGCCGCGGTGCAGGGGCTGGAAGGGTTTGTGCTCAAGCCTCGCATCGTGGGGAACCGGGTGGGCCTCCACCCGGTGGTGGTGATGATGGCGGTGCTTCTGGGAGGCGCCGCCTTCGGTTTCCTGGGGATCCTACTGGGCGTGCCCGCGGCGGTTGTGTTGAAGGTCTGGTGGGAAACCCTGATGGACCGCTACCGGCGCTCGGACTTCTACCTATCCGGCTAGGGAGACGCGGTTTCCGGACCCTTCGCGGCCCGAAGGCTCAGTGTTCCTCGCTCAGCTTGGCGTACAGGAAAAGCAGGTCCGCCAGACGGTTCAGGTAGGCCAGGAGGTGGGGGTTCTCCAGGAGGCCGTCGTCGCGGAGCTTGACGGCCCGGCGCTCCGTCCGGCGGACGATGGTGGAGGCGAGATGGAAGGCGGCCGAGGCGGCCCCTTCCCCGGGGATCACCCAGTCGGTGACCGGGCTCTTCTCCTCGGCCTCGGCCAGGCGCTGGTCCAGGACGCGGACGTGCTCCTCCCCGATGCGGTGTCTGAGCCGGTGGAGGTGGGCCAGGTCGGTGGCCAGCTCGGCGCCGACGAGGAAGAGCTCTTTCTGGATGCGGAGGGTGTCGTCCTTCAAGGGGCTCGGCGGGAGCCACGCGCGGGCGAGGCCGAGGGCGGCGAGGGCCTCGTGGAGAGCGCCGTAGGCCTCGGTTCGGGGATGGTGCTTGGGCACGCGCCCGCCGTAGAGCAGGTCCGTCTCGCCGCCGTCTCCCCTACGGGTCGCGATCGACAACGCGTGTCCTCCTGGGCCGGGGTCGCTCAGGCGATGGAGGGCGGGGCGCAGACGCCCTTGATCTCGCGGAAGCGCGCGGCGGCCCGCCGCAGGTAGTCCGCCGTGCCCTCGGTCATCTCCAGCCCGTCCAGCTCTTCCACCTTCACCCAGCGGGCCTCCGAGATGTCTGAGCGGGCCAGGGCCTCGCCCGAGACGCAGTCGCAGAGGTAGTCGATGAGGACGTAGTGATACCGGACGCGGCCGAACTCGTCGGGGTAGATGCGGTCGAGGACGACGGCGCGTTCCAGGACTTCCACGTCGAGCCCGGTTTCCTCGGCGATCTCCCGGCGGAGGGCGTCCTCCAGGCGCTCGCCGATCTCCACGGCGCCGCCGGGAACGCTCCAGACGCCCATCCGCGGGGGGGCGCCGCGGCGGACGACCAGGACCTCCTCGCCGCCCCCCCGGAAGATGAAGGCCCCGACGCCGACGATGGGTCTGGAGGGGTATTTGCGGCCCAAGGCTCTCTCCCGCTGGATGGCCCGCTGGATGGAGGAACGCCCGGCGTCCTTCGGCTCGCCGAACCGGAAACGAAGTCAGAGAAAACATAGGCGTCGGAGGGCCGTCGTGTCAACGCGCCGGGCGCGGAAAGGATTCATCTTGGCTCTTGACACTGATGGGGAGCGGGTGGTATGAAATTACGGAGTTTGGGAGGTCATCCGGAGGAGCCGCGGGAGGAAACGGGAGGAAGCCAGAGAATCTTCCGGTCATCGGTGAAGAGAAACAGATAAGGAGTCGCGATGTGACAAAAGGTGAACTGGTGAAGTTGATGGCGGACGGCGCGGGGATCACGTTGGGGCAGGCGGAGACGGCGCTGAAGGCGGCCCTGGAAGGGGTCAAGAAGGCGCTGAAGAAAAAGGACAAGGTCACGCTGGTCGGCTTCGGGACCTTCTCCGTGTCCCGCAGAAAGGCGCGGACCGGCAGGAACCCGCAGACAGGGGAGAAGCTCAAGATCGCCGCCCGGAACACGCCGAAGTTCACTGCCGGGAGGGAACTGAAAGAAGCGGTGAAGTGACTTTTCTGTAAGCTTTCTTTTTCTCCGGGAAAGGCAGGTGGCTGGGAAGCTCCCTGCCTTTCCTTTTGGGGGATGGCAAGGGTTGGACGCGGACGCGCAGATGGCTCGGCTGACCCGGGGGGCGGCCGAGGTGATCTCCCCGGAGGAGCTGCGGAAAAAGCTCGCCGCCGGAAGGCCCCTGCGGGTGAAGGCCGGGTTCGACCCGACGGCGCCCGACCTGCACCTGGGGCACACGGTCCTCATCCAAAAGCTCCGCCACTTCCAGGACCTCGGCCATCACGTCCTCTTTCTGATCGGGGACTTCACCGCCCGCATCGGGGACCCCACCGGGGTGTCCGAGACCCGGCCGCTCCTCACGGAGGAGCAGGTCCGGGAGAACACCCGCACCTACGAGCGTCAGGTCTTCAAGATCCTGGACCCCCGCCGCACGGAGGTCGTCTTCAACAGCCGGTGGCTCGGGAGGCTCGCCGCCGGGGACCTGATCCGCCTGGCGGCCCACCACACCGTCGCGCGCATGCTCGAGCGGGACGACTTCCACCGGCGGCACCGGGAGGGGCAGGGCATCGGGGTCCACGAGTTCCTCTATCCCATCCTGCAGGGTTACGACTCGGTGGAGCTCCGGGCCGACGTGGAGCTGGGGGGGACCGACCAGAAGTTCAACCTGCTCGTGGGCCGGGACCTGCAGCGCGCCTTCGGCCAGGAGCCCCAGGTGGTCCTGACGCTCCCCCTCCTCGTCGGGACCGACGGCCGGCGCAAGATGAGCAAGAGCCTCGGCAACCACATCGGCATCGACGAGCCCCCCGGCGAGATCTACGGGAAGGTCATGTCCATCCCGGACGAGCTGATGTGGAGCTACTTCGATCTCTTGAGCGGCCTGGAGGAAGAGGCCCTGACCGCGCTGCGCCAAGAGACCGGGGCCGGCCTTCGGAACCCCAGGGACGTCAAGGCGGACCTCGCGGCGGAGCTCACGGCCCGCTTCCACGGCCGCGAGGCGGCGGAAAATGCGGCCGAGGAGTTCGACCGGGTGTTCCGGCGGAGGAGCGTTCCCTCCGACGTAGAGAAGGCCGAGCTTGCGGCGAGGGAGGGGGGCTACTGGATCTGCCAGATCCTCACCGACCGCGGCCTGACGAAATCAAATGGCGAGGCGCGCCGTCTCATCCAGCAGGGGGGCGTTCAGGTGAACCAGAGAAGAGTGGACGACGTGGATTTTCGCCTCGCGGCCGGGACGTACCTCGTCCAGGTGGGCAAGCGGCGGTTCTTGGAGGTGACAATCCGCGAATGACCGCCGCGCGGCTTTGGCGCGCGGCGCGACCGCGGCCGTAGTCTGAGAAAGGCGGGGTGGGGGAATCAGCGCCGGTCCGTCCGGGAAGTCTTGGACGGCTTGGTCTTCGTCTTCGGTGGCTTGCCCTTTTTTTTCATCCCTCCCGGTTCCGGCTCGGCCGCCTGGATTTCCTTCTCCAACCGCTCTGCCGATTCGCGTTTCTTCCTGGCGGCCTGAATCTGGCCCGCGTCCTCCAGCTTCTTCGCCCAGTCGTTGAGCGCCGCCGTTAACCCTTCCCGGTAACGCGCCACGCCGGGAGAGAGCCTGATTGCTTCGCGCAGCCGTTTCTCGGCCTTTTGGAAGTGGCTGTCCGCGGATTCCCATTCCTTCTTTGGGAGCTTTTCGGCGTAAAGCGCGAGGAGAAGCCCCCACGCGCCCAACGCCTCGTGCGTGTCCGGCTTGATTTTCAGGGCCTTTTTGTATTTTTCGAAGGCTTCTTGGAAGAGGGGCTTTGCGGCGTTGAGGTCTGACTGGGCGGTGAGCCGGGCGAGCATCCCCAGGTCATTGCCCCAGTTGTAGAAGGCCTCGTGGAAGTCGGTCTTGATGTCCGTGGCCTTTTGGTATTTCTGGAATGCCTCTTTGAAGAGGGGCCTTGCGGCGTTGAGGCCCTCCGCTTTGGCGGTGAGTCGGGCGAGCGCCCCCAGGTGGCTCCCCCAGTTGCCGAAGGCGATGTCGTCCTTCGGGTCCAAGCGAGTCAAAAGGCTGAAGGCGTCGTTGGCCCAGGGGGGCGCTCCTCCCTTCGCCTGGAGAATCTGAGTCGTGAGAAGCCGGAGGATCTGAATGACTTCCCCTCGCTCGAAGGGCGCGGCCCTGCGGAGATTGTCCAATGCCTTTTCTATCTCGTCCCTGGAGAGCAACTCTTGGAGGGCCTGCTGACCCAACAGCGTGTCCGGGCTGTCGCCAACCAGGGCCAGGATCGCTCGCGCCACGCGCCGGAACTCTTCCGCGACGAAATGTTCCGGCTGAAAGGCGATAAAAGGCTCCTCGCTGAGCGCGATGTACGGGTGATAGGAAATCCGGGCGCCGATTTTGCCGAGCAGCTTTTCCGCCCGCTGAAGCCTCTGGGCCTTCAGCTCCTCCTCGGCCGTCGGAACGGGGGAGAGGACCAAGAGGAGGGGTTTCTCTTCCTCCTTCATCACCAGGTCCAGGAACTGCTTTGTGCCCAAGAGGTTTTGCTCGTTCAGGCCGGAGACGACGACGAGGGCCTCCGCCAGCCCCAGGACGCAGAAGCC
>JACPRG010000162.1 GCA_016190025.1 Candidatus Tectimicrobiota bacterium
CCTCTCCTCATGGGGGAAAATCCCGATTCCAAAGGTCAATCCACTTCTCATTTCGCTGATCCTTCCATGCTCGCGCAAGAAAGACGGCCCGCCCGCCGGGGAACTCCTCCGGCTTCCCCCTACCGACTTGTCGCAGCCCCGAAGGAACCGGAGGATGAGGCCGCCCTTCTTGGGCTTTCCGCTCCGCCGTCAGGCCCGAGCACTCAGGACGGCCTCCCGTCCCGGCAAGGGAAAGAAGACGGAGGGGGCCGCCTCTCATCCAAGGCGGCGGTTTCCGGAGACCCGTCAGTCCTTGGGGATGTTCACGATGTAGCGGTTGGTCCAGAGCCCGCCTTCTTTGATGTCCACGTCTTCTTTGACCGTGCCCGCCTTCCAGAGCTTCATCGAGTTGGCCCACATCGCCTCGGTCATCCTTCCGCTCCCCCCGAAAGCGGGAACGAGCGAGCGCACGGACTCGGCGACGACTTCCGGCTTCATCCTCTTGAACCGGGCCTGGATCACCCGAGTGGACTCCTCCAGGTGGCTGGGAACGTAGTTCGTCCCCCGGGCCACGGCGCGGACCATTTTTCTGACGACTTCCGAATTGGCCGCCCCGTACTCCTTCTTGATCGTCAGGACCTCATAGACCATGTTTCCCAACTCGGGGATGTCCCATCCGCTAAGGAGGATCTGCCCCAAACCCCGGCTGACGATCTCGGGACCCGCGGGGGGCGAAGCGCCGAAACCGTCGATCTGGCCCGTCGCGAGGGCGCTCACCAGGGCGGCCCCGAAGCCCACGGCCACGACGGAGACGTCACCCCGCTTGAGCCCCCCGACGTTTTGCAGGTAATACCGGATGACATGCTCGCTGAGGCCGCCGAGGGAAGGCGCGCCGAAGGTCGCGCCTTTCATGGCTTGAAGCTTCTGGACGGCGGGCGCGCGAGGATTCACGGCGGCCTTCTTCAACCACTTGTTGCCGGCGATGACCTGGAAGGTGAGCGCCCGGGCGAAAGAGTTGACCACCAGGACGTTCTTTTGCCCCCTCGCCATGAGCACGACAGGAGTGTCGGAGCCCGTCGAAAGGAACGGAGCCTCTCCGGACAGGAATCCCGCCGCCGCCGCCGGCCCGCCCCGAACCACCGTGAAATCCAGGTCGATCCCTTCCTGTTTGAAAAAGCCTTTCCCGATGGCCACGTAGATCGGCGCGAAAGAAAGGGCGTCCACCGACTGGATCATCGTCACCTTGGAGGCGGCCCAGGCCGGATCTATCCCTCCCGAGAAAATCAGAAAGAACATGGTCGGCGCCAGCAAACAGCGTATGTTCCGGATGGCTCTTCCCATTGTCTTTTGCCCTCCCCTTGTTCGTGAATTTCGATGCCTCACTCCGGACATGCCTGGCCCGCGACTTTGCGCCCTCACGAGACATCCTGCCAACGCAGGACCCGGGTCCGGACCGCCTCGAGCAGCAGGTTGGAAAAAAGAATCGCCAACAGGAGGACGATGATCCCCGCAAAGATCCCCGCCGTGTCGAACTGCCCGGTCGAAAACAGGATGTAGTGGCCGATCCCGGCCCGGGAGGCCACGAACTCGCCGATGATGACGCCGATGACGGCGCGGGGGATTGAAACCTTGATCCCCATGAAGATGAAGGGGGCCACGGAGGGAACCACGACCCAGCGGATCACCTGCCACCGGCTCGCCCCGATGATCTGAGCGATGTGGATGAACTCGGGCTCGACGCTGCGCACCCCCAGGAACGTGTTGTAAAAGGTCAAAAAGAACACCATCATGCCCACAATGAAGATCTTGGACATCAGGCCGATCCCGAACCAGATGATCAGCAAAGGGGCGAGGGCCGACTGGGGCACACCGTAGAGGACCATGACGTAGGGCTCGAAGACCCTCGAAAGGGTCTTGGAGGCCCCGAGGACGTAACCGAAGAACACCGCGCCCAGGGCCCCGAAGAGAAAGCCCCACCCCAGCTCCGTGAAGGTCACCTGCAAGTCCCGGAGACCTTCGGGGCTTCGGACGTATTCCAGGGTCCGCACAAGAATGATGCTCGGCTTGCTCGTATACAGGAGGTCGATGTACCGCCCGCCCGCAATTTCCCAAACCGCCAAGAGCAGGACGCCCGGCAAAAGGTCCACCCGTTTCTTCCCGAACCGAGCCAAGGACGAGGAAAGCCCTCTCGGTTTTTCCCGGCGTCCTTCGCTCAGAAGTCCCGCGCTCTGGGATTCAGGCGTGGCCTCCACGGTCAACCTTCTCTCTCCCGGCCGGCTTTCGCCCCATCGACCACCTCACTCCTGAACCGATCCCAGATCCCGCGGTACAGGTCGGGAAAAGATGGATCCTCGTGGATATTGAAGACGTTCCTGGGTCTTTCCAGGGGGATCGGGAAAATGCCTTTGACCCGCCCGGGCCGCTTCGTCATGAGGACCACGGTGTCCGAGAGCGCGATGGCCTCCACCAGGTCGTGGGTGATGAAGAGCACGGTCTTGTGGGTTTGCTGCCAGATCTGCTGGAGCTCGTTCTGCAAGACAAGACGGGTCTGCGCGTCCAACGGACCGAAGGGCTCGTCCATCAGGACCACCTCCGGGTCGTAGATCAGCGTCCGAATGATGGACGCCCGCTTCTGCATCCCGCCCGAAAGCTGCCTGGGGTAGGCGCGCTCGAATCCCGTCAGCCCGAACATCTCCAGGAACTCGGCCGCCTTCCTCCGGCGCTCCTCCTTTGGGATCCCCCGGACGGCGAGAGGGAACTCGACGTTCTCGATCAGCGTGAGCCAGGGGTAAAGGTTGCTGTCCTGGGTGACGTACCCGATCCGGTTGTTGACCCGATTCACGCTCCAGTCTCTGTAGCGTACGGCGCCGGAGGTGGGAAAGGTCAGGCCGGCGCACATGCGCAGAAGGGTGGTCTTGCCGCAACCGCTGGGACCGACGATGGACGTGAACTCGTTCTCGCGAACGGAGAAGCTCGCCTCCTGGATGGCCAGGACGCGGTTGTTTTCGGATTCGAAGACCTTGGTGACCCGGTCGAAACGAATGGCGGGGCGCCCGTCCAAGAGACCTTTCTCCTGGATGTCACCCGTCTCCTGACGGCCGCAGACACCCTTCCTTTCGCCCAAAAACCGCCCCCCTCCGTTCGGCGCAGTCCGCTATCCCCTCGCGTAAGGCTGGAAGTGAAATGATACCAGAGCGCCCCGCGGTCTTCAATCCGTCTCCCCCCGCCCTGCGCCGCCCGTCCGCGTCGAAACCGAGGGCGGTCGGGACACCCTCCGCGATAGGCCCCGATGCCGTCCGCCCCGGCGGGCCGGCCTGCGTCACTTGCCCTTCGGCCTCTCCAGGTTGAAGACCTTCAAGGCGGTCTCCCCGAGGATGTTCCGCCGGGCTTTGTCGCTCAAGAAAGGAAGATCAAAGACCGCGCTCGGCAGATCGAAGTCCCAGTGGGGCCAGTCGGTTGCGAACATCAGCTGCGTCTCGGCGTGAATCATCCGGAAGGTCAGCTCCAACGCATCCAGGTTCTCCCGTTCCATGGGCTGAGAGGAGAAATACATTTCCCGGATGTACTCGCTGGGCCGCCGCTTCAAAAGGGGCGCCTCCGACACGCGTTTCATATACTCACTGTCCAGCCGCTGCATGACAAAAGGCAGCCAGGCCAAGCCGCTTTCGATCCAAATGACCTTCAATTTTGGGAACCGCTCAGGAAGGCCGTTCGTCACCCAATTGATCAAATGGATCATATTCCACAAGGTGAACCCAATCAGGTGGTATCCCATGAATTTGTTCATTTGCGCCGTGACTGGCTCCTCTCCCCACGAATAACCGGCGTGGAAAGCCAGCGGCAGGCCGCGTTCTTCAAGGGCCGCGTAGAGTTTCATGTACAGGTTGTCGTGGACCGGCTTGTTCCGGGTGCTGGTCACCATGAAACCGATGACGCCGGGAGCGCCCGTGAATTCCTCCACCGTCCGCAGGGCCTCATCGGGCAGGCTGAACGGCAGATACAGGAGCGACTTTATCCGCTCGTCGCAAGAAAGAATGTTCTCCACGAGCCAGCGGTCATACGCCCGGGCGAGGAGAGCTTCGGTCCGGGCGTCCGGATGCTTGCCGAGATCGAGGAGCTTGGTCGGGAAGACGATCATATAGTCGAGCCCGATGCTATCCATGGCCCGCCGGATGATGGTGACATCCTTGTGGTGTTCCGACTCTTCCACCGGCTCCCGCCATCCCGCCTGATGTTGAATGCGGCCACCGACGTCTTGGTAGTACATGATGTTGTTCACGACACCGTAAGGGGGAGACGCCACCTTGGAGTGATATTCAACGGCGTGGGCGCGGACGACAGGATCCTCGATGTACTCCACAACCTCTTTCCATGACACATTGTCCGAATGGTGAGAATCCACATCGATGATCATATAATCTTGGTAGTTCCGTCCCGCCGCCTGGCGCTTCGCGTGGGCCAGGATCTCCCGTGTGTCCGTGCGGTGGTCGATCCGCTCCAGGTCTGTAGCCCACCCCATCCTGAATTCCATTTCAGTTCCCCCCGTTCGTCCCGTCCGGCCCCCCTCGCCGGCCGTCGCCCTTACACCACGACGTAAACCTCTCCCGCCCGGACCTTCACTTCGAACTTCCTCAGCCGGATCCGATTGTCCGCCGGATGCACCCCCGTTTGGATATCAAATTCATACCCGTGCCAGGGACAGACGATGTGAATCTTTTGTTCCGAGAACCTCAGCCCGCGGCTGGTCTTGTCCTCCGCCAGGATCTCTTCCACGTTGGGAAACAGCCGGCCCTGGCAGACCGGTCCACCCAGGTGCGGGCAATCATTCTCGTATGCATAAAAGCGGCCGCCGATGAAAAAGACCCCGATTTCGAGATCGTCCTTCACAATAATTTTGCACTCTCCGCCTTCAAAATCCGCCTGGCTCGCGACGTGTACTTCAGGCACGCCCGGTCTCTCCTGCATTGCGGCCACCTGAACGCTGCTTCAAGGCTTGAAATATCTTGTCGGGGGACAGGGGGAGCTCGCGGATGCGGGCGCCGACTGCATCGTACACAGCGTTGGCGATGGCGGCGGCCGTCGGCGTGATCGGCAGCTCCGCGAACCCCTTGGCGCCGAAGGGGCCTTCCTTCTCATCGGATGACACGACGATGGTCTGAATGGGGGGGATGTCCAGGGCGGTGGGCAGTTTGTAGTCGGCCAGGGTCCCGTTGAGGAGCTGGCCCGAAGCCGCGTCGAACACCATCTCCTCCATCAGGGCGTAGCCCACCCCCTGCATCACCCCGCCCTCGATCTGTCCCTCCACGCCCAGCAGGCTGATCGGGAAGCCCACGTCCTGGGCCGCCACGAGCCGGAGGACGTTCACGAAGCCGGTCTCCGGGTCCACTTCCACTTCCGCGGCCTGGGCGCAGAAGCTGTACGCGACCGAGATGTTCCCGAAGTTGGTCTTTTTATCCACGGCCTCGTGCGGCGGGTCATAGACCCCCCGGCCGATGAAGAGCCGGCTGTCCTTCCGGTAATGGCTCGCCCGGGCGACCTCGGCGATCCCGACCCGCCGGTCCGGCAATCCCCGGATGTAGATCTGGCCGTCCTCCGCGACCAGATCCTGCGCGTCGGCTTCCAGCATCTCCCCGGCCGCCCGGAGGATTTGCCCCCTGAGATCGAGGGCCGCCAGGCGGACGGCGTTCCCGGCGACGAACGTGCACCGGCTCCCGTGGGTCCCGAGGTCCCAGGGGACCGCGTCGGTATCCTCGCTCACCACGCGGACGGCCTCGGGCGGGATCCCGAGCTCCTCGGCGACCACCGCCGCGATCACCACGTTCTGGCCGCTTCCGATCTCCGTCGTGCCGGTCAGCACCACGACCGTCCCGTCGTCCTCCATTTTGGCGATGGCGCTCCCGACGTCCGTGTTCTGATACACGCGAACGCCCCCTCCGCAATGCACGGCGCAGGCGATCCCGACCCCGCGTCCGAACTTCCGGTCCCTTTTCTTCTCCGCCCATCGAACGGCCCGCGCCGTCCTCTCGATGCACTCCCGCATCCCGCAGCTCGTGATCCGGTAGCCGCACGCGGAGACGTCCCCCCGCTCCGTCGCGTTCCTGAGCCGGAATTCCACCGGGTCGATGCCGAGCCTCTCCGCCAGGACGTCGATGTGAACCTCCCGGGCGAAGGTGGCCTGGGGATTTCCATACCCTCGGTAGGCGCCGCCATAGTTCTTGTTCGTGTAGACAATCCTGCCATCGACCCGGCAGTCCTTGACCTTGCTGTACAAGGTGACGTTGTAGTTGGCCGCCGAGAACGTGACCCCCGGGGCCGCGCTCATGTAAGCGCCGTTGTCCGTGACGATCCACATTTCCTGCCCCAGGATGCGACCGTCTTTGTCCGCGCCCGTCCGGAGACGGATGTGCATGGGATGGCGCGTCCTCGACCCGACAAAGTCCTCCTCGCGCGAATACACGATCCTGACCGGACGGCCGGTCTCCTTCGCCAAAAGGGCGCAGATGGGGTGCAAGTCGTGCATCTCCATGCGCTTTCCGAACCCCCCCCCGATGGTCGTCCGGATCACCCGGACCTGGCTTTCCGCGAGGCCGAGACAGCCCGCCAGGTGCTTGCGGAGAAGGAAAGGCATCTGAATCGAGGTCCAGACCGTCAGTCGGCCGGCCGGGTCGTACTGGGCGAGACAGCCCTGCGTCTCAAGACAACAGTGCTCGACCTGGGAAGTCACGAATTCGTCCTCGACCACCACATCCGCTCGGGAGAGCGCCCGATCCACATCCCCGAAATTCATCGACAAGGAGTGGGCCACGTTCCCCTTCACCCCCTCGTGGACCTCGGGCGCGCCCTCCCGCATGGCCTCCACAGGCGACATCACCAGCGGCAACGGCTCGTATTCGACTTCGATGAGCGCAAGCGCCCTGTCCGCCGTGTCATCGTCCACCGCAGCCACGGCCGCCACTTCCTCCCCCGCGAAGCGCACCTTCCCGTGCGCCAGGGGGAGCTTGTCGGCGAGCCGGGCATTCCCGGGGTCCGTGTCCTCGCGGAAACCGTACCGGATCAGGGGCGTGTCCTCGGCCGTGATGACCGCCTTGACGCCGGGAAGGGCTTTTGCCTTGCGGGTGTCGATCTTCTGGATCCGGGCGTGCGCGTAAGGGCTTCGGAGGATCTTGCCGACCAGCATCCCCGGCAGCGTGACGTCCGTTCCGTAGACCGCCCGGCCGGTGGCTTTAGGCGCCCCGTCGAGCCTCGGGATGCGCTGGCCAACGACGCGATGGGCAGGTTTCATTGCACAGGTCTCCCGACTTCCCGGAAAGAAGGACACACCGACCGGCCGTCGCCGCTCCCGGGTCTTCGGCTCACGATTCCTCAGCGGCCCGGAACAGCGCGCCCTTGCCGCGGAACGACAAGGGGTCTTCGCAACACCCTTCCGCACCCCGGCTCGACGAGGATCCGACCGTCCTCGGCCGCGACGACTCCCCCCTTGATGGTCACGACCGGCCAGCCGCGGACCTTCTTTCCTTCGTACAGGGAAAAGTCCGCCAGCGTATGGAGATCCGACGCCCGGACCACCCTCTCCTTGTCCGGGTCGACAACGACGAGGTCCGCGTCGCTTCCGGGCGCGAGGGTCCCCTTCCTGGGGAACAGGCCGAAGATCCGGGCGGGCTGCCGGGTCATCTTGTCGACCAGCTTCTCCAGGGGGAACTTGCGCCTGTGATAGGCCTCCTCGAAGAGCACCGGCAGGTGGACCTCCAGAAAGGTGGCGGCCCCCTTCGCCCCGATGAGTCCCGCCTCGACCTGCTTGTAGGCCCGGTTTCTCTGAATGTTGTCCGTCCCCAGCGTGTCGATGACACCCTCGGCCATCCCCCCCCACAGGGCCTCCCGGTCCTCCTCGCCCCGGAGCGGAGGAATCAGCTTCGCCAGGAGCCCCATCTTCGAGTGCTTCGTCAGGGTGAGGTAGGGGGTGCACGTCTCCGCGAAGAGATCCTTCCTCCCCTTGCGGAGCTCCCTCAGCCGCCGGAGGGCCTCCTGGGTGGAGACGTGAACAATGTAGATGCGGCAGCCGGCCTTTCCCGCCAGGTAGGTGGAGCGGAGGACCGCCTCCTCTTCCACCAGGTTCGGATGGCAGTCGGCCCAGTCCGCCAGATTCCCCTCCGGCCTCCGCTCCCCGATGCGGGCCCGCGTCAGAATGATGATGGGGGCGTTCTCGGCGTGCACCACGGCCAGCCCCGCGGGCCCGAGGCTCGCGATCTGGCGGAACGCTTCGAGAAGCACCCCGTCGTCCACCGGCGTCGCCGCGCCCTTGATCCCGGACATGAACATCTTGAAAGAGGTCACGCCGAAGCGCCTGGCGCACTCGGGGATCTCCAGGGCCTGGGCCTCGGAGATGATCTCGAAGTGGGGGAAGATGTCGATCGAGCTGTTGGCCTCGAAGGCCCTGGAGACGCCGCCAAAGGCCTTGAGGTGGGAATCGGGCTCGCGGATGAAGGTCCCGACCGTCGTCACCCCCCCGGCCAGCGCCGCCCGCGTCTCCGCCCGGCAATCCTCTTCCAGGTTCCCGAGGAGGCCGAAATGGACGTGGGGATCGATGACGCCCGGCAGGACGAAGGCCCCGTCCACGTCGAGGACCCGCCGGGCGGAGGGAAGAACGTCCTCCCGCGCGACGGCCCGGATCTTCCCCCCTTGAATTGCCACCCCGGCGCGCACGAGCCCCTGGCCGGGGATCACCAGCGTACCGCCCCGCAGCACCAGATCCGCCTTCACCACGGCCTCCTCTCAGAAGGAAATTCAGAAAACCCGATGGGTCTCCACATCCGTGGCGACGGCCTGGAGGGCGCGCTCCACCAGCTTCCGGCGGAATTCTCTCTCTCCGGCGGGGTCGAGCTCGGGGTTTCCCACCACGTGGGGAATGCCGGCCCCGGTGACGATCCGGTTCGCGCCCACGTTCCGGGCGACCGAGCTCAACGTGGCGATGAGGGCCGCCGGGAGCCCCTCTCTCTCGATTTCCTTCGCGATCGCTGACCCGCAGCGAGTGCAAGTCCCTCACGTGGCGGTGATGAGCGCCGCCTGGACGTCCGATTCCTTCAACTCGCGGGCGATGGCCTGCCCCATGCGGGCGCCAGCCTCATAGTACGTGCTGCATCCGGCCACGGTGTAGAAGTAGTCGAAGACCTTTCCAATCCGGCCCTCCTTTTCCAGGGAGCGGGAGACGTCCAGGGGGACCAGCCGGTCGGGGTCTTCGTTGACGTAAACGGTGGAGTATCCCCCGTGGTTGCCCTCGTAGGCCGGGGGTTGGAAATCCTCCAGGCCCGCGATGGGGTACTTTCCGAAGCGCGTCGCCATGGTGGATTCCAGACGATCGGGATTGCCCTTGGGCACGAGTCCGCCCGTGGTGACGAGGGCGATGGTGGCCCTGGACAGGTCTTTCACGGCCGGAGCCGGCGGCACCCGGTCGAACTTCGGCGTCACCAGCTCCGTCTGAAAGGGTCGGCCTTGAACCTTGGCGAGGATCATGTCGATGGCCCGTTCCACGCCTTTCTTCCCGACGAGGACGTTTTTCCGCAGCCCCCGCGGAAAATAGCCCTCTTCCCGGGGATGCCCCGGGGTTTCCCCCCGCACCAGCTTGAGGCTCAGCCGGGCGATGGCCTCCAAGGCTGCGCTCATCCCCCGGGCGTTGTCCGAGGTCTGGACAATGTAGGTGTCCCGCCGGTAATCCACGCCGGGGTTCTCCGGCGCCATTCCGGTCACCGTGGGGATGCCCAGGGCCTGGCCGACCTTCTGGCACAAGACGCCGCAGGCGTAGCCGTAGCGCCCGGAGTTGAAGGCGGGCCCCGCGATGAACAGGTCGGGCCGCGCCCCCCGGATCAGGGCCAACAGCCGCTCCGCCGCTTCCTCCGTCCGCTCGGCGAAGAAGTTATCCCCGCAGATGGCGGTCAGGACGATCTCCCCCTCTCCCCGAAGGGCCTCTTGCAGAGGCCGGCCCGGCCCGACGGGTCCCTCCGCCGAGGTGGGGGCGGCCGAGGCCTTGGCTTCCCCGCCAATCCCCCCGAAGAACTGATTCAGGTAATGGACGACTCGAACCGGCGCCGCCATGAAAATCCTCCGCAACCCGAGCCTAAAAGCCCTGGGCGCAAAGAAAGTTGTCGCCGAAAAAGCTCACGGGCCCGGGCATCTTGTTGTAGGGAACCTCCACGGGCTCCCGGGGGTCCTGGTCGTAGTCCTTGAGGCGCTGGCCCCCCACGACGCGCTCGACCCTGGGGAGCCGGATCATCTCGGCGCAATTGCCGACGGCGACGATGGCATCGGCGCGGGGGCTCGAGTCCGCCAGGGCCCCCTCCGACGACCCGCC
>JACPRG010000163.1 GCA_016190025.1 Candidatus Tectimicrobiota bacterium
CCCCGGAGTCCCTTGAAGGCCAGCTTCTCGATCACCACGCCCAGGAGGGCCATGGCGGCCGCTGCGAGGAGCGTGGCGCTCGCCAGGTCCAGGCCGAAGCCGGTCGCCGCCAGATAGGCCGTGAAGGCCCCCCACACGAACACCCCTCCCAGGCCGAAGTGGGGAACCCTGAGGATGCTGAAGATGATGGTGAGACAGATGGCCATGAGCGCCAGGATCGCGCCGTTCACCAGACCATTGACCACGATCTGGATCATCGCGGGCCCTCTCGAGTCTCAGCCCTCACAGGCCGTAGTCTTCGAAGACCGGGACGAGCCTCCCTTTCTTCCACTCGGCGGCGAGGATCTTGGGATAGGCCTGGCCCTCGGCATCGAAGATCTTTCCAGGCTTGTAAGGGAGCAGCAGCTCGGGGATGTCGTCCGTGGTCAGCGTGTGCATGGCCGCGGCGATCTTCGGGATATCCTCTACCGTCCCGGCCTTCTCCAGGGCCTTGGCGAGGATGTACGCGCTGTCGTACCCCGATTCCGCCCAGGAGCCGAAGGTCCGCTGGCCGAACTTCTTCACGTACGCGTTCATGAACCGCTTCGACTTCTGGGGCTGCTTGGTGGTCGCCCCGTAGCTCGCGAACAGGATTTCATAGGTCCCCTCGAAGAATCTGCGGGAAGCGCTGTCCATCATGTTCGGGGCGGCCGCAAGCTGATTCACCCACAAAACGCCGGGGAACAGCCCGATCTCCCGGGCCTGCTTCACCATGTTCAACCCGTCCGTGTAGAACCCGTGGGTGATCACGGCGTCGGGCTTCAGGCCCTTCAGCTTCGTCAGGACCGGGAAGAAATCCTTCTCACCGAATCGGAACCACTCCTTTGCGACGACGGTAATGCCCGGGAGCTTCGGAAGATGCTGCTCCACAAACTCTTTGAACTCCGAGTGGCCGGTCTGGCCGTACGTGGCTACTCGCTTCACGCCCATCTTCCTGAGGAAGCGCTCGTTGACCTTCATGAACACCGGGCCGCCGTCGAAGTGATTGCGGAAGGCGTTGGGAACCCCGACGGTCGTCCCCGGGTCGTTGCCCCCCGACCAGATCATGAGCGCCTTCTTGCCCTTGAGCAGGGGGCGAAGGGCGTACTCCACGGCCGAGAACGCTCCGTCCAAGATCAGGTTCACCTTCTCTACGGTGAGGAGGCGCTCGAACACCGTGGGCGCCTGAGGCGGAGGGCCGACGTCCAGGTGAACGAGCTCGAGCTTATACCGTTTGTCCCCGACCTTTACTCCGCCCTTGGCGTTGATCTCCTCGAAGGCCAGGAGCCTCGCGTTGTGAAGCTGGGTCCCGTAGGGCGCGATCCCTCCCGTCAGGCCGGCGAGCTCGCCCACTTTGAGGGTCTGCGCCCCCGCAGGCGGCGATTGCAAGAGCAGCAAACCCGCCCCCAGGATGGCAAACAGGAACAAAAGGCTCCCTTTTCTTGACATGGCTCCTCCCTCCAACCGGTTTCGCGGCGAAAAAATGCCTCCCGATGCTAAACTGGATACTCGGCCGCCCCTTGGCTTCGCCTCCTTATATCATTGGCTCCGGCGACAAACAAGGGCGCCGGCCGGGAGGACGCCTCCTTCCCTCGCGGGGTTTCACTTTCATCCCAACGGATTATAATGGGGCAATCGGCCGGTTCCCCCCGGTTCCCCGCAGGGTGTGGACGGCGCCAGGGCCAACGCGGGAAGGGCAGGAGGCAGGGCCATGGCTGACTACTCCGTGATCGGAAAGCCGTTGCCGCAGGTGAACAGCCCGGAGAAGGTGTCGGGGAAAGCCCAGTATGTCCACGACATCCAGCGGCCCCGGATGCTTCACGCCAAGGTCCTCCGGAGCCCATTGCCGCACGCCCGGATCAAAGCCATCGACCTCTCCCGCGCCCGCTCCCTGCCGGGGGTGAAAGCGGCGGTGGCCTTCGCGGACACGCCCGGCCTCCGGTGGGGCCCCATCTACAAAGAGCACTACATTTTCGCCAAGGACAAAGTGCGGTACGTGGGCGAGGAGGTGGCGGCGGTCGCGGCGGTGGACGAGGACGCGGCCCTGGAGGCCCTTTCCCTCATCGACGTGGACTACGAGCCTTTGCCGGCCGTCTACGACCCCGAAGAAGCCTTGGCCGAGGGCGCCCCGCTGGTGCACGAGGACCGGCCCGGCAACCTGGCCCGCCACATCCACATCGAGCGGGGGGACGTGGATCGCGGATTCCGGGAGGCGGCCGTCGTCCATGAGGCGGTCTACGAGAGCCCCCATCAATTTCAGGCCTACCTGGAGCCCATCGGGACGGTGGCCGAGGTGGACAGCGGCGGACGTCTCATCGTCCACGCGCCCACCCAGAGCATCTACTTCACGCGGGAGCTGCTGGCCGAGGCCCTGGGAAAGCCCGCGTCGAAGATCCGGGTGATCCAGCCCGTCATCGGGGGGGCCTTCGGCGGAAAGCTCAACGAGGACCACAACATCCACGTCGCGGCGTTCCTGGCGCTGAAGACCGGCCAGCCCGTCCGCCTGATGAACACCCGGCTGGAGGAGTTCCAGGCGTCCCGGCCCCGGATGCCCGCCCGGGTCTACCTGAAGATGGGGGCGCGGAAAGACGGCTCCCTCGCGGCCAAGGAGACGCGGATTTACGGCAACAACGGGGCGTATAGCTGCCTCACCCTGGAAGTCCTGCTCGTCACCGCCAACCGGATGGACTCGCTCTACCGGCAGGAAAACGTCCGGACGGACGCCTATCTGGCCTACACCCACCTCAACCCCACGGGCGCTTTTCGCGGCTTTGGCAATCCCCAGATGGCTTTTCCGCTGGAGAGCCACGTCGACACCCTCGCCGAAAAGCTGGGGATGGATCCCATGGAGCTCCGCCTGCGGAACACCATCCGCACCGGGGAGACGAGCATCCACGGCTGGTACATGGGGAGCTGCGGCATCCAGGAATGCATCGAGAAGGCCGCCACCCGCATCGGATGGAGGGAGAAGCGCGCGCGCCGGACGGACGGGGAGAAAGGCGCGGTCCGGCGGGGGGTCGGCATGGCCTGCGGCGTTCACGTCAGCGCCAACCGCCAACTGGCCGACTGGGACGGCTCCTCCGTGGCCCTCAAGGTCAACGAGGACGGCAAGGCCACCCTCCTCTCCGGCGAAGGGGACATGGGCCAGGGCGCCCACACGATGATGAGCCAGATTGTGGCGGAGGAGCTCGGGATCACCCCGGAGGACGTCACCGTCTCCTCCCCGGACACCGACGCGACGCCCTTCTGCTTCGGAGGCTTCGCCAGCCGCCTCACCATGCTGGCGGGAAACGCCGTGCGCAAGGCCGCCCAGGACGCCCGCAGGCAGCTGGTGGAAGTGGCGGCGGGCCGACTCGAGGTGGACGGAGGGGACCTCGAGCTGCGCGACGGCTTCATCCTCGTCCGAGGAGCTCCCGAGCGCCGCCTCAGCCTGAGCGAGGCCGCAAAAGGCGCCATCTTCCGCCGCGAGGGCCAGGGGATTTTCGCCCAGGCCACGTGGGATTCCCCAACGCAGTTGGCGGACAAAAAGACCTTTTACGGCAACGTCGCCCCGGCCTATTCCTTCGTCTGCATCGCGGCCGAGGTCGAGGTGGACACAGAGACGGGGCAGGTGAAGTTGAGCCGCCTGGTCGCGGCCGATGATGTGGGAAAGGCGCTCAACCCGCTGACGGTGGAGGGGCAGGTTCACGGCGAGGTGGTCCAGGGCGCGGCGCTGGCGTTACTCGAGCACGTCGTCCTGGAAGGCGGCGCCATGGCCAACGGGAACCTCGCCGATTACGGCGTGCCGAGGGCGGAGAGCGTGCCGACGGTCGAGAGCCTCCTCATCGAGCCCATCGACCCCAACGGACCCTTCGGGGCGAAGGGGTGTTCGGAGACGGCCCTCGTCCCCGTGGGCGCGGCCGTGGCGAACGCCGTTTACCACGCCGCGGGCGTCCGGATGACGAAGCTCCCCATCCGGCCGCCCGACCTCCTTCGGGCCCTGCGGGACAAAGAAAAGGGGAAGGACAAGGCGCCGGCCGCGGAGGATTGAGCGCCATCTGGATTTGGAGCGGGCGAGCCTGTCCCGGCCGAACTCCGGGGGACGCCCAGGCGGCCGGACGGTTTTTCTCTCCGTCGGATCGAACCAGGACCTTCTCTCTCCCCCCGAGTGGTAGTGGGTCAGTTTGCTGGTCTGCCCTTCCCTTCCTCCGGTGTAGCCGCGATTTGTAGGGGCAGGTCCAAGCCTGCCCTCTGCTGGCGGCCCCCGACTAGATCGGGGGCAGGCAGGGGGTCCCGGCCCAGCACGGGCAGGCGAGAGGTCATAGACCTCAAGGGGTCACTGATCCCAAGCTGCCCGTGGCACACGCGGAAATCACGGGGGGCTCGTCCCGATCTCCGCTCGGCTGCAGGGGCGCAGCATACTGCGCCCCTACTTAGGATCGGGGCCACCTCACCCCCGCCCAGGCCCTGGAGAACTGGAAGAAAACAGCCCCTGCGTCTCATATGTCTTGAACCCATACAGGGGATTGCCAAAACGAGCCTTTCTATATATAATGTCTTTGTTGTGATGTGTCCCCAATGAGGGGTCGAGGAGTAAATCCCTCCCTCATCGGTGGCGAGATTCGGCTTCAGACGATCCGCCATGCAGCGCCCGACCAGTTGCCGTCGCAGTCCCTGTGCTCATTCCCGGTGAAGGGCAGTCGCTCCCATGGAAGGCATGATGCGGAGAGTTCGCAGTTTGTTCCTGCTTTGGCTGCCCGGAGTCGGGATCTTTTGGGCGGTGGAGCACCTTCTGGCGGCCGCTCAGGGCGAGTGGCTCCTTCGGGACTTTCCCCCCTCGGTGGCGGGTTTCCTCTTTTACCTGGCCCTGGGGGCCGTTTGGGCGGGGATCTTTGTTCTCGTCGCGTCTCTTGCCCCCCGTCGCTTCATCGGCCTCTTCAAGGGGGAGGGCCCGGCGGACGCCTGGTCGGCTTCCGGCTTCTTGATCGGCCTCGTCCTCTACGGGGTCTATTGGCTGGATAAAGTCTTTTCGGAGAGCTTTTACGACAAGCAATACCTTGCCTATCGTCAGGTGATTTTGATCGGAGTGGCCTTCTCACTCGCCGGCCTGTTCGTCCTTTTGTTTCGATGGTTCCGCAGAATTCCGGACAGGGAGAGACGGGAAGTCTGGTTCCTGGCTTCCGCTCTGGGTGCGACCCTCCTCCTTCTTGGGGGCCGGCGTTTGAATGAGTCGGGCTTGACCGGCCAGATCATGGACGCGAGACACTTTGTGTCCAATGCGGCCATCCTGGCGGGGGGCGCGGCGGCGGTGTGGGCCGGCGGCCTCCTGCTCCGGAGATTGCGGGCGCCGATCCGACGCGCCTCTGTCGCCGTGCTGACGGCGCTTCCGCTGGTGTGGCTGGGTTTCAACGCGGCAAAAAGCCCAGGGCCTTCATTCGTCGAGCCGGCAGAGGAGAAACGACCCGACATCCTCCTGATCGTCATGGACACGGCCCGGGCGGACCACCTCTCCCTGGCCGGCTACCGCCGCAAGACGACGCCCTTCCTGGACCAGCTCGCCCAAATGGGCGTGACCTTCCTGCGGGCTTACTCGGCGGGTCCCGTGACGCCGGACAGCCACGGGGCCATCTTCACAGGGCAATCGGCGGCGCGCCATGGGTTTCACTATCCGAACTATTACCTCTCAGACCGGTTCGAGACCCTGGCCTCCATATTGAAAAACCGGGGATACCGGACGGCGGGTTATTCCAACAATGATTTCATCAAAGCGGGGACCGGGCTCGAGAGAGGCTTCGAAAAATTCGATTTGGTTCAGCACGACGATTGGGTTTTCGTGCGGCAACCCTTCTTTTACCGGGAGCTCGGCATGAAGCTGGGAACCTGGGAGAGGGTGCTGGACGACAAGGGGGCGAGCCTGACCAACCAGCGCGCGGCCCGGTGGCTCGCGCAGGTCGCCGATGACCCGAGCCCCTTCTTCCTGTTCATCAACTACATGGAGGCCCACGCGCCGTACACGCCGCCGGCCAGTGCCCGGACCCTCTTCGCCGAAGAGGAACCGGACGATAATCCCGCCGTTCTGGGGTATGACCGGAACCTGGCCTACCTGGATGGGCGGATCCGCGAGCTTCTCGCCCTCCCCGAGTTCCAGAGGAGGAAACGGGACCTGCTGATCATAGTCACCGCAGATCACGGCGAACACTTCGGCGAACACGGCATCACGGGTCACGACAACTCCCTCTTTGATGCGGAGTTGCGTGTGCCGCTCATCGTGGTCTATCCGGGGCTCCTGCCGGCCGGGGCGCGGGTGCGGACCCCCGTTCAGGTGACGGACATCCTCCCAAGCGTTCTGGACATCCTGGGCCTCTCCGACCTTCGCCGGTCGATTGATTTTCAAGGCCGCAGCTGGATGCCCTTGCTGAACGGGGCGAAGGACGCCGAACGGCGGATCGCATTCGAGCATTATTCTCCTGGGGGAGTTTATCGCGGCTGGACGGACGGGCAGTGGAAATACGTCGAGCCGGGCCACGGAAGGCCGGCTTTCCTCTTCGATCTTGAGAAAGACCCGCAAGAATCCGTCAATTTGAGGTCTGTGACCTCCCTTGGAAGGCCGTATATGGCCATCGCCCAAAAGATGGCGGAAGACCTGAAGCGGTGGGTGAATTCTTCAGGGAACTTCTCCACAAAGCAGCGCGACGGAGAAGGCCCGGGCCTGGACGCAAAGACCCGCCAGCGGCTTCGGGCTTTGGGCTACATTGTCGATTGAGATGAGGCGGGCGATGGGCGCCCCGGCCTATTCCTTCGTCTGCGTCGTGGCCGAGGTCGAGGTGGACACAGAAACGGGGCAGGTGAAGTTGAGCTGCCTGGTCCCGGCGGAAGGCGCGGTCCGGGCGGGCATGGCCCGGAGTGGAGAGCGGAGAGGGCCATCATCCCCTGAAAGGCATGAAAGGGGAAAGGCTGCAGGGCGGACGAGCCGCCGGTGGCGCTCGCTTCAGGGACAGGCGTGGAGGGCCGTCAGGGCATAGACCTGCGAGGCCTTCAGCAGCCCTTCGATGGTCACGTAGGTGGTGCCGCCCCCGGCGCCGGTGCCCGGCCCATAGCTCATAGACGGAATGCCCGCCGCGTTGAAGATGTTCACGTCCCGCCAGAGGCTCGTCACGGGAGGGGTCACCCCGCCCGGCTTGCCCCCGAGAACCGCGTGGTGGGCCGCCTCTATCGCCCCCTTCAGGTGCCCGATGTCCTTCGCGATGTAGCCGGGCCGGTAAAGGTAGACCTGAACCTCCGCGCCAACCCCCACCTTTCTGGCGATCGACTGGATTTCCTCGACGATCGGGTCCGGGTCCGCGTCCGGCACCAGGCGCACGTCGAGATAGGATGAGCAGATGGCCGGCGTCGTCGAGGGGCGAAAGGGCAGGCCCGAGCGGATGGCCCCCACGCTCACCTTCGGCCGGATTTCCCCGAACTCGAGGGGCAGCGCCTGCTTTTGCTCGTATTCGAAGGCCCACTCCTCGATGGCAAGGACGAGCTTCGCCATCTGGATGAGGGCGTTCGGGCTTTCCTCGACGGGGTGGGGCCTCTGGATGTAGGGCGTGTAGACCCCCCGGCCTCGGGTCGTCACCTTGATGTAGAGGGCCCCGCATTGCGCCCACGTGAGCCCGAAGCCGGTCGATTCGGCCACGAGGGCGCAATCCGCGACGACGCCGTGATCCACCAGGTGCCTCGCCCCGAAGCCCTTTCCGAGATAGGCGGGACCCTGGAACTCATCGATGGGCGCCCCCCCGATCTCCCCCACCACCATGGTCAGGATCACGTCCCCCCGCAGGGGCGCTCCGCTGTCCCGGAGCGCCTTGGCGGCAATCAGGAAGGCCGCCATCGGACCCTTGTCGTTCACGACGCCCTGCCCGTGGATCTTGCCGTCCTCGACCCAGGCGTGGTTGTAGTGGCGCTCCTCCTTTTCCACGACCCAGTAGGATTGAGGGGACCAGAAGGCCGTGTCCATGTGGGAATTGAAGATGAGGCTCTTCCCCCCGCCCTTTCCGGGCAGGCGGGCCACGACGTTTTCCCGCCCCTCGGCCGCCTGCTGCTTGAAGGGCTGGAACCCCTCGCCCTTCAGCCACTGATGGAGGAAATCCCCGACAGCCTTTTCCTCTCCGGTCGGGCTCGGGATGCTCCCCAAGGTGGTCGCCAGCTCGACCAGCTCCTCCTGGCGAATCAGGGAGAGGACCTTCTCTTGCGTGGAAGTCGTGCCCACAAAATCCCCCTTATGGACGACCAGAAGACATCGCCCCGGCAGCAATATGGCTGTCCCCCCTGGAAGGGAACGCCGTTCCGGGAGCCCGCGCGGCGGAAAAAACGGGCTTCCTCTCAGCGAAGCGCCTTGTTCGTGTAGATGTCCTGGAGGGGCACCTCGGCCTTCTTCCCGTGGGCGGAAAGGATGGTGTCCCTCGTGCGCCGCATCTTGTCCTCCGCGATCCGTCCGATGCCGTTGGCGCGGGCCGCGGGCGTCAGGACGATTCCCTTCACGATGTCGAGCATCGTCCGGGACAGATCACGGTTGAGATGCGGCTGGTGCTTGAGGAGGATTCGGATCGCCTCGTCCGGCTCCGCGAAGGCGGTTTCATAGGCCCTCACGGTTCCCTGAACGAAAGCCCGGACGCTTCCCGGATTCTCCGCGAGAAACTTGTCCGTCGTCGTGATTCCGTTGCTGTAGATGTCGACCCCGTAGTCCGAATACAGGATGCGGTTGTGTCCGCCGAGCTTCGGGGTCTCCCGGTCCAGGATGTGCCCCGACGTGACGAAGAGCGTCGTCGCGTCCGCCTTCCCCGCCAGAAGGAGCGGGATCTGCTGGGTGGGATCGACCTTCACCCACTTCACCTTGCCGGCGTCAATCCCCGCGGCGCGGGCGAGGGCCGGAAAGAGCGTGTGATTGGCGTCTCCCGGGCCCGTGGCGATGGTCCGCCCTTCAAGGTGCTTCGGCGCGGAGATCCCGCTCTTCTTCAAGGCGTAGATGCCGAAGGGCGCCTTCTCGTAAATGACGGCCATGAGCTTGACCTTGGCCCCCGCCGACCGGGCGAGGATGGCGGCCCCGCTGTCTCCGAAAACGAGGTCGTTCGTTCCCGCGCCGAGCCTTTTCACGCCGTCCGAGGCGCCGTACCCGCGCTCAACGTTCACCTTGAGCCCCCGTTCGCGGTAAAGCCCCTTCTCCAGGGCGACGAAATAGGCGGAATAGCCTCCGTGGAACACCCAGTCGGTCGCGAACCGGATATCCGTTTTTTTCCGCGGCGGGGGCGGAGACGGCTGCAAACAATGAGAACCACAGGGAAAGCGTCGCGGCTTGGGCGTGCTTCTTCATTCGAGATTCTCCGTCCCTTTCCAGACAGGAAATTGTTGAGGGGAACTTTCCCGTTCCAACCCGAACGGGCAACCTCCCCGACCCTCTTTGCCGGCGTGAAACATGAGACTCCCTTCCCGGTCAGACTGTCAAGAGACTTCTGAGACCAGAAGACAACCGCGGGCGCCTGTTTCTGGAAGAGGAGGACAGACCGTCGGTTCGATTGCGGCCGGCTGGATGGGAGAAACCCGGCGAGGTTGGCGGAAGGCCGGATCGGAGCCGCGGCGGGTGGAGGCGTTCGTGAAAACGTCAGGGAAGAAGGCCGGTTGAATACCCCGTCTACAAGAGATCACGGACATCAACTGTTTTTCGCCGTTCTCATCTGGTCTACGACGACGGCGATGACGATGATGAACCCGATGACCACCATTTGCAGATACGAGGACACGTTGACGAGGTCGAGCCCGTTGGCGATCATGGCAAGGATAATCACTCCGAGCAGGACGCCGAAGACCGTTCCCTTCCCACCCGTGAGGGCCACACCGCCGACGACGGCCGCGGCGATGGACTCGAGGCCCAGGGCGGAGCCCGTCAGGGGCTCGCCTGAGCCGATCCGCGAGGTGATCGTCACGCCTGCAATCCCGGTCAATGTGCCGCAAATGACATAGGAGAGCAGTTGATAGCCCCTCACGTTCACGCCCGAGAGCCGGGCCGCCTCTACGTTTCCTCCGATCGCGTAAAAGTAGCGGCCAAAATAACATTTCTGCAGGAGGAAGTACGTCAGGAGGAAAACAAACGCCGCGATGAGCGTTGGGATCGGCATCGAGCCGAGGTAGCTCGTCCCGATGTAGAGGAAGGACTTTGGAAGACCGAAGATGGGCTGTCCGTTCGTGATGAAAAGACCCAGCCCGCGAGCCGCCGACATCATGGCCAGAGTTGCGACAAACGGGGAAACGCGGAAGTACGCGATGACGACCCCATTGACGAGTCCGATGACCGCGCCGCAGAGAACGCCGAAAAGAAAACCGAACGCGGTCCCGAGTTCCAGCGTCGCCAAGGAGGCGATGACGCTCACGAGCCCCACGGTCGATCCCACAGAAATATCAAACCCGCCCCCCAGCATCGGGAACATCTGGGCACAGGCCACCATGGCCAAGAAGGCTCCCTGGCGGGTCACGTTCTGAAGGTTCGAGAAAGTGGCAAACCTGGGTTGGAAGTAGGCGAATAAAACGAACAAGGCAATGATAAAAAGGGGCAGGTAACCGACCTCCCCGAATGAGATCAACCGTTCTTTTCGATTCCAGAGCTCGGATTTCACTTCCTGGCCGACCGTCACGAGGCGATTTCCCCCTTTTTGGATAGGCCGCGGCCGAACGCGAGATTGAGAATGAGGTCCTTGGTGGCCTCGGCTCGGGCCAGTTCGCCCGCGATTCGGCCGGCGTGGAAGACGAAAATCCGGTCGCCTAGCGCGAGACACTCAGGAAGTTCGGAGGAGATCAGGATAACGCCGGCCCCTTCCCGAACGAGCTGGGCGATGAATTGGTAGATCTCGATCTTCGCCCCCACGTCGATGCCCGCAGTCGGCTGATCGAAGATGAAGACCCGGGCTTGGGTCGAAAGGGTCTTTGCCAGAACAACCTTTTGTTGGTTGCCGCCGCTCAGCTTCTGCACCAGGGTGTTCACGCTCGGCGCCCTGATGTCGAGCCGGCGCTTAAATTCCTCGGACACCCGCTTCTCTTCACTCGGGCGGAGGACGGAGAGTCGGCTGAGCCGCCGGAGGATCGGAAGCGAGATGTTCTGCCGGACGCTGAACAAGGGGATGACCCCGTCTCGTTTGCGATCCCCTGGAATGTAGCCGAAACCGAGTCGAATGGCTTGCCGAGGAGACCGAAGGACGACGGGCTTGCCTCCCAACCGGATCGTCCCGGTCTCGGCCGGTTCAACACCGAAGAGCGCGCGCCCAAACTCGGTCGTCCCCGAGCCAACGAGACCCGTCAGGCATACGATCTCCCCCTCATGCACGACGAGGCTGACGTCGCGGAAATATTTCCCGCGTCCGAGGCGGGTCACTTCTAATAACGGCCCGCCAATGGGGACTTGGACCTTCGGGAACTTTTCCTGGATCTCTCTCCCGACCATCAGTCGGATGACAGTGCCCAGGTCAGCGTTCGCGGCGGGCAGCGTCGATATCGCCTGGCCATCCCGAAGAACCGTGATCCTGTCTCCGATCTCCTTCGTCTCCTCGAGTCGGTGGGAGATGTACACGATGCCGACGCCGCGCTGTTTCAGGTTCCGGAGCAGCCGGAAGAGGACTTCGACCTCGCGGTCCGTCAGAGCGGAGGTCGGCTCGTCGAGGATGAGCAATTGCACCTCGTTGACCATGGCCTTTGCGATCGCGACCATTTGCTGCTGGCCAACGAGCAGGCTCTGAACCGGGACCGTCGGGTCCAAGGGATATTCGAGTTTGGAGAGGACCTCCCGCGTATGGGAGAGCTGTTCAGATCGGGCGGCCAAAACGGGAAGGGCGGGGACACGCCTCTCTCGGCCGAGGAAGACATTTTCCACGACCGAGAGCTGCGGGACAAGGGGGAGTTCCTGGTAGATGGTGAATATGCCCAGTTCCTGGGCATGACGGGGGTCTCGGATTCGAACGGGCGCCCCCTCGATGAAGACCGCTCCGCCGTCGGGGCGGATGGCCCCGGAAAGGATCTTAATCAGGGTGGATTTTCCCGCTCCGTTCTCGCCGACGAGGACATGCACCTCGCCCCTCTGGACATCGAAGGAAACGTCCCGGAGCGCAACAACGCCCGGGTAGCGTTTTGTCAGTCCCTCCGCTTTCAGCAGAGGCGCAAGGGGGGTCTTGTCCATCAGCGTGACGGTTGTCCGTGCAAGTTTCTAGCGGATGGGCACCCTCCAGTCCTCGGGCGGAAACTCATTCTTGATGTCGAGCCGACTCAGGGTCGCGGAAGTATATCCCTCCATGGGCGCATAGATCAGCCTCGGAACCTTTTTCTCGCCGTTCAGGATGTGGACAGCCATCCGGACAATCGCGCGTCCGGATTCGATCATGTGCTTGGCGATGGCGTATTGGACGCGTCCCTCCCGCATGTAGGGGACGATGGCCCGGTCGAGGCTCGAGCCCGCGATCTTGATTTTGCCTTCGCGCCCGGACGCCCGGATGGCATCCGCCGCGCCCGCCATGTCCGGGAAGGCGACCCCGATGACGTAGTCAATCTTGGGGAAGGCCTGGAGGAGGTTCTCCATGATTTGCGTCTGGATGGAGCGGTCCTCGTCCGCCCAGCGCTCCGCCAGGATCTTGATGTTCGGGTGGTTTTTCAAAACGTCATGGGACCCCCGAGAGCGGTCCATGGTCCAGGTCGCGCCCGCCGGGCCGCTCAACATGGCGACGTTGACAGGCCGGCCGGCGGCGTCCTTGACGATCCACTCAGCCACCATCCGCCCCATCGTATAGTCCTCGCTCAGGACCGTGGTCAACCAGGATTTTGTGTCGCTGGTCTGGCCGAGGTTGATGACCGGGGTTCCCTTTTTGACAATCTCGTCCGTCACCGCGACGTTTCCCTTGAAGCTGATGGGACCGACGATGATAAGATCGATACCCTGCTGCTGGAGGTTCTCCATTTGCGCGATTTGCCTGCTCAGGTACTGGTAGCCCTCCGCCGACAAGATGATGACATTGACCCCGAGCGCCTCCGCCTCTTTGACCACGCCATAAGCCTGGTCCACCCAGTAAGGGTCCTTCAGGTGAGGGAAGGAAACGCCGATTTTGTACCTCTTCTTGGGCGCCGGTTTGGGAACTTTGTACGCGGACCGTTTGCCGCTGTCGTCAACGCCCTCCCAAACCCCTTCTATTGAAGCCTTGCCTTGGGCGTGTGCGGCCTGGGTGAACGCAGGAAACAGTGCGATCGAAGACGCCAGCGCGAACCCAAAGAATTTACGCCACATGGCGCACCCCCTTACGACTTGTTCCGGTTTGAGGAGATTTCTACGGGAATTTCCCGTTTCAACTTGGACTGAATCTCCCCGGCTCTCGTATGCAGCTTGAAGGCATTTGAACCCTCTGCTGTGTCCCTGTCAAGGGCTTTTCGAAGCCTTCGCGGCCGCGCTTGCGGCCATCCGCCCCTCGGCATCCTTCGCCCATTGTGCGACCCGTGAACAAAAAACGCCCGCCGGCGTCCGGATCAAGGTTTCTCCAGGCCGTCTTCTCTCCGCCCTCACGCATCCAGATACTCGAATTTTTTCCCGGCGAAGTTTCTGAAGACGACCCGGCCGTCCTCCGCGCCTTCCCGGTACTCCGGCAGAAGGGGCACTTTTCCGCCTCCGCCCGTCAGGTCCACGGCGAACCGGGGGACGGCGTAGCCCGAGATGTGGCCGATGAGGCCCCGCATCAGCTCGATCCCCCGGCGAAGCGGCGTGCGGAAGTGGGCCGTCCCCTCGACCTGGTCGCACTGGAAAAGGTAATAAGGGCGCACCCGGATTTTCAGCAGACGGCGCATGAGGGCCTTCAGCGTCTCCTCGTCATCGTTGATCCCGGCCAGCAGGACGCTCTGGCTCCCCAGCGGGATGCCCGCGTCCGCCAGCCGCAGGCAGGCCCGCTCCACCTCGGGCGCCAGCTCCTTGGGGTGGACGACATGGAGGCTGAGGAAGAGGGGATGGAGCCGCCTGAGCCCCCGCACCAGGACCGGCGTCACCCGCTGGGGCAGGGTGATGGGGACGCGCGTCCCGACGCGGAGGATCTCTACGTGGGGGATCTCCCGCAGCCGCCGGAGAAGGCCCAGGAGGCGCTCATCGGACAGGGTCAGCGGGTCGCCGCCCGAGACCAGGACGTCCCGGATCTCGGGATGGGAAGCGACGTAGGCGATGCCCGCCTCCCACTGGGCGCCCGTGACGGCGCGCCCGGGATTGCCCACCATGCGCTTTCGGTTGCAGTAGCGGCAGTACGAGGAGCACACGTTGGAGGCCACAAAGAGCGCCCGGTCCGGGTAGCGGTGGACGACGGCGGGCGTCGGCGAGAGGTCCTCCTCCCCCAGGGGATCGGAAAAATCGGCCCCCGTGGGAACGGACTCCTCGATGCGGGGGACGAACTGGCGCCGGAGGGGGCAGCCGGGGTCCTCCCGGTCCATGAGGCTCGCAAAATAGGGCGTGAGGCCCGCCCCGAACCCCCCTTGGGCCAAGGATCGGGCGATGCCCTCCTCCTCCTCCCGGCACAGGGAGAACCAGCGCCGGAAGTCCTCCAGCCGGACCAGGCGGTTTCTCATCTGCCACCGCCAGTCGTCCCACTCGCACCGCGTCGCGCCGAACGCCTTCCAGGGCCTAGCCGGGGCCTTTTTTCTCAAAATGTCCATCGCGACCGCCGTTTCCCTGATCCGCTTCCCGGACCGATGCGAAAGACCGAGGAAGGAAGCCGGCCCCTTGGGCCGATGGAGACCGCTCCGCCGCCGCGCCCTCCGGGTCCCTCCTTATCCCTCCCTGTAAATATATCCTGGATTGGCCCGGACGCCGCGCCCCGTCAACCCCCATCGGGCGAGCCGAATCCTATCCCGTCCGGAACGTGCTAGACTGTCCGAGCCGCGGCGAGGCGATGACGAAGAGGAGGAAGTTCGCGTTGAAGGCGATCCGCGTGCACGAATTCGGCGGACCCGAGAAGATGATCTATGAGAACGCCCCCGACCCGAAGCCCGGCCCGGGCGAGGTCCTCCTCCGGGTGAGAGCGGCGGGCGTAAACCCCCTCGACGTCGCCGTCCGATCGGGCAAGCACCCCGCCTCGGCCATGGTGAAGTTCCCCTACATCCCGGGGGTGGAGGCGGCGGGCGAGGTCGAGGCGGTGGGAGAAGGCGTCGCGCACCTGAGACCGGGGGACACGGTGCTCGGGCGCACGGCGGGCGGCGCCTACTGCGAGCGGGCCCTGATGTCGGCGGCGGAGGCGATGAAAAAGCCCGAGTCCTTCTCTTTTGAGGAAGCGGCGGCGGTCCCCATCACCTTCATGACGGCGTGGCACGCCCTGTTCCACAAGGCGGAGGTAAAGCCGGGCGAGACGGTCCTGGTGCAGGCGGGCGGAGGCGGCGTCGGCTCGGCGGCCATCCAGCTGGCCAAGGGGAGAGGGGCCAAGGTCCTGACGACCGTGGGCTCCCGGGAGAAGGCGGCGCGGGCCAAGGCCCTGGGCGCCGATCACGCCATCCTCTACAAAGAGACCCCGTTCGACGCGGAGGCCAAGCGCCTGACGGACAGCAAGGGCGTGGACGTCATCATCGAGACCGTGGCGGCCGAGAACCTCCCGCGTGACATCTCCGCCCTGGCGGTCTTCGGACGGATCGTCCTGATCGGGAACGGGACGGGCAAGGGGCCGGACGCCGCGTTCCCCATCGGCCCCGCGCTGTTCAAAGACTTGCATCTCCTTTCCATGACCCTTTTCAACGCGGCGCAAAAGCTGCCCGACATCCTCCGGGGACTGGAGCGGGCCTTCGCCGAGGGAAAGGCCAAGCCGCAGATCGGCAAGGCTTTTCCCCTCCAGGCCGCGGCCGCGGCCACCGAGGCCCTGTTGAGCGGGAGGTTCTTCGGAAAGATCGTCCTTTCCCCCGCGGAGTAGCCCGCTCCTCCGGAGGCCGTTCCGCCCTCAGCCCTCGCGCGCCCTTCAGCGGCCGGACTCTCCTTCCCATTCGCCCTTGTCGCAAATCCCCCACGAAGATTTTCGGAGATTCCAGTTTCCACTTTCCCAGGCGGGCCCTTGGGCTTTCGCGCGCCGCGACTAAATTGGTTCTCCGTGAGGGAGGAACAAAGGATAAGGAGGATTCCCGCGGGCGCAGCCCCGGGAAGGAGCGAAAGCATGGTCAAACGAATCGGAATCCTCACGGGAGGCGGCGACGCCCCGGGCCTGAACCCGGCCATCAAGTGGGCCGTGCGCGCCGCGCAAGCGCCCATCATCGTGAAGGATCAAGGCGAAAGGTTCGAGGTCTGGGGGATCCGCTACGGCTGGAAAGGATTGGCGGAGGAGGAATTCCGGTCCGGCCCTCCCCCCGGGGAGTGGGTGACGCCCCTGGACATCCAGAACGTCCGGACCTGGGACCGGGACGGGGGCACGCACCTCGGCTCCTCCCGCGTCAACCCCTACAACCCGAAGGACGACCGCTCCCGGCTCCTCCTGAAAAACATCGGGACCCTCGGGCTGGACGCCCTCATCGTCATGGGGGGAGAGGACACCCTGCAGGTTGCCTTCCGGCTGCATCGGGAGGGCGTCCCCGTCGTCGGCATCCCCAAGACCATCGACAAGGATGTCCGGGGGACCGACTACACCCTCGGGTTCTGGAGCGCCGTCGAGGAAAACCACCGGATCATCAACAACCTGCGGAACCCGGCCGGCTCCCACGAGTTCATCTACGTCGTGGAGACCATGGGCCGGCACGCCGGACACCTCGCCCTGGAGAGCGGCCGGGCGGCGGGGGCAGTCATGATGCTCATCCCCGAGCACGACTTCGACCTGGACCACCTCTGCGAGATCCTGGTGAGGCGCAAGAAGGAAGGGGCGCGCTACGACATCGTCGTCGCCGCCGAAGGCGCCAAGCCCCGGGGATATCAGGAGATGACGCGGGACCTCTCGCGCGACGCCTTCGGCCACGTCCATCTGGGCGGGATCGGCGACTTTCTGGCCCGGGAGATCGAGCGCAGGACGGGGCTGGAGACCCGGAGCTGCCGGCCGGGGCACATCCAGCGGGGTCCCCGCCCGAACGTCTACGATGTGATCATTGGGCGAAACTTCGGCCCGGCCGCCGTGGAGCTGGTGAGGAGAGGGCAGTTCGGCCGCATGGTGGCGCTGCGGGACGGCAAAATCACCTCCACCCCCCTGGAGGAGGTCGTCGGGGGCCTGAGTCTGGTGGACGTGGAAACCCAATACGACACGGAGTGGCTGACGGCCTCGTGCAAAATTTTCTCGAAAGATGGTGAGCCGCTCGTCCGCATGTGGTAAGAGTGGTAAGAAAGGGGAAGGAAAATCCGAGGCCGTCCCATGCGGCCTCCGCGAGGCTTCACCAGGAGGGAGATCCCATGGACCGATGGACAAAAACCGCCCTCTGGCTCATCGCGCTCGCCCTTTGGGGCCTGCTGCTCCGCCCCCTCGTCCTGCCGGACACAGCCGGGGCGGCCCGGGAGACCGTGAACGTCAACATCGCCGAGGTCGGCGGCTCGAAACTGAGCTTCAACGGGCCCATTCCGGTTGCGCCCGTCCGGTCCCCGTAGCTCCCCGGGCGCCCCTTTTGCGGCCGCGCGCGGCCGATCCCCCGGCCCGGGAAGGCCGGCCTCCATCGTCCTCTCAACGCCCGAGGACCTGGACGGCCACGCGGCGGCGGCGCGGCCCGTCGAACTCGCAAAAGAAGACCCCCTGCCAGGTCCCCAGGAGCAGGTCGCCCTCGTGGATCAGGACGGTCAGGGATGGCCCGAAGAGAGAGGTCTTCACGTGGCTGTCGCTGTTGCCCTCGACGTGGCGGTAAAACCGCTCCTTGGGGGGCGCGAGGCCCTCGATCTTGGCCAGGACGTCGCGGGGGACGTCCGGGTCGGCGTTCTCATTGATGGTCAGGGCAGCCGTGGTGTGGAGGCTTTGGGCGACGACCGCCCCCTCGCGGACGCCCTTGCCGCGGACGATGGCACGAAGCCGGTCCGTGATGTCGATCATCTGGTTCCGCTGGCGGGTTTCCAGTTGAATCTCCTCCATGTCCCCTTCCTTTCCCCCGGCCCGTTCGGGGCCGTCCACACAAAGCGCACGCGGCGTCCGCCCACTCGGAGGCGGGAAAATCTGCTATACTTTCTCCCGTCGCGTCCGCGACGAAGAGGAGGGCGGCCGTGTTCCCATCCATCCCCACTGGGTGCGAGGATCTCCTGAAACGGAAGGTGTGCGCCCATCTTGTCACCCTCAACGAGGACGGCTCTCCCCAGGTCACGCCGGTGTGGTTCGATTACGACGGCACGCACATCCTCGTCAACTCCGCGCGCGGAAGGAAAAAAGACCGCAACATCCGGCGGGACCCCCGGGTCGCCCTCTCCATTTTGGACCCGGAAAACGACTTCCGTTACCTCGAAATCCGGGGCCGCGTGGTGGAGATCACCGAAGAGGGCGCCATCGAGCACATCCATAAGCTGGCGGAAAGGTACCTGGGAGGCAACCAGGACCAGTATCCCTGGCCGAGGCCGGGCGAGGTGCGGGTGATTTACAAGATCGCCCCCGAGTGCTCCTCCACCATGAGCTGAAACTTTTCATCCCTCCGGTGGGGTCTTTAGGAGCACACCAAAAAGTGCTAGAATCGCGGACCTGCCGCTTCGGAAACGGGACGGCTGAGCGATTTCTCTGCCAGTGGGTTGCTTTCGCTGCTTTTCCCGTCCATCGTGGACCGCTTATGGAAACGTGATGAGCCCCAAAGAGCCGATTCAGATCCCGACCTTGCCGCTGGAAAACATCCTCCTCCCCGACGCCCTCCAGGATCTGGACGACCTGGCCTATAACCTGGCGTGGACGTGGTCTCCGCAGACGATGGCCCTCTTCCGGCACATCGACCGGCAGAGGTGGGACAACAACCACAACCCGGTGGAGCTGCTTGTCGGCCACGACTGGCACGAATGGAAACCCCTGGTGGCGGACCCGACCTTCCTGAAGAACTACCAGGCCCTGGTGAACGGCCTGAACCGCCACGCGCGGGAGACGGAATCGTCCTGGTTCTGCCGCAGCTTTCCAGATTGGGACGGGGGGCCTGTGGCCTACTTCTCCATGGAGTACGGCCTTCACGACTGCCTTCAACTGTACAGCGGGGGGCTGGGGGTGCTCTCGGGCGATCACCTCAAGGCCGCCAGCGACCTGGGCGTCCCCCTGGTGGCGGTGGGCCTTCTCTATGCGCACGGGTACTTTTACCAGGAGATCGGCTCCTGGGGGAGACAGCAGCACATCTACCCCCATTACGATTTCACGCACCTCCCCTTGCGCGTCGTCAAGGGCCCGGAGGGGGGGCCGCTGCTGGTTCCCATCGAGTTCCCCGGGCGCACAGTCCAGGCCAAGGTCTGGATGGTCCAGGTGGGGCGCGTCCCCCTGCTGCTCCTGGACACCAACATCCGCGAGAACGACCCGGCCGACCGGCCCATCACCGGACAGCTCTACGTCTCGGGCCGCGCCATGCGGCTCTGCCAGGAGATCGTCCTGGGGATCGGCGGCGTCCGGGCCCTGCGCGCCCTGGGAATCGAACCCTCCGTCTGGCACCTCAACGAAGGCCACTCGGCCCTGCTCTGCCTGGAGAGAGCCCGCGAGATCTTCCAGGCGGGCGCCAAGTCCCTGGCCGAGGTCGTCGCGCAGGTCCGGGCCGCAACCGTCTTCACGACGCACACCCCTGTTCCGGCCGGCCAGGAACAGTTCGACGGGGCCCTGACGGAAAGGCATCTGCGCCCCTTCTGCGAAGGCAGCGGCATCCAGCCGGAGGAGCTCCTGGCCCTGGGGACGGAGCCGGGCGACGGCCGCCGAGGCCTCCCCTTCAGCCTCACCGTCTTGGCGCTCCGCCTCTCGGCGTTCTGCAACGGCGTCAGCGCCCTTCACGGCGAGGTCAGCCGGCGGATGTGGGGATGGATCCGGGAGGCCGCGGTGAAAGGGGCGGCGCCCATCACCGGGATCACCAACGGGGTCCACACGGCGACATGGATCGGCAGGGACATCCGCCAGGCCCTGGAGCGCTGCCGCGGCCTCGACTGGCAAGAGCTGTTCCACGAGGAAAACGGGACGTGGAGGCAGTGCGTCGCCCAGATCCCGGACGCCGACCTCTGGACGGCCCACCAGAGCCAGAAAGACCGGCTGTTCCGGTTCGTGCGGCAGCAGATGATGAATCAGTGGGCGCGCCACGGCGCGGGGCCCGACGAGCTGGCGGCGACCAAGGAGATGTTTTCCGTCGATGCCTTCACCATCGGCTTCGCGCGGCGCTTTGCCACCTACAAGCGGGCCGGGCTCCTCTTCACAGACCCGGACCGTCTTCGGGCGCTGCTGCACCAGCCGGACCGGCCCGCCCAGATCATCTTCGCGGGAAAGTCCCATCCCGCCGACGAGCCCGGCCAGATGATGCTGCAACGGGTGTATCAGTACTCGAAGGACCCCGCATTTTTCGGCCGCATCGTCGTCATCGAGAACTACACCATACGGCTCGCGCGTCTTCTGGTGGGCGGCGCCGACCTCTGGCTCAACACCCCCCGGCGGCCCTTGGAGGCCTCCGGCACCAGCGGACAGAAGGCCGCCCTCAACGGCGCGGTGAACTGCAGCGTCCTGGACGGCTGGTGGGACGAGGCCTACGACGGCCAAAACGGCTGGGCCATCGGCAACCGCGCGGACTTCCCCTCCGAGCAGGAGCAGGACCGCCACGACGCCGGCGCCCTCTACGACCTCCTGGAGAAAGAGATCATCCCCCTCTACTACGCGCGCGGCCAGGACGGTCTCCCGCAGGGCTGGATCCAGAAAATCAAGGCCTCGATGGCGACCCTGGCGGTCCGGTTCAGCGCCGACCGGATGGTCCGCGATTATACGCAGAAGGCCTACGCGCCGCTGATGCGCTCCTCCCGCAAGACGGTCTCAGCCTCTCCGCCCGCGCCCGGCACCGCCGCTCCCTGACCGGAGCGGCTCTGTCTCCAACCGGACGGCCGGCCTTGCGGGGAACGCCGGGGCGCGCCGTCCGACGAGGACCCCCGCGGGAAATCCACCCTTCATCCCCGCCTGGAAACAAAAGCCCCGTTCGGGAATACTGGAGGGTGGAAACCCCTTGCAAGGGCATGGGTCTTTTCCCCGGACCGGCGGCCTTTCCTGAAAAGACCATGAGACAGCGGCGCAGGAGAGACAGACAGGCGGGCTGGGAGGCCCTTCTTCTGGCGGGGGCGCTTTTGTGGGCGGCTGCGGCGTTCGCCCAAGAGCCGGCCAAGGCCCCGTCCCTCGAAGGGTACCGGCCCGAAGACCGGAAATCGGCCGAAGAGATCCTGAAAAACGCCACCTTCCAGACGCGGCGGCGGATGACCTTCCGGGCCGACGTGAGGGTCTTTCAGTTCTTTATCGAACACCCCGACTTCGCGGCGGCCGTCAACCGGGGACTGGGCCACGAAAAATTCCACGTCCGGCCGGAGAAAAACCACTACCGGATCTCTCACGGATACGCCCGGGGGATCTTCTGGCCGGTGGAGCGAAAGGCGGACCGCGTCGCCTACCTGGCGAAAGGGACCTATGAGCACCCCCTCTTCTCGCGGGTCGGTCTTCACCTTCGCGCCCGCTCCTACGTCGTCGAAACCATCGAAGGGGCGCCCTCCCGGAACCCCGAGACCCCCTCCGCGGAGCAAACGCTCTCCATCCGGGCCTACCTCTACGTCGAGAATCCGGTTCCCCGCAAGATCCTCGAATGGATCGGCCCGCTCGTCCGCTGGGCCTTTGAGGCCAAGCTGACCGGGGCGTACCGGATCGCGCCCGAGCTGAGCGAGATGGCGTATGAGGACGGGGCGGGCTTTCTTCAGAAGGTTCGCGGGATTGAGGGCCTGGACCCGGATCGGCTCCGAGCCTTGGAGGACCTGGTGCGGGGGCAACCCGAGAGGAAGATTCCCGAGAAAAGGCAGGGAGGGTGAACAGGAAGCGCCGCCCCTGTGCCGAAGACCGTCAAGGCCCGGTCTTGGCCCGGCCTTGGGCCGGTCTGGGGGGAGCGGAGGACGCTTATTCTCTCGCGGAGCCTTTCGGGGTCGCTCGGAAGAGGCCGCCGGGGCGGGGCCCGCGGGGGTCCGAGGCGGAGCCTTCCAGAACCTTGTTCACCGCGCTGGACAACTGCCGCATGGTGAAGGGCTTGAGCAGCACGCCCTCCAGGCCCAACCGCTCGGGGAGCTCTTCCTCGGCTTCATCGCGCTTGCCGGTGACCAGCAACACGGGGGCGGGAACGCCGCGGTTCTTAATCGCCTGGATCGTCTCCAAGACAGTCGACTCTTTGAGGTCGATCAGGACCAGGTCATACACTTCCCGTTGAAGCCTCTCCTCCATCTCCGCGGCGTCGCCGACGCAATCCGCATCGACCCCGATGGAGTGGAGCATGTCCCGTACCGTTTCCCGGGTCTGTTCGTTGTCCTCCATCAGGAGGGCCTTCACCTTTCGCCGGAAAGAGGCCTGATCCTCCAGGGAGTTGTTCTTCGAGATTTCACCCCTCCACCGGGGCAGTTGGGCCTCAAAGGCACTGCCTTCCCCGGGCCGGCTGGAGACCTTGAGGTCCCCGCCGTGATTTTTCAGGATGGTCCGGCTGATGGTTAACCCGATGCCCGTGCCCTGCCCCTTTTTCGTGGTGAAAAAGGGATCGAAGATCCGGCCCAGCATCTGCGGGGGAATGCCGTGGCCGGTGTCTTTCACGCGGACGAACGCGTGCTTGCCCTGGCCTCCCACGCTGATCGAGACCTCCCCCTTCCCCGCCGTGGCGTCCTGGGCGTTCAGCAACAGGTTGATGAACACCTCTTTGATTTCGGAGACGTTTCCCAGGGCGAGCCAGGGTCCGCCGGGCTGGACCTCCAGCGTGATCTCGCGCCCCCCCGACCGGCCCGCGCCCTGCTGGCCTTGGAGCTCCAGGACCTCCCGCGCCAATTGCTCCAGGTCGAGGACGTTTTGCCGGTTCCCGGAAAGCGTCCGGCCGAACTTCTTCCGATACCGGGCGATCAGGTCGGCCGCGTCGGTGGCCGCGTTCTCAATGCTCTGAAGCCGCTTCTTCTTTTCCGGGTCCTTCTCCCGCAACTGCAGGAGCTCGGCCTGCCCCAGGACGCCGGTGAGCAGGTTGTTGAATTCGTGGCCGATGACCGCCAACACCTCTTTGAAAAGCTGATAATCCCTCTCGGACCCGCCGGCCGGTTCCGAAGGGCCGCCCTCCGCGGGCTGCTCGGTCCTCGGGGGAGCGGCCGGCATGCGTTCCAATTTCTCATCCACCAAAGCGCGCAGCCGGGCCCGCTCCAAGGCCGGAGCGCCCATTTGGGCGAAGAGCGTCATGTCCGCGGTGGTGTTCCGATGGGGAGAGCAACGGAGGGGATCGTACCAGGCGGTCATGTATCCCACCACTCGCCCGCCCGCCACCAGCTGAACCCGGTCCCCCTCGATCCAGCCCTCGGCGACCACGAACCCCTTGTTGGACTCCTTCTGGGTAATGTTGATCTCGGTCTTGACATCCTCCTGGTCGCACCGGCGGGCGATCGCCTGCAAGAAGCGTCCGCCTCCGACGAAAACCAGAAGCGCGACGGCGTCGGCATCGACGCCCCGCAGGGTCCCCGCCGCGACGGTCTGCGCGACGTCGGTCAGGTGAATGATCGGCTGGAGGCTCTCCCCCATCGCCGCCAACGCCTCGACCACGGAGTTCCTGCGCTTCAGGGCGGCCCAGGCCTGGTGGACCTTCCGGCTCATCCTCCCCAGCTGCTGGTTGGACCTCTGGAGGACTTCCAGCAACAAGTCCGCCGAGGGCTTCACCACGTCGAACAGGGAAAGCGACTCTTGCAGCTCCTCCCGCAGCTTTCGGTACACGTCCTCGACCGGAAGGCCCAGGCGTTCCATCTCCTCCCGATCGGCCGCCAGGAAACCCGCCTCCGGGTCCGCCGACAGGCCGTAATGGTTGCAGATCCAGTCGGCGACGTGGACGCCGGCCAGGACGAACCGGATATCCTCCGGGCCGGTGTAGACGGCGGGCTGGTGGTGCAGCCAGACGACGTCCCGCAGAGAAGCCGGAAGATTCCATTTCTCGGCCAGCAGCTTGCCGACCACCACGTGATCCACCCCCACGCTTTTGCGCTCCGCTTCCAGCGCGCTGAGCTGCCGGGAGCGGCCCAGGGCCACCACCTTCGCGTAACTCTCGGGCACGAGCTCGTTCAACACCGCCTTGCCGACGTCGTGAAGCAGGCCCGCCACAAAGGCGATCTCAGCGAGCGCGGGGTGCTTTTTCGCACAGATGATCCGAGCCCCGGTGGCGCAGGCGAGAGAATGGAGCCAGAAGCGGCGGGGATCGAACGTCGGACTCTCCTCCTCTTTCCCGCCGGCGAAAATCTTCAGGACCGAGACGCTCAGCACCAGCATCTTGACGGCGTCCAGCCCGACGGCCACAACGGCGTCCTTGACGGTCTGGACTTCCTGGGCGCGGTGGTAAAAAGCGGAGTTGGAGAGCTTGAGGAGCTGTAGGGTGAGGCCCTGGTCTTTCTCGATGAGGCGGGCGATCTCCGAGGCGCCGACCCGTTCTTTCTGGACCTTCTCCAGCAGCTCGATGGCGACGGAAGGAAGACTCGGCAGTTGATCCAGCTTCTCAAGGAGGACTTGGATATCCAGGCGGTCCACGGCTCACTCTTCCTCAGCGCGCAACATCAAGGACACCTTCCGAAATTTCCCCTCCGGTACTCAGAGATCAGCCGGATCCGCCCTTTCACCCGGAAAAAAATGCCCACCAATTTCCGCGCAACCCCTTCCGGAAGGCTTCGACAACCGCTTCCATCAGGCATCGGGGCGGAATCCCCGATGAAAATGTGCAAAAGGAATACCACCCTCCCCCGTCCCATGGCACACTACCAGACGGCTGCGACGCCGTCAACCTGAGAAACCTCAATGCCCTTCCCGCTCCTTGACAAGGACCTTTCCCCACAAAAAAATCAGCTTGCTTCGCCCCCCTGGGCGTTCGCATATAGGGCGCTGGGCGCAAGGGAGGGGCGGCAGAGAGGTCGCGTGCCCGGCTCTGCGCCGAAACGTCCCAAAGCGAAGGCGGGGCCGCAAAATCGGCTTCCGGGAACCCTCCCGTGTCTAATCCGAAGGGAAGGCACCCAGGTGCAAGCCCCTTCGCTGCCCGGGTCTCGACATACATGAGGGCGCTCGAGGATGCCTCCCGGCTGTCGCAGCAGGAATAAGCGGCTGACAACTCGATAAAGGGGACGCCTGAGCCTCCCTGGGGATTCGAGAGGCAATTTGATGCATGAGACGAGGGGGGAGCCCGGCCCAAAGAGCTACTTCTTTCGTTTTTATTTCCCGTTCTGGCTTGCGCCAATCGCCCTGTGGGTCGTCGGAGTTTTCCTCTTTGGCGTGAGCGAGCACGCTGTCCTGTCCCTGATCCGCCCCCTGGTCCTGGGACAGTATCTCCCCATCCACCTGAACGTCGCGGCGACGGTTCTCAGCAGCTATCTGTTGGCGGCCCTCGTCACCGGGATAGTTCTCCAGGCCGTTTTGGCCGCCGCAGGCGGTCTTTTTTGCCTCATCCGGCGGGAACGGCGCACCCTCTCGGTCCGCGCCATCGGCGGCGCCCATCTGGTCTTGCTGACGGCCGGCCTTCTCTTCGCCTATCTGCGGGACTGGTTCAG
>JACPRG010000164.1 GCA_016190025.1 Candidatus Tectimicrobiota bacterium
GAGATGAAGATGTACCCGGGGGTGGAGCACGCCTTCCACAACGACACGGGCGGGGTCCGCTACAACGCCGAGGCCGCGAAAGACGCCTGGTCGCGCGCGCTGGCGCTCTTCGCCAAGCGCCTTCAGTAAGAAGGGGGACTGACGCGGGGGGCTTTTTGAAAGCCCCCGCTGATCCCTGCGGAGCTTCTTGCTCGCGGGCCTCGCGCGCATTGAGGCGGCCCGCCGGAAATAAACCCAAGGGCTTTCTGTTTTTACAAGGTGGGGGGGAGCGGAGGGCTTCGGGGCCATGCGCGGGTCGGGGAGATCTCCGAAAAATTCCGGTGAATCCGTGAATCCTTTCCTGAAGTCGAGAGGTCTAACGAATTGAGCGCTCCGGTGTCCCGCGAAAAAGGGGAAGGGACGCCCCAGGGAGTCGCGGCGGACTGGGAGCGCGAGGCCCTCGCGCGCTTCCGCGGCGGAGAGGTGGAGGCCTTCGATGAGTTCGTCCTCGGCTACCAGGACCGCCTCTACAACGCCGTTTTCCGGATGTCCTGGGACGAAAGCGAGACGCGGGACGTGCTGCAGGACACGTTCCTCAAGGCGTTCCGGAGCCTGGGGGATTTCCGGGGGGAATCGTCCGTCGGGACGTGGCTTCACCGCATCGCGGTCAACACCTTTCTCCAGAAGCGGAACAAGTACCGTCCCGAATCGATCGAGGACCTCACGCTGGAGGAGTTTCAGCTTTCCAAGCGGGAGGGCATGAGCCTCCGGCCACCGACGCCCGAGGAGGTCTTTGCAGAGAAGGAAGGCAGGACGCTGCTGGAAAATGCCATCGCCAGATTGCCCGAAGAGTACCGGGCGGTCCTGGTGCTCCGAGACTTGGAGGACCGGTCGGCGGCGGAGACCGCCGAGATGGTGGGGATCTCGGTTCCCGCCGTGAAGTCCCGGCTGCACCGGGCGAGGCTTTTCGTCCGGAGGGAGCTGGAGAGGATGACGGCTTCTCGATGAGGGATTCGATCGGCTGAAACGGGCGGGGGAGAGAGGATGAGGTCGGCGTGTTAATCCGGCACTTGTTGGATTGGCTCATTCCTTCCAGGCGTCGCCGCTGGTGGATTGAGTGCGGGGACGTCTTCCCGGTCCTCTCCGAGTTCATGGACAAGGAGCTGGACCCGGGTTTTATGGCGAAGGTGGGCCGGCACGTCGAAGACTGCCCGCCCTGCCGGAACCTGCTCCAGTCCCTGGAAAAGACCAAGGAGCTTTGCGCCCGGGCGCCCGAGCGGAAAGCGCCGGATGATTTCGCCCAGGAGCTCCTCGAGAGGCTTCGCCGGGAGTACCAGGAAGCCAAGCGTCACCTGGGCGGGGCCGAGGCTGACTCATAGGTGAAAGGGGCCGGTTCTCTTCCACCGGCGCTCGGCCTTGCCGCCCCCTGCGGGAAAAGAAGGCGGCGGGCCGCCCGTGAGCCCGAGCTCAAGAGCCCTGCGGCGGGCAACAGCCCTGCGGGCGGACGATCTCCCGGAAGCCGGCGGCCAGGTATTTCGTCAGGTCGCCTTCTGTGATCTCGCCCACGGCCGAGTAGACGCATTCCCCGTCCTTCCACACCGCGACGCGGAAGCCGCCCGATTCCCGGAAGTACACCACCCGGCTGTTGATCTCCTTGCCGCCCCACCCCGGAAGCCGGACGCCCCGGTTCTCCAGGGTGAACAGGGACAGCCGTTTGTTGCCCCGCGCGTAAAAGGTCAGGGCCGCTTTGCGATCCCCGAGGAGGGTGATGCGGCCCCCCAACATCTTGATGTCTTTTTGAGCCAGGGAGGGGAACGCCACCCGGAATTCCACGCTCCTTTGGATCAGGGGGAGAAGGGCGCGCTCGTTGTCGGCCCGGAACTCGGTGGATTTGGCCACCTCGGCGTAAAGCTGGTGAGCCCGGATTGAGCTCTCCATGAGGCGGGAGAGCTCGCGCTGATCGTACCGGAGGTAGACCGCGCCGCCGATGACGACGGCCAGCAGAACCGCCGCCGCGGCCCGCCAGCCGCTGAAGGAGGTCAGGCTCTGCCGCAGGTCCTCCCGGCGGATGTCTTTCAGGACCCTCGCCCGCAGCCTTTCGGGGGCGCGCTCCCGGGAGAGCTCTTCGCGCACCCGGCTCCGGAGCCGCTCCTCCCGCTCCAGAAGCTCCCTGCACTTGGGATCAGTCTCCACAAGCTCTTGGAACTTCAGGGAGGAGGGCGCGTCCAGCTCCCCGTCCAGGTACAGGTCGATGCTTTTCTTGAACTCTGTGTAGTCCATGGTCGGCTTCGGAAAGTCCGGTCTCCCGTGAATGGCCGGCGCTCTTCCGCTATTTGCTTCTGTCCGTGTAACGCTTCAAGGCGGGGGGAAATTCCATCCATTCCCTCAGGGGCGGGTTTCGACTTCGATTTCGGTCTGATAAAAATCGGCCAGTTTTGCCTCCGGGCCGCCGGCAGAGACGGATTCAGCGGGGACGACCCCGATGGTCCGCGTCCTCACGTCGAGCTCCCTTCGGGTCCCCTCGAACCGGCCGAGCCCCAGTCCCAGGGGCGAGAGCTTGATGTTGGGGAGCGGCGCTGTGCTGGCGTACAGGATGAACCGCTCGCGGCCGAAGGGGGGATGGGTCACCTCCAGCCGGAACCGATCGAGCCGGGGGTCGGGGATGGAGTGCGTCTTGTCTTCGCCCCCGATGCGGCTGTCCGGCCGATACTCGTTGGGGAACAGCTGGATGACCTCTCCGGCTGGGTTGACCGTCACGATCCGCACGTAGGCCGGCTTGTTGGACCGGACGGACAGGATGATCTCCTCTCCTTTCCTGTACACCCTTTTGTCCGAAGAGAGGCGGACGGTCAGGGGTCCCGATGGAGCCAGGAAGGGGTCTTCCTTGGGCCCGGACACCTTGGACGCGACGGCGTAAAACGCCTCGATCTGGAGGCGGCAGCGCATTCGGCGCGGCTCTTTCGGGTCGTCGTAGGCGCACGGCTTCTGGCCCACGACGCGCATCTTCACCTCGCCGGTGGAGGTCCGGACGACGCTGGCGGCCAGCATCTCGTTCCTGACGAACGTGTCGCTGCGCACGTAGACCCCCACCCGTTCCGCCGCCTGCTCCATGGCCTTGGCCTTCGCCATGCGCTCCGCCCGCCGGTCCGAATCATCCTCCCCGCGGACGTAGGAGCCGTCGAACCAATCGATGATGGACCTAGTGTCGCTTTGACTTGGCCCTCCCGGCTGCTGGGCTGGGGCCTCCAGGGAGGAAAGGAGGAGCGCGGCGACGAGAAGCGTCGAGAACACAGGCAGGCCCGGATTCGCCCGGCGGAACATGATCCAGATCCTCACGAAACGATTGCGAAATGCTCCCTCTTCAGACATGGTAGCATGTTTTGGAAAACAAAAGGGGCGCGGCTTGATGATGCCTTTCACCTTCGGAGGGCGAGGCCGGGAAGGCCCGGGCGCCGGGGACGTCTTCCAGGGGGCGATCAGTGCGCATCGGATTGATGTACGACGGTTTTTCCCCTTTCCCGGCGGCCCTCGGGCTTATCCGCAAAGCCGATGAGCTGGGCCTCGACTCGGTCTGGATCGCCGAACACATCCTCTACCGGGACGCCTTAACGCCCGCCATGGCCGTTCTCGGGGAGACCCGGCGCCTCGCCGTCGTCCCCACTGCGGTGAGCCCCTACGCGAGGCACCCGGTCCTGATCGCCATGACGCTGGCCACTCTCGCCGAGCGCGCGCCCGGCCGGGTCCGCGCCGTCCTGGGGACGGGACAACCCGACGACCTGGAGGCCATCGGCCTCGAGCCGGTCCGCCCGCTCCGGACCATGAAAGAGGCCCTGCGGGTCGTCCGCTCCGCCCTCGCGGGGGAGGCCGGGCTCGGCCATCCCGGCGCGGCCCGCGGCGTCAAGGAGCGCAGGCTCGATTTCCCTCCCGTCTCCCCGGTTCCGCTCTATCTGGCGGCCGTCGGCCCGGGCATGCTCCGCCTGGCCGGGAAGGACGCGGACGGCGCCCTCTTCTCCGGCGGGTGTTCTCCGGCCTACGTCCGGTGGGGGGCGGAGTCCGTGAGAGAAGGGGCCCGCGAGGCGGGAAAGCGCCCGGAGGAGACGATGATTGCCTCCGTCGTCGCAGCCTCCCTGTCCTCTGACCGGGAGGCCGCCTACCGGGTGGTCCGGCGGACGCTGGCGTTCATCCTCCGCGGCCCGCACCACGCCCGCAGCTTGGAGTTGTCCGGCGCGCGGCTTGACCGCGAGGCCCTGGCGGACGCGGTGGCGCGGGGGGATTGGGCACGCGCGGAGGGCTTGATCGGCGACGAGGTCATCCGCAGCCACTCGGTCTCGGGGGACGAGGGGGAGTTTCGCGAGCGTCTGGCCGAGTTCTCCGCCGCGGGCCTCGACGTGGCGGTCCTGCTCTTGCAGGGCTCGCCCGGGGACCGGATGCGCGCCCTCGAGGCCGCCGCCCGGATGCAAGGGGAATCCCCCTCAAGATGTGCGGGCGGGGGGTGATCCCCCCCGCCCGTCTTTGCTCTACTGGCCCTTCACGTGGACCAGAGCGGCCTTGGCGTAGGACAGGGAGGCGCCGCAGCGCGCCACGGCCAGGGAGTGGTCATAGGGACTCCCTCCCTTCTGATGGCTCGCCAATCCGTCTTTGTGAAGCCTTTTTGCCCGGTTGATCAAAATTTGGCCTTGGGATTTCCGGTCGCCCTTCGCTGCCTTTGTGCCGCTTTCCGCCTCCTGAATGGCCGCCTGGGCGTCGCCGCAGCTCTTCGGGCAGCTCCACGCCCAGACGCTGGAGAAGGCGCCAACCCCGAAAATGAGGGTGAATACCAGCCCCGACGCTAAGAATATGCGTTTCATCTTCTCTGTCTCCTCATAAGCGGGTGGGCGGAGGGACACACGCTCCACCAGGTGAACTTTACCGTGCCGTCGGTGGAATTCCATCTTCTTCCCTCACTTCATGATGACCCCGCAAGCGGCGCGGCCCCCGGCGTCCCCGGTGCCCAGGGTGGCCTTGTCCGGGGCGGGTTTGTAGCGAGCCGGGATGTTGGCGTAGTTGTCCGGGCCCGCATGGATGATGAAGGCGCTGCCGTCGGCGTCAAAGAGGTCCGCGAGCTTGAAGCGGTCCGTCTTGAAGGAAAGCGACGCATTGCCGTCCGCCTTCGCCAGGAGGACGGGCAGGTCACCGGCGTGGTTGGGGTGGCTCTGATTCGTGGGGTTGAAGTGCCCCCCCGCGGAGGTGAAAGGAGGCTCGCACTTGCCGACCGCGTGGATGTGGAAGCCGTGGACGCCGGGCGAGACCTTGGAGACCCGCACCGAGATCGTGATCCCGTCCCTCTCCCGAGTCAGGGTGGCGCTGCCTACGGTCTCTCCTTGTGCGTTGCGCAGGTCCGCCTTGGCCGCCGTCTGGGCGCTGGCCCGCGAGAAAAGTCCAAATGCCAGGATGGCTGCCAGTGAAACCGCCGAGACCAGCCGTCTCTGCTTCATGGTCCCCCCCAGGGGAAAAAGGGCTGCGAGGCCCGGTTGGAAAGCCTGGCGTCCCGGTGTGAATGAGGCGCCGCTTCTGCCCCGAGAGCTTTCCCCGAAATGACAGACCGAATCTCTAAAATCTTAACATGGGACCCCGTCTCCCTGAAGCGGGCGGCTGCTCGCGGCGAGGACGACCGGGGGCCGGGTGCCCGGCTTTACCGGAAGGCCGGCATGACGCGGGCGGCGAACCGCTCCATCTGGCTCAGGAACGCGCGGACGCTGTTCACGCCGAACATGATGCCCGCCAAGTGGGTCACCCCGGCTTCCTGATAGGCCCCGATCCGGTCGATCACCTGCTGCGGGGTTCCGACGAGGTTGTTGGCGCCGATGTCGGAAAGGGACTGGCCCTTCAGCGTGGACTTGCGCAGGGACTGGAGGTGGTGCCAGAGCTGGGAGGAGAGAAAGGTGCGCCGCGCCTGGGACTCCGTCTTGCCCAGCGCGACCCCCAACTGGGGCGCGACGTCGATCTGGCGAAGACTTCTGCCCGCCTCCCGGGCCGCCTCGCCCATGTGCTTCACGCGCTCGGCGATCTCCTCGGGGGTCAGGATGGCCGGGAACCAGCCGTCCCCGAAGCGCGCCGCCCGGTCCACCCCTTTCCAGGAGTTTCCGCCGATGTAGAGGGGGAGTCTCTTCTGGAGGGGCTTGGGGTACATCTCCACGTTGCGGAAGCGGACGTACCGGCCCTCGAACGTGGCCTTCTCTTTTCCGAGCAGCGCCCGCAGGGCGGCGAGCCGCTCCTCCATCAGCTTTCCTCGGTCCGGGGCGTCGCCGGGGTTGGCCGCCCGGTACTCCTCCCGGTAAGCGCCGAGGCCGACCCCGAGGATCACCCGCCCGCCGGAGCACACGTCCAGCGTCGCAGCCTGCTTGGCCAGGATGATGGGCTCCCGCACCGGCAGGACGGCCACTCCGGTGGCCAGCTTGAGGGTCTTCGTGGCGGCCGCGACGAAGGAGAGCAGGACGAAAGGCTCGTAGAAGCGGGGGGGCTTGGGCCACATCCGGGCCACGTAGTTTTGCGTCGTGATGTGGTCGTTGGGCCAGACGGCCTCGTACCCCATGGCCTCCGCCTCGACGGAGATGCGGATGATCTGCTCGGGGCCGGCGAAGGGGTAGGGATAGATCAGGCCCTCCATACAGCTGGGGATGGCGACGCTGAATCGCATGGGCGGCTCTCCGGGGGTGTGTGGGCGCCCTTTGGGCGTCCGGGGAAGGCGGTCGCGCTGGAATCCGTTTCCCATGATAGAGGAGCGCTCCGACGGCCATCAAGGCACCGGAGGCACCCGCCTCTTCTCCCCACGTAAAAGGTGCATTGCCAAGGGCTTCCCGACGCTTTCGCAGGGCCGGGAATTATGCCAAGATGATTTGTGTTTACACGTTTCGAGGGACCCCCGGGTCCCGCGGGGAGAAATCCGTCTTTTCGAGGGGGGATCGCGTCTCAGTCCGCCTCAGTTGATTCTCTTCGCTGAATGGAACCAGGAGATGCCCTTTCAGTTGTCCACCCGTCTTTGGGTTTACACCAATTACGATTGCAACCTCTCGTGCTCTTACTGCGTCGTCCGCTCCCATCCCAAGGCCGAGCCGCGCGCCATGACGATCGAGACGTTCCGCAGGGTGGTGGATGAGGCCCTCCCTCTCGGCTTCGATGACCTCTACCTGACGGGAGGGGAGCCCTTCCTCCTGCCCCAGGTCTTCGAGTTCCTGGACTACGCCCTGCCCAGGATCTCCACGACGGTTCTGACGAACGCCACGGTCCTCACCCCCCAGCGTCTGGAGCGCCTGGCCGCTCTGCCGCGGCGGGATCTCGCCCTCCAGGTCAGCGTGGACAGCGCCAACCCGGAGCTCAACGACCTCTACCGGGGGGCCGGAAGCTGGCGGCGGACGATGCGCGGCCTGGAGGCGCTCTTGAAGGAGGGTTTTCGGGTCCGCATCGGCGGGACGGCCACACCCGAGGCGGAGAACCAGGACGGGCGGCTCGCGGACTTCTTTTCCTCCAGGGGACTGGACCGGGAGGATGTTTTCATCCGCCCGCTGGTCCGAAGAGGTTTCTCAATGCAGGGGAAGCCTCTCTACAGCGACCGGCTGATCCCGGAGGTCTGCGTGGACCGCGACGGCGTCTACTGGCACCCCCTCTCGACGGACCCGGACTTCCGCGTGACGCGGGAGATTTTCCCTTTCTCCTCTGCGGTCGGCCTCATTCGGCGGGAGATGGAGCGGAGGGAGCGGGAGGGCGTCCAGAGCCTCCCCTACCAGTGAGCCTGATTGCCGGGCTCCGGTCGGAGCCTGGGCGCCCGGGCGCAAAACGACGGTCGCGGGTCGCCGAGAAGGACGCGCGCACGAAAGAAAGGGGACGCCGGCCGCGCGGGCGGCGTTGAATTTTCTTGCGAAAGGGTCTCAGAGAGAATAACATGAGAGAAAATGGTGATTTACGCGTTTTGGCTTTGTTTGAATGACCGAAGGGGGGAAGGCGATCTGTGCGGATGTGGGGTTCTCCTGGCGGAGAGCCCGCGGAATCTGGATCGGGCGACCCCCCATCAACAGGGGCCTTTCAAAAACCGCCGGGAAGGCTCGGTTTTCGCGCCGGGCCTTTTTTTGTGACAGAAATTGAGGTGTTCGATGGAAAACGTCGCGATGGAAGTTTCACAGGCCCCGGGAGAGACCTCCCCCCCGCCGGGCTCGAAGGATCCGTTCGAAGAGCTGGGTCTTTCCCGGCCGCTGGTCCGGGCCGTTGAGAAGCTGGGTTGGAAACAGCCGACGCCCATTCAGGTGGAGGCCATCCCGCCCGCGCTGGCCGGACGGGACCTGATCGGCTGCGCCCAGACGGGCACGGGGAAGACGGGGGTCTTCGCCCTCAGCATCCTGGAGAGGCTGGAGAAGGGGAAAGGGAAAGATCCGCGCGCCCTGATCCTGACGCCCACGCGGGAGCTGGCCATCCAGGTGGCCGAGCACTTCGAGGCCATGGCGAGGTTCACCCCGGTCAAGGTCGCCCTGGTCTACGGCGGCGCCAGGATCGACCGGCAGGCCCAGCGCCTAGCGTCCGGTGTGGACGTGGTGGTGGCCACGCCCGGCCGGCTTTTGGACCACCTGAGACGAAAGAACGTCCATTTCCGGGCCCTGCGGTTCCTCGTCCTGGACGAGGCGGACCGGATGCTGGACATGGGGTTCGCGCCGGACATCCGGCGGATCCTGTCCTTCCTTCCCAAAAAGCGCCAGTCCATGCTGTTTTCGGCGACGATGCCGGTGGAGATCCAGGGCCTGGCCGGGGCGGCGCTCACGGACCCCGTGACCGTGGAGGCCGGCCGAAGGGCGGCGCCCGCGGAGGGGATAGAGCACGTCGCCTATCCCGTCCCGAAGGCCCGCAAGCTCGACCTCCTGCTCCACATCCTGCGCAGACGCGAGTATGACAAGCTCCTTCTGTTCGCCCGGACGCGGCAGGACGTGGACCACATCGCCCGGGTGCTCGAGCGGGAGGGCTTCGCCATCGACCTGATCCACTCCGACCGCCGCCAGAAGGAGCGGGAGCAGGCGCTTTCCGCGTTCCGCAAGGGCAAGGGCATCCTGGTGGCCACGGACATCGCCGCCCGGGGTCTCGACATCGTCGGCATTACCTACGTCATCAATTACAACGTGCCGGAGAACCCGGAGGATTACGTGCACCGCACCGGCCGGACCGCCCGGGCGGAGGCCAAGGGCTGGGCCATCACGCTGGTCAGCTTCGACGAGGAGCGCCTGCTGGAAGCCATCGAGAGGTTCATGAATCAGCGGATCCCCCGGGGCCGGGAGGCGGGTTTCGATTACGGGGATTTCGCCTATGTCCTGGACCTTGAGGAGGGCCGGCGGCCTGCCGCGGCCCGACCCCCCCCCCGAAGCTCCGGGCGCTCCTTCCGCAAGCGGCGCTGAGCGGGTTGCCCCGCGCGGGCGGCCCCAATAAAAAAGGAGCGGTGGGATGTCCACCGCCCCTTTTCGCTTTTTTACGCCGGCAATTCAATTTGTCCGGCCTGCGGGCAAGAGCCCGACTCTACCGCCGCGTCAATCGATCACCCATCCGAGCATCTGCGGCCCGAGAACGGATGGGCGACATGAAGGCAGTTTCAGGACTCGCTTCATAGC
>JACPRG010000165.1 GCA_016190025.1 Candidatus Tectimicrobiota bacterium
CGCACCGGCTTGAGGCTGGCGGCGAACTTGGGATGCTCAAAGAGGCGGACGGAGTGGCCCTCCAGCGTCAGGTCGGCGGCGATGGTCTGCCCGCCCCCGCCCGCCCCCAGCACGGCGACTTGGGCCATGTCGATCTCCCCGCGGTTCAGCTTGCGGCGTCGGAGCCCTCCCGCAGGCGCGCCTCGCGCTCTTTCAGGAAGGCCTTGTTGATTTTCCCGGTGACGGTCATGGGCATCTCCTCCAGGACCTCGAAGACCGGGGGGATCTCTTCGGCCCCCAGCTCCCGCCGGACCGTCTCCCGCAGCTCCGTCTCCTCTGCGCGCTTGCCCGCGTAGAGGGAGACGATGGCCTTGGGCTTCTCCCCCGCCTTCTCGTCGGGCACGCCGATGACGGCCGAGTACTGGACCGCCGGGTTGCGGTACAGGGCCTCCTCGATGAGGCGGGGATACACCGTCTTCTTTCCCCACCGGATCTCCTCGCCCTTGCGGGCGAGAAGGTAGAGGTATCCCTTTGCGTCCATGCGGCCGATGTCGCCCGTGTGGAGCCACCCGTTCCGCAAGGTCTTCTCCGTCGCCTCCGGGCGCCGCCAGTACCCCCACATGAACCCCCTGCGCAGCAGGATTTCTCCCTCCCGGCCGATGGGGGCCTCCCGGTCGTTCTCATCCCCGATGATGACGTCCTTGTCCGGCAGGATCGGGCCGATGGCTGAAAAATGCTCCTCGCGGTAGGGCTCCGGGTCCCCCAGGGCCACGAACCCGCCCAGCTCGCTCATGCCGTAGCTCTCCACCAGCGGGACTTTCATCCGCTCCTGATAGGCCCGCTTCAGGTCGGGCGGGACGGGGCCGCCGCCGGAGACCGCGATGCGCAGCGTCTCTTTGTCCAGCTTCCGGTCCCGCCACTCATTGAAGAGGTCGGCGAGGAGGAGAGGATTGGCCACGAACGCGCTCACCCCCCGCTCGCGGATGATCCGCCAGGCCTCGGCCGGGCGGAAGGAGGACATGATCCCGACCGCGCAGCCCCGCGTCATCCCCGGCAGGAGGTTCGCCACCAGGTGGTAGGAGGAGCTGAGGACCGTCGGCCCGAGGGTCACGTCGTCCTGGCGCAGGCGGAGCCTCTCGGCGATGCAGGACACGGCGGCGGCCGTGGGCTCGTGGGCCAGGACGGCCCCCTTGGGGGCGCCCGTGCTCCCGGAGGTGTAGGAGAGGTGGCAGGGGTCGGTGTCCGCCACGTCTTTTCGGACCGGCTTGGCGGAATCCGCCAGGTGCTGGAAGCTCAAGGCTCCTTGCACGCCCTCGCCGGACCCGTCCAGGCAGACGTAGTGCCGGACGCCCTTCAACTCCGGCCGCTTCCGCTCGACCGCCTCGGCCAGGCTTCGGCCGAAGAGGAGCACGCCGATGTCGGCGTCGTTCACGTAATAGTCCAGGGACGCCGCGTGGCGGGCGTCCACCAGGGCGGCGATGGCCCCCAGGTTCCACGCCCCGAGCATCGCCAGGACGTAGTCGGTGGAGTTGACCGCGAAGATCCCCACCCGGTCCCCCCGCCGGACTCCCAGGGAGGCCAGGGCCCCGGCTATTTTCCGAGCCCGCTCGACCGCGCCCTCGTATGTGGACTCCCGGCTGTCGCCGTAAAGGAAGAGCTTCTGCCCGAGCCGCCAGGCGGCCCGTTCGAGCACCTCTTGCAGCGTCACCGCCCGCCTCCTGATCGCCCTGTCTTTGAGCCTTCGGCGCGCGCCTCGCCCGGGGGGCGCGGCGCGGACCCCTGCCTCCCGGGCTGTCTCTCTTCTCCCCGGACCGCTTCGCCTGCGCGCAAGGGGCCTCCCTCCTCACGCCCCGGGTCTTAACTTATAGCGGCCGCCCTCTACTTCTTGCCGTAGTAGGCTTCCACGAACTCGTTGGTGTAGGCCTTGCTCAGGTCCACCCGCTTTTTCATGACGCCGAACTGGACGAGGTTCTCCTGCGTGTTCTTCCACTCCTGCGGGTCCCCCCAGGCGAACCTGCCGTTTTTGGCGGGGACGGCGAGCTTGCTGAGGACCACCTTCAGGGCCTTGAGCTGGTAGACGGGGTCGTGGTCGGGCTTGTACTGCAACAGGGCCTTGATGGCGTCCTGCGGGTCCTTCACAGCGTGTTCGTAGCCCTTGATGGTGGCGCGGACGTAGGCCCGGATCGTCTGCGGGTCTCTCTGCACCACCTCCTCCGTGGCCACGACCCCGTTGCCGAGCAGGTCGATCCCGTGCTCCGGGATCCAGATGACGTTGAGGGGGACGTCCTTGTGCTCGGCCAGGACGACCTCGTTGTGGAACATGGCGGGCCGCACGTCCACCATCCCCGCCAGGAGGGGCTTCAGGCCGAAGCCGACCTCGATCTTGTTCAGCTTGTCGATATCGATCCCGTACTTGTTCATCAGGGCCAGGAAGCCCACGTACGTCGTGCTTCCGCGCTGGATGCCCACCTTCTTGCCCAGGAAGTCCTTGGGGGATTGGATGCCGGCCTTTTTCAGCGAAATGAAGGAGATCCCCGAGTTGCGCAGCGTCGATGCGACGGAGACCAGGGGGATGCCCTTTTCACGGGCGGGCAGCACGTCGGACCCGGCGATGGCGCCGAAGGTCGCGGCCCCGACGGCCACCTCCTTGGTCGCGTTGCGGCCGCCCTTCGTCCACTTGAACGTCACGTCGAGCCCCTCGGCCTTGAAGTAGCCGCGGTACTGGGCGACCATCTCGGGGCCCCAGCGGGCGTCCGGGATCCAGGACATCACGAACGACGCCTCCTTGGCCCACACCCCGCCGGCCGCGGGGCCGAGGAGGAAGAGCAAAACCGTCCATCCGACCACCCATCGGGATGCCCAAAACCTGTTCATCGCCACCCTCCTTTTCACTGCGCCCCCCTCCTCTCGGGAGAAGGGGGGGACGCCTCGCACTGCGCCGGTCGCTCGGCTACCTCTGGTCCGCCACGTCCTGCCTCGACCAGAATACCAGCCTCTTCTCCAAGAAGGCGACCGCTTGGAACATCAGGATCCCGGCCGCGGCCAGGATAAAGATCACCACGAAGACGACCGGGGTCTCCATGCCGGCCTCCGCCAGGACCAGGAGGTAGCCCAGCCCCAGGTCGCCCCCGAAGAACTCCCCGACCACCGCCCCGATCAGGCAGAGCGACGTGGAGACCTTGAACCCGGCGAACATGTAGGGCAGCGCCGTGGGGACCTGGATCTTCTTGAAGATGGTCCACTCCGACGCGTTCAGGGCGCGCATCATCCGGATCATCCGGTAGTCCGCCGAGATGAGCCCGCGGGCCGTGTTCGCCACGATGGGGAAGAAGGTGATGATCATGGCCAGGGCGATCTTCGGCATCAGGTTGTGCCCCAGCCAGATGACGAGCAGGGGGGCGGTCGCCGCGATGGGGATCGACGAGGCCAGGGAGATGTAGGGGAACACGCCCCGCTCCAGGAACCTTGAATGGGCGATGGCCGCCGCCGTGAGGGTGCCGAGGACGGCCGAGACGGCGAAGCCGGAGAGGGCCTCGACCAGCGTGATGTAGGTGTGCTGCCAGAGGAACTTCGTCGTCGCGAAGGCCCTGAGGATCACCCACGGGGAGGGGATGAACCAGGCCGGGATGTTCAGCGCGGTCGCCGCGGCCTGCCACGCCGCCAGGGCCGCCACGAGGAAGCCGGCCGCCGGGCCGTACGTCTCGAGCCACTCCCGGAGCCTTTCGTCCTTCCCGGGCCCCCCCGCCGCCATCAGAACTCTCCCAGAAGGTCGCGGACCTCTCTCGCCCGCCGCACGAACTCGTCCGAGTCCCGCATCTGCGCCGTCCGCGGCCTCGGCAGATCGACTTCCATCACGGCCTTGATCTCCCCCGGGCCCGGCGTCATGACCGCCACCCGGTCCGACATGAAGACGGCCTCGTAGAGGTCGTGGGTGATCATCAGCGCCGTCTTGCGCTCGCGGGCCCACAGGTTGAGAAAGTCCACGTGCAGCCGCCGCTTCGTGATCTCGTCCAGGGAGGAGAAGGGCTCGTCCAGGAGCAGGATGGAGGGGTCGTGGGCCAGGGCGCGGACGATGGACACCCGCTGACGCATCCCGCCGGAAAGCTCGTGGGGGAAGTGGTTTCGGAAGCGGCTCAGGCCGACGAAGTCCAGCAGCTCGAGGCACCGGGCCTCCTGCGCTCCGCCGTGCGCCCCGGTCACCTCCAGGGGCAGCCGGACGTTGTCCAGGGCGGTCCGCCAGGGCAGGAGCACGGGGTCCTGAAAGATGAAGCCGAACTGGTTCGCCGCCCTGGCGGATTCCACGCTGCCCCCGCGGATCTTCACCTCGCCCCGCTCCGGGCGCAGCAGGCCGCTGAGGGTCAAGAGCAGGGTCGATTTGCCGCACCCCGTGGGGCCGACGATGGAGAAGAGCTCCCGCTCCCGGATGTCCAGGGAGATGTCGCGGACCGCGAGGAAGTCCGGTTTCCTCCGGCTCCGGTACACCACCTCCACGTCCCGGATGCGGATGCAGGGGGCGTCCGGGTCGGCGGACGCCGCGGGCTCAGCGTTCCTCTTCGGGTCCATACGCGGCTTCGAGGGCGGGTCGTCGGGACCTGGGGCCCTTTTCTCGGAGGGCCTGACTGCGTCGCCGGGCTCGGACGCGCCCAACCGGCGACGCCTCTCTTCCGTTCGGCGTGTGGCGATTGTCGCGGAATCACGAGCCTGCGTCAACCCGTTGCTCCCCCCCGCTCGCGGGCCGCGCCGTCACGGTTCCGGGTCCACCCCCAGCGCTGTCCCCATGCGGTTGATGTAGCTGAAGTAGCCGACGACCAGCACCAGGTCGAGAATGTCCTCGTCGGACATCTCTGCCTCCCGCAGGGGCGCCACGTCCGCCCGGGACATCTCCCGGGGGCGCCGGGTCAGCTTCTCGGCGAACCGGAGCATCTGCATCGTGCGGTCGTCCACCTGGGCCTTGCGGTAGTCCTGGATGATCTGGCGCGTGAGCGCCTCGTCGCCGGTTTCCTGACGGAGAGACCCTCCGTGGGAATTCACTCAGTACCCGCACCCGTTGATGGCGGAGACGACGGTGGCGACCATTTCCCGCTGCGCCCGCGTCAGGCCCGAGGGCTCGTACAGGACGGCCCGGTACAGGCCCTGGGCCGCGCGCATGGCGCTCGGCCTCAGGCTGGAGAGCTTGACGATGTTGGGAATGCGCCCCGAGGTTTCCATGAGCCTGTCGTAATGCTCCTTCAGTTCCCCCGTCGCCTCCGCGGGCTCGATCTGCCGGATGTAGGCCATCTGTCTCTCCTCCCAGGTGACTCGGCGCGAGGCCCGCGGCGGCCTCGCCCCTTCCAAGCGCCTCAGGCGTGCTCCAGCGGAAGAGCCGCGCACTTCCGGGAGAGGGCGAGGAGATGGGGGCGCAGCTCATCCGCCTCGGCCACAGCGGCGGGGAGTCCGTCGCGGAGCCGGCGGGCGACCCGCTCCACCGTCTTCAGCAGGGCCTCGCGGTCCACCCGGACCGCGTGCCCCTCCCGGACCACCTCCTCCCCCTCGACGAACACCCGGTCCACTGACTCTCCGCTCTCGGCGAAGGCCAGCGCGTTCACGGGGTCGATCCAGGGCTCGAAGTTGAGCGTGCGGTCGAGGACCACCAAGTCCGCCTGCTTGCCGGCCTCGAGGCTTCCCAGGTGGTCCTCCATCAGCAGGACCGCCGCCCCGCCCCCCGTCGCCATCCGCAGCGCCTCCAGCGGGGAGACGCCCCGCTCGGCGCCTCCCTCCCGGACGCAGTGGATCAGCGCGGCCAGGCGGGCCTGGAAAAAGACGCTTCCCTTGTCGCTGCTGTCGGCCCCGTCGATCCCCAGGCCCACGGGGACTCCAGCGTCCAGGTACTTGCGCACGGGGGCGATGCCGCTTCCGAGCTTCAGGTTCGAGCCGGGGTTGTGCGCCACGCGGCATCCATGCCCGGCCAGCAGGCCGATGTCCCCGTCGGTAAGCCAGATGGCGTGGGCGAAAGAGGCCCGGGGGCTCAGGTATCCCAGGTTCCGGAGGTGTTCCGGGTGGGTGGCGCCGTACACCTTGCGTCCCTGGTGGACCTGCACCCGGCTCTCCAGGAGGTGGGTGTGGAGGGGGACGCCGCGCCTTTCTGCCAGATCGGCGCAGCCGCGCAGAAGCCGGTCCGTGCACCGCTGGGGTGAGGAGGGGCCGACGCCCGCCGTGATCCGGGGAGACCCGGCGGCCGCCGCCTTCTCGATGGCAGCCTCCATCCGCTCCAGGATGATCTCCGCCGAAGGGGCCTTCTCCGCCTCCAGCCGCGCCCTCAAGGGAGCGGGGAGAGAGGCCGTGTCGAGGGGGACGGTTTCCCGGAGCGGGAGGTCGGACATCAAGGGACAGAGCACCGCCCGGAGGCCCGTCGCCTGATAGGACGCGATCGCGGCGTCCATCTGCCAGTCCTGGAGGACGGGCCCCGCCGACATGTGGTGCAGGGCGGAGGTGACGCCGTTCTCCAGCATCTCGACGCAGGCGAGCGTCACGAGGGCGGTGAGCTCTTCCTGCGAGAGGTTCAGGAACCTGGCGACGGAGACCTTGTAGGGCAACCAGGGCTCCAGGGGGAGGCCGAAATTCAGGCTGCGGACGGTCATCTCCTCGAAGTGGCAGTGGCAGTTCACTGTTCCCGGCAGGACGAGCTGCCCCTTGAGGTCCAGGACGGGTCCGGCGAAGCCGGGGGGAGGCTTCAGGTCGCGGCCGAGGGCCTCGATGACGCCCGCGCGGACCAGGAGGCCGCCGCCCTCGATCACCTCCCCCTTCAGGTTGAGGGTGAGGAGGACACCGTTTCTGAGAAAAAGATCGCCAGCCATGGGACATATCCCTTCACGCTGAAAGGCGCTTTGCGCGAGCGCCGATGGATGGACCGGGAGGGAAACCGATTGTGATCCTCCACGGGGCGATTGTCAACCCGGGGAAGAAAGGCCGGCGGCGGGCCGGAATTTTCCGCGGTGGCCCAGGGGGTCGCAGACCCCAAGAAGTCGCAGACTTCAAGGGGTCACTGACCCCGAGCCGCCGTGGGTGTGCGCCCGAAAGGGGTGTAGCGCCGGGGCTTTAGCCCCGGCTCCCAAAAGATGGCTGATTCGGCGCAGGCTGAAGCCTGCGCGCTACACCGCTCAGCCCGTCTTCATAGACGCGGCCGGATCTTTTCCATGAGCGCGAAACGGGACGAATGTTTTAAAATAGGGTGTAGCGTGGGGATGTCGGCCCCCGTTGTCTTCTGCAAGCCTATCCTTGTTGGGAAGATATGGCGGGGAGATTTCTCGCTCCGCTCAAGAACGGATTGCCTCATTGGTTACAATCGGGTATCTGCCGATGGGCGCAACAGGCTTGCGCAAGAGGCGTGTGCTTCCAACAGCCAAAAAAGGGGGGTGTCATGAAGCGACTGCTCGGATCGGCTCTCGGCGTCGTCCTCGCCACCTTACTCTCCGCGGCCGGACTGCGGGCCGAGATCCTGGCCATGGTCAACTACGAATCGAAGTCGCCGAATCTCGGGGGACCGAAAGAGCGCCGGGAGGGGTTGATGGTCCTGGACGTCGATCCGGGATCCCCGACGTTCGGCAAGATCCTGATGGACATCCCGCTGCCCCCCGACTTCCACTCCCACCACATCTTCTACGACAAGACGATGACCAAGGCGTACGTCACCGCCTTCGGGAAAGACGTCCTGCACGTGATGGACATGCGGCGCTTCCCGTATCGCCTGAAAAAGATCGACGTCTCGGGTTGCGAAATCGGCGAGGACGTCGTCTTCTCCGATGACAACAAGACCTGGTATCTGACCTGCATGGGCTCACGGAACGTGGTTGTCGGCGATGTGGCGGCGGACAAGGTCAAGGGAGAGATCCCGCTTCCGAAGACTTACCCGCACGGAATCGCCGTTCACAACGGCATTGACCGGATGCTGGTGACGAGCACGGTGCGCCACACGGACCTCAAAGACGCGGGCGAGACGCTCGCGGTCATCCAGGCGAGCACGAGCAAGGTCTTGACCCCCCTCAAAGTCTCCCGCAAGCCGTCGCCCTCGCGCGAAGCCCCCGTGGAGGTCCTGTTCAGGCCGGGCTCGAACCCGCCCGTCGCTTTCACGACGAACATGTACGGCGCGTCGCTCTGGGCGGCGACTTGGAACCCGGCGAAAAAGGGCTTCGTCGTCAAGGAAGCGTTTGACTTCGCGAAGATCGCGGCCGGCGTGCCCCTGGAGCTGTATTTCAACAACAGGCGCGACCGGCTGTACGTGACGACGGCGAAACCCGGACAGTTCCACATCTTCGATGTCTCGCAAGACCCGGCGAGCCCTAAGTTCTTGAAAACGCTCCCGGCGGCCGAGGGCGCCCATCACGTCGCTTTTACGAAAGACGAACGCTACGCCTTCGTGCAGAATTCCCTCCTGAACCTGCCGGGATTGAGCGACGGCTCGATCACGGTGGTCGATCTTCAGAAAGAGGAGGTCGTCACAACCGTTGACACCTTGAAAAACATGGGGCTGAACCCTAACTGCATCGTCCTGCTGCCCGAGTGGAACCACCTCGCGGGCCATTAGGAGGGCGTCGAGGCCCGCCTCCCCCCGCTTTCGCGGGGGCGAGCCACGAGGGCTGTAGCGGCAGAGCTTGCCTCTGCCCTGAATCCCCGCGCAGGCGGGGACGCGCCTGTGGCGGAGGAACGATTTTCCAGGGGCGCTGCTGTCGGTGGATGCGGGGAGTCCCCGTTTGAAAAGCCCCACCAGGACGCTGCCGCCGACGGTCGGGCCGCGCGCCCCTGGCGCCCGGCAGGATGGAGCCGCGCGAGACCCCCCCGCCCGTTTCAGGGTGGCGGGACGACAGGACGCCGCCGGTCCTGCGGGCGCTGAATGTCTCGTGTTGTGTCCCAGAAATTCGTTGAATATGTCCTCTGTCCGTCACTCAGGGGCGCCACGGGCGGCTTGAGGTCTGTGACCTCTTGTCCGCCCGTGGCACCACTTCGGCCTGTATCCGTGGAAAAGGTGCCACTGGCAGGCAAGCTGCCAGTGGCACCGCTCGTTTCGAAGCTGAGAACTTGTGTTGCGAATTTCCGGGGCCAGACGTTAGTAGCCTGAACCCGGAGCCTTTCCTTCCGCCATGACGTTGTCCTTCGGCTCGAAGGTAAACTTCTGTCCCCCGACACTCGCTTCGAACATCAGACCTCCCTTGGCCAGCGTGAAGATGGCCACGCCGCTGGAATAGTCGACGTTAGTGGCGGCTCCCTTGTCTGCCGCCACGGCGGAAGCCTGGGCGCTCATCTCATAGTTGCCCTGCTTGAAACGGTCCAGGGTCGCCTTGTCCTCGAAGAAGATGACCTCGCTGTAGGCCTGGCCGCCCAACTGGACCCCGAGGGTGAACTGCATCAGGCGGGCGGTTCCAACCGGCTCCCATCGGGTCTCCTTCTTCTCCGCCGACTTGTCCGCGTTCTTCACCGACCGTTCATAGACGACGCCGGTCCCATAGGCGCCCCCGATGCCGACGGCGCCCTTGCCCACCCTCGGGAAGACGGCATACCCATAGGACTTCTCGAAAAAGGTGTTGAGCGTCGGGTCTGCCTGTGTGAACCGGGCGATTGTCTCTTGGGCACGACTTGCAAGTTCCGGGTCCCACCCGGCTCGCGCGGGGCTTGCCGCAGAGACGACAAAGAAAAGGCTCAAAAGCACCAGATTCCCCAGCTGTCTCATCTTCCCTCCTCCAAATGGGTTTCCCCCGCGGCACGCCCTTCTTGAGACAGCGGGTCTTGAGGCGGCGGGCGCGCCGCCAAGTCCTATCCATCAAATCTTTTGTCCGGTCCGGCTGGCCGCAAGATGTCAAATCCCTTACAGCCGTAAACCGAAAGCCCCTTGCTCCAACCCAACGTTGTCTCGTTAATTTTCGTCTTGGTTTCGGGGATCGTGTGGCGGTCGCGGTTTTTCTATCGAAAAGCCGTCAAAAGGGGACGGCGGAGGCTTTGGCCCCCGCGCCAAGGAAAGGATTTAAAACAGTCCCACCAGGACGCCGCCGCCGACGGTCAGGCAGGCCCCGAGGACCAGCTTCAGCGTGATGCGCTCCAGTCGGCGAAGGAAGAAGACTGAAAGCAGAAGGACCATCAGGGGAGAGGTCTGGATGAGCGTGAAGACGATGGAGACCTGCCCCAGCTGGATGGCGGAGACCATTCCGTAAACGGCCGCCGCCGCGGTCAGCCCCGACAGGATGAGCCAGGGGATGCCGGGCCGCCGGATGCCGAACCGATTGCCCGGAGGGAAGCAGAAGGACAAGAGGGGATACATCAAAAGCCCCGTCGTGGTTGTGACCCACGCGCCCAGGAGGGGAGAGGGCATCTTCCCCAGGGCGAGTTTGTAGAGGACCGAGCCGCTGCCGCCCGCGATCCCCGCCAGCAAAGGGAACAGGAAGTCCAGCTTTCTCGGCGGAGCCGCCATTGGGTAGGGGTTCGCCGCGGCGACCGCCGCGGAAGGCGCAGGCGCCCCGGCCGCTTCCGCGCGTCGGCTCAGCCCTTCGGCGGAGATGAGGATGATCCCCCCGACCGCCATGGCGATCCCGACGTACTGAAGCGCCTCCAGGCGCTCCCCCAGCAGGAAGAAGGCCAGGATGCCGGCGAAGATGGGACCCGAGCCTTTGATGGAAGCGGAGCGGGCGACGCCGATGCGCTGAATCCCGATCACGAAGAAGATGAGGAAGAGTCCGGGGTTCAGAATCCCCGTCAAAAAGAACCAGCGGAACCCGAGGCTGGTCAGATCGGAAAACATCCCCGCCGCCCCGATGATGAGCGTGTACGCAACCCACTGGGCGGCCACCGACACGATGGCCCCCATGTCCGGGGTCGTGTGCCGGAGCCCCTTGCGCAGGGAGAGGTCGGTCAAGGCGAAGAACAGGGCCGACACGAGCGCCACGAGAATTGCAAGGGCAGGCGTCATGGCTCAACCGTCCCAAGGATTGCCCCAAAGATTGCCGAAGCTGCGTCCGCTCGCGGGATGTTCCAACATTCTTCCCCTTTCCGCAACTCAAAAAAGGCTCACCCGCATCCCCCCGCCGACGGTCAAGGGCGCGCCCGCGACTCCTGCGGAGGGGTTCGACGCCGCCCGGGGTCTCGACTTGTGGCGCGACAGTGTGGTCTTGTAACCGGCGAGGAGGATTACAATATCTGCTCTCAGCGGGCGGGGCGCGGGGGTTCTAAGCTCAGCCCAGACGAAACTCAAGGAGGATTGATGGAGCCGTCCTCTCCAGAAGCCGCCGATTCCACCCTCCCCACCTGGGGGCAGACTTGCCGTCTGATGGCGGGGGTCGCGCTGGTCTATGCCCTTTTCATGAATCCGGCCCCCACAAGCTCGATGGTCTTGAACAACCTCCACCTCGCCGTCTCTTTGGTGGACCGGCGCAGCGTCGAATTGGCCGGCTATCGCGACGTGGACGTCCTGGTTCACCAGGGCCGGCACTATTCAGGCCAGCCCCCGGGATCGGCCTTGCCAGCGGCCGCCTTGTACGGGCTTTTGCGACCCCTATTCTCTTCTCAAGACGAGGGGGCGAACGTCCGTGCGTTGAACGTCCTGTCCATCTTGCTCGTGGGCATTCCGCTCACGGCGATCGCGGTGGGGTTGTTCTTCCGGATGGCCGCCCTGCTGGCGGGCGACCGGCGATCCGCCTTCCTCGTCGCCTGCCTGGTGGCGTTTGGCACCCCCCTCTTCGGCTACAGCGGCGGATATTACAAGAAGCACGTGGCGGCGGCTCTGGCCTTCATCGCGTTTTACCTGCTCTTCTCCGAGCGGCGGGGCCAAAGGCCCCATCCGGCGGCGTCCTTGGGAAGCGGCCTGTTGGGCGGCTTCGCGGGGACCGTGGATTACCCGTGGATTCTCTTCGTCCCGCTGCTGATGGCCTATCGGCTGACGTACCCGCGGCCCCGGCAATGTCTGTATCTTCTCCTCGGCGCGGCTGTGCCGGCGGTTTTTCTGATGGGCTATCACGGCCTGGCCTTCGGGTCCCCCTGGGTCCCCTTTTATGCATATACCGAGAGCTACCGGGCCAGCCGGGGATTGGCGTTTTCTCCGGGCAGGCTGTTGCGAATCCTGGCCGGCCACCGGGCGGGGCTGATTCCCTTCGTGCCGCTCGTTCTTTTCCTGCCGCGGGGCCTGTGGGTCTGGTGGAGAGACGGACGCTGGCGTCCCGAGTGGTTCCTGGTCGGCGTCCCGGCTGTGGGTCTTCCTCTTTTGTACTCATTTTATTGGGCGGGAGACATCTCCGGCGGCGAGGCCTTGGCGGCTCGCCAGCCCGTCAACATATTTCCCCTCGCGGCCCTCGCCTGGGTTTTCTCCCTCCCGGTCTGTTCGCGGCGGGGATTCTGGACGCTGGCGGGCCTGTCCGTGCTGTTCGCGTACCTGGGCGCTCAGGCGCACGCGATCCCTTCCGACAGCTATCCCCTGACCTATGCGCTCAAAGACCTTGTGCTCTCCCTGGGCTCTCCCGAGCTGTTTGACCTGTACCTCCCGCGGTGGCTCGGTCTCGAGACGCCCCTCCTGCTGCGGCGCTTCCCCGAGGCGTTCGAAGGCGTCAGGCTGCTCAAGGCCTTCGGGGTTCAGGCGGCCTCGACTCTTGTTTTCTCGGGCGCCCTGGCGGCCGTCTTCTACGGCCTGCGAAGGCTGTGGGCCGGGCTTGAAGGCGGGCCTTCCGGACGTCCTCGCGCGAACGGGTCGGCCGTCTCCCGGTAAATGCCCTTGCATGTGGGCGACAAGCGGCGTTCGCGGTCCGGAACTTCCCGTTTCGACTTCCGGGGCGTTCGGACTCAGACCTTACAGCAGGCTCACCAGCACCCCGCCGCTCACCGTCAGGGCCGCCCCGAAGGCCACCCTGGGCGTGACGCGCTCCAGCTGGCGCAGGAAAAAGACCGACAGCAGGAGCACGAAAAGGGGGGAGGTCTGATTCAGCGTGAAGACGATGGAAACCTGGCCGAGGCCGATGGCGAGGATGAGCCCGTACAGGGCCGCCGAGGAGCACAGCCCCGCCAGGGCGACCCAGGGCAGAGCGGCCGGGCGCGCGTGATACCGCCCCTCCCTGGGGAAGAAGAACGCCAGGAGCGGAAAGAGCAAAAACCCCATGGAGGTCCCCAGCCAGGCGCCCAGGAGGGGGAAGGGCATCTTTCCCAGGCTCACCTTGAACAAGACCGATCCGGCCCCGGCCGCCACCCCCGCCAGGAGAGGGAAGACGTAGTCGATCTTCCGCGCGGGGGCCTTGGCCGGGTTTTCCCCTCTTCCGCGGCCCAGCGGGGCGGCCGGGAAACCCAGGGGGCGCCGGGCGAGCCCCTCCGTCGAGATGACGAGGATCCCTCCGATGACCAGCGCGATCGCCAGGTATTGAAGGGGCCGGAGCCGCTCCCCCAGAAAGGCCAGGGCGAAGAGCACGGAGAAGATGGGCGCGGAGCCCTTGATGGGCGAGGAACGGGCGACGCCGATCCGCTGAATCCCGAGGAGGAAGAAGGTCAGGAAGAGACAGGGGTTCATGAGGCCCGCCGCCAGAAACCAGAGCGACCCGGAGAGGGTAAAGGCGGAGGGGTCCGCGAAGGCCAGGACCGCGACGGTGTAGATCAGCCACTGGACGCCCACCGTCAGGATGGAAGACATGGCGGGGCTCGCGAAGCGGAGGCCGTTCCGGTGGGAGATCTCCGCCAGGGCGAAGAGAAAAGCGGACCCGACGGCCACCAGGACTGCGTAGACGGGCGTCATGACTCCATCGGACGGGCGGACACGGCCATCCCCTCCACTCTCCGGGCCGCCCCCTCTCCTGTCGCGCCATCCGAGGCGGCGATTCAGCCCTTCAAAACAGACTCGCCAGAACCCCGCCTCCCACCGTCAGCGTTCCTCCCAGCACCACCCTGGGCGTGACGCGCTCCGTCTGGCGCAGGAAAAGGACCGACAACAGGAGGACGAAGAGGGGAGAGGTCTGAACCAGGGTGGCGACGATGGAAACCTGCCCGAGCTCGATGGCGAGGATGAGCCCGTAGACGGCCACGGTGGCGGCCAGCCCTCCCAGGACGAGCCAGGGATACGCGGGCGGGCGGAGGCGAAAGCGCTGGCCCGGCGGGAAGAAAAAGGCCAGGAGGGGGAAGAACAGCAGCCCTTCTGCGGTTCCAATCCAGGCCCCCAGAAGGGGGGAGGGGAGCTTCCCCAGGCTGATCTTGAACAGGATCGAGGAGACCCCGGTGACGGCCCCCGCCAGGAGCGGAAAGAGGAAGTCGATCTTTCTCCGGGCCGCGGCTTCCGGGGGGCTCTCCTCATGGGAGACGGACGGCAGGGGCGCCGAGGCGCGGGCCGCGCGCGGCCAGCCGCCCGTCCTTTCGGTCGAGATGATGAGAATGCCGCCGATGACCAGCGCAATCCCGAGATACTGGAGGGCGTGCAGCCGCTCGCCCAGGACCGCCGCGGCGCAAGCCACGGCGAAGATGGGCGAGGAGCCTTTGAGGGGGGAGGAGCGGGCCACCCCGATCCGCTGGATGCCGAGCAGATAGAAAACAAGAAACAGGACAGGATTCAGGAGCCCCGCGACGGCGAACCAGAGCAGCCCGGAGGCATTGAGAGAGGAAAACCTCCCCGTGGCCAGGATCAGCGCCGTGTAGCTCAGCCACTGGACGGCCACCGTCGCGATGGAGGCCATGACGGGGGTCGTGAACCGGAGGGCGTTTCGGAGAAAGATGTCGGCCAGGGCGAAGAAGGCCGCCGCCCCCACGGTCGCCAGGATGGCGTAGGCCGGCGTCATGACTCACCGGTGCGGTTGGAGCAGGCAGCCGTCAAGCCCTTCCCTCAGGATACTGGCAGGATGCTGGGGGCGCGCGTCGCCCTGCGCCGACGCCCCGCCGGCCGCGAGGCTTGGACGGGGACCGGATTCTCTCACGCGAAGCCCCTGGTTTCAAAGCGGCGCAGCGCCCACCCTCATGCCCCGTTTCCGCCGCAATTCTCCCGCCCCCGTTCAGTCCACGAGGCCGACGGCGCGGACGGGGCTGGCGTCGGCGCCGGCCATCGGAAGGGGCAGGGCGATGATGCAGAATCCGCTCCCGGGCAGCAGGTGCAGGTTGCACACGAACTCGATGATGGGGACCCCGCCGCCCAGGACGATCCGGTGCAGGACGAAGTCCTCGTGCGTGGGGCTCCTCTCCGTGAGGCGCTCGATCTCGAAGTCCACGGCGACGGACTTGATCCCCTGCGCCACCAGCCACCGGGCGGCGTCTTCCGTCAGGGCGGGCCCCCGCGTGAAAAAGGCCGCGCGGTCCGGCGCGGCCTCGATCCAGCCCGTGTGGAGGACGGCGATCCTGTCGTTCAGCTCCATTCCGTTCAGGGCGCTCTGGAGGGTCTCGGCGTCCAGCGCGGCCATCTCGCCGGCGCGCCGCAGGTCCAGCTTGACGCCGTCCCCCAGGAACCGGTCGAGGGGGACCTGATCGATGCCGGCGGCGCCCTCGACGGCGTGACTCGGCCCCTCGACGTGGGAGCCGGTGTGCACGCTCATGGAGAACTTGGTGTTGTGGCGGAAGTGGGTCTTGAGCCGGGCGAAGGCCTCCAGCTGGAAGTCGGGGTGGCGGGGGGGATGGAAGTCGCGGTTCCTCTCGTCCAGGGGCAGGCTGAGGTCGATGATCTTCATGGCGGCGGCCCTTCGGGAAGGGGTTTCCAGGTGCGGACATTATGCCAGAG
>JACPRG010000166.1 GCA_016190025.1 Candidatus Tectimicrobiota bacterium
CCCACCACCCGTGCCGCCCAATTGTAGCGCACGCGGCGCTTCTCCCCAAGCCCGAACAGCGCAAGCTCCAAGCCATATCCTAACCCGGATTTTCGCGGTTGAGGACTTCGTTTAAACGCACGCCCTACCCGAACTCAAACCGGAGTACCCGGTCGTGGAGCCACGGGACCCGGACTCGCTCCCGGGCGAACCCTGCCTCCAGGAGGAGCGGGTTGTGGGCTCGCTTGGGAAAGTGGACCGTGATCGTGTCGGGCTGGATGTGAACCTCCCCCAGGGTGTTGATGAACCGCCGGTAGACCTGCTTGGGCTGCGCCGCCTCGAAGCCCGCGATCCGCCGGGCGAAGAGCCGGTAGCAGAGGTTCGCCGCCACGGTGCAGGCCACCGAGACATCCACTTCGAGCTGCAGCCCCGAGCAGAGGGCGTCCAGGTGGAAGAAGGCGACCCCGTCGGCGATGGCGTTCTCGATGACCATCCGCTGGGCGTAGCGGGTGAGCAGGGGGGCCGGGGGGGCGGTGAGGGCGTTGGTGAGCAGGAGGGTCGGCAGCTCCCGCCCGAGCCCCTTGATGGCGATCTGGCGGAGCTCCCCCGGGTAGTCCTTCAACCGGACGCGCGTCTCGTAGATCAGGGGGTCGCGGTACTTGCGGTGCGGGACGTCCAGATGGCACGGGGTCCAGGCGGCCCGGGGCAACGCCAAGAGCTCGGCCAGCGTCTTCTCGTTGCGCCGCCGGAGGGTGAGAAAGCGGATGCCCCGGGCGTCCAGTTTCGCGAGGACGGCCGCGGTGGTCAGCCGGGAGTCGAAGACCAGCTCCTCCGGCACCTGCCCCGTCGTCCGCTCCCAGAAGGCCACGAAGCGGAGGATCTCCGTGGGCTGCTGGGCCTTGAGGACCCGGGCGTTGCTGTAGCAGAGGGCCCGGCTGGTCCCGTCCTGGGCCAGGAAGACCAGGACGCTCTTCTCGGCGTGGCTCCGCCGGGGGACGTAGTGCTTCTCCAGGACGCTCGCCTCCCCGAAGTGGGGGACGGCGTGGAAGTCGAGGTTGAAGGAGGTCCCGGGCAGGAGCCCCTGCCCCCGGGCGGCCTCGACCAGCGCCTCCAGCCAGCGGAGCGTCCCCGCCCGGGTGAGCCGGTACGAGTAGGTGGTGAGGGCCGTGGTCTTCGGCAGGGCGTTCAGCCCGGCGAAGAGGGCGGCCCCCGGGTCGTGGCAGAGGTCCATGACGTGGCTCACCCGCTCCTGGCCGAGGAATTTCAAGGCGAGGAGGGCGAGGAGGTAGTGCAGGGGCGGGATCTGGCGGGTGCCGGGCAGCCGCGCCCGCTGGACCAAGCCCGGCAAATCCAGGGTGACCAGGAGGGGGACGAAGAGGAACAGCCCCGCCGCCGGGGTGCTGAAGGTCCGTCCCGGCGGGAGGGTGAAGGCCCGCCGATTGGCCACGGCCGCCGCCGCGGGACGGGCATACACGGGGCGTTCCTCGTCGGCCCGCCGCGGCAGCCGCGCGAAGCCCGCTTCCCGGAGGATCTCCCAGATGGCCCGGACACTCAGCGGGGGGCCTTCGGCGCGCAGCACCCGCTGGATGTCGTAGACCGAGTGGTTCTGCTTGCGGAGCGCGATAGCCCGCTCCCGGGCGGGGGCCTTCTTGGGTTGGGACTTGGGGCCAGGGCGGCGCTCCAGGAAGAACGGGGGCAGCTCCCCGGCCCGGAACCGGCTGCAGAGGACCGCCAGGGAGCCGGGGGTGTAGTGGAAGCGCGGCGCGACCGTGCGCACCGGCTCCCCGTCGACAATGACGGCCCGCAGCGCCTCGTAGAGGCGGTGGGCCGGCAGCGCCGGCCGCAGGAAGAACACCCGGTGGCGGTCCGGCATGGTTTAACTGAAATGGTCTCCTGGTAACATGCATCATACTATATCTCGTATTCTCACATCCTGCAAGCCCTATCTGCAGGCCAAGAGGTCGCGGCGGCTGCGATCGCTCTCTCCCATCAGTGTCCGCCCCCGTAACCGCCAACGCGGCTCCCAGACCCAAGAACGGCCATCGGCCCAACGGGAAGTGCAGGCTTCGAATAATTCCAGAAGACAGTTGACCATTTCAGTTAAGATTCTCCCGGTCCCGGCGACGGGACGCGGGGCCGGACAGGGCTCCGTATGGGGGTGCGCGAAAATCCAGGCTAATTCCGCTATTCCGCATTTTGCGAGGCAGCACGCCCGGGTTCGAGGCGAGCGGGATGAGGGGGAAACTGTGGGAAGGCTCTGGGGGGTCCACCCCGCTCAGGCGTGGAAGAGATACGATCGGGCCTGCGCGGGATTCGCGCAGCAGGCCTTGTGCTTCCAGCCCGAGCCGCAGGGGCACGGATCGTTTCGTCCGGTCCGCTGGGCGCGCCCTGGCTCGATCTCCAGGAGGCCGAGATACCGCTGCTTGTTCCGAATCGCCCCGGCCAGGGTGCCCAGTCGGTCGCTGGCGTGGCGGAAGAGCTGCCGGTAGCTCTCGCAGAAGTGATCGGGGCCCGATCCGGTCTCCGTGGTGCGGCGATTGCGCGAGCAGCCGCCCTTGCAGAGGTGCAGCCACTCGCAGGCGGCACAGGCCTCGGGCAGGGGGCGCTTCCCGGAGACGAAGGCCCGCCGGACCGGGTGGGCCACCAGCTCGGCCATGGGCGTCTCGAGGACGTTCCCCAACCTCCAGGCGGGGTGGATGAAGAAGTCACATGGATAGACGAAGCCATCCGCCTCGATGACGATCCCGGCGTCGCAGGTGTCGGCGTGCACGCACAGTTCGTTGGGGAGGCCGGTCAGGCTCTGCAGGAAGTTGTCGAAGGTTCGAATGGAGACGGTCGGCAGCCCCGACTGGTACCACGCCTCGAAGGCCTCCACCAGGAAGGCCCCATACTGGATGGGCGTGATGAGAAACGTGGCCGGCCGATCGGGCTCCGTCGCCTGAAAATCCATGGCCGGGATGAACTGGACGTGGCTGAAGCCCTGGCCCCGGAAGAAGGCCATCAGCTCTCCGGCCCGCTCCACGTTGTGCGGCCCCACCACGCAGAGGATGTTGAACTCCACCCGGTGCCGCCGGAGCACCTCGATGCCCCGCATGACCCGCGCGAAGCTCCCGCGCCCCCCGCGATCCCGACGGAGGGCGTCGTGGACCGCCTCCGGGCCGTCGAGGCTCACGCCGACGAGCCAGTAATGGTGGCCCAGGAACGCCCCCCACGCATCGTCCAGGAGGATTCCGTTAGTCTGGAGGGCGTTGGAGATGACCGTTCCGGGCCTGGCGTGGGCCGTCTGGAGCGAAACCACCTTCTCGAAAAAGGGAAGCCCGGCCAGCGTGGGCTCCCCGCCCTGCCACGACACGCTGGCCATCCCGACATCGGCCACGTACGCCATGTAGGCGGGGATGACGCGCTCCAGGAGGCGGAGGTCCAGGCGCCGTCGCGCCCGCACCCCTTCCAGCGACTCCCGGTAATAGCAGTAGGCGCAGTCCAGGTTGCAGTCGGTCGAGACCGTCTTGAACATCACGGAGAGGGGCGGCATGCCGGTGTCCCCTTCACGACTTTTTCTGCCGGCGGGCCCGCTCCCGCGCCTCGACGGGCGCCGGACCGAACTCGGCCGGGGCGGGGGTGTAGGGGATCTACACCCCCCTTTCGATGACGGCCTGGGGACCTCCCACCGCCTCCATGCGCCGCCGCTGATCCGCCCTGGCGCGAGCGTCCACTGCCTCCGGATCGACGATGGATCGCAGCTCCCGCTCGCAGGCGGCGAGCACTTCCGCATGGTTGGGGTCACCTGCGAGGTCCCCGGTCTCGTCCGGGTCAGCGAGAAGATCGAAGAGCTGCGGCGGATACCCCACGTAGTGGACGTACTTGTACCGGGCGTTGCGGATCATGAAGATCCCGCTGGGCGAGAAGATGGCGTGGTACTCGCTGAAGACGGTGCGGGGGTGATACTCTCCCTGAGCGAAGCGCAGAAGGGACGTCCCGGGGAGATCGGCGTCTTCGGGTGTGAGCGCCGCGCCGACGGCCTCGACGATGGTGGGGAAGAGGTCCATGAGGCCGACGTTGGTATCCACCACCTTCCCCTGGGGGATGTCCGGACCGGTTAGGATGAGAGGGACCGCGACGGCACTCTCGTACATGGTGCTCTTCCACCAGAGGCCGTGCTCGCCCAGCATCTCCCCGTGGTCCGTCGTATAGATGATCCGCGTGCGCTCCCCCAGGCCGGCCTCGCGGAGGGCCTGGAGCACGATCCCGATCTGCTCGTCCATGAAGCTGACCAGCCCGTAGTAGGCCGCCAGGGCGTTCCGGAGAGTCCGCTCGTCAAACGGCTCGTCGAGTGCCTCCTGCCGCCGCTTCAGCTCGAGCACGGGATGGCGGGCCCAGGCCTCGGGGTGGTACTGCACCGGAAGGGGGAGGGACCCCAGGGGATACAGGGCGAAGTACTGCTCCGGCACGATGAGCGGGAAGTGCGGGGTCACGAAGCCCACGAACAGGCACCACGGCCGGGTGTGCTTCGGGGCCTCTTCCCGGAGCCACTGGGCACTCACCTGGGCCACGGCCCGGTCGTAGCGGATGTACTCGCTCTCTCCCGCCCGCGCCTCCAGCACCTGATTCCGGCTCTGCGGGCGAACCGGCATCTCCCCACGAAGCAACTGGTACAGATCACCCACGCCATCCAGGACATGCATCGGGATCCGCTGGTCGGGGAAGCCGCTCGGGTCGCCCGCCCGTCGATAGTGGAGCTTGCCCACCGTGGCCACGTGGTGTCCCTGCTCGATCAGGCGATGACCCCAACTGGGGGCCTCCGTCCCGACGTAGGGCGTGGCGTTATCCCAGGAATTGATCGCATGCGCGTAGCGGCCGGTGGCCATGCTCGCCCGCGCCGGGACGCAGATGGGCGTCTGGCAGTACGCGTTCCGGAAGCGCGTCCCCTGAGCCGCCAGGGCGTCCATGTTCGGCGTCCGCGCCACCGGGTTGCCGTAGCAGCCGAGGACGCGCCGGCTGTGCTGGTCGGAGAAGATGAACAGGAGGTTTGTGGGTCGATTGGTCGTCGTCATGTCCTCACACCTCGATCCAGGCATCGTTCGCCTCGGCCGACTGGTAGGCGGCCTCGATCACCCGCACCGACAACCAGGCGTCGGCGAACGTGCACGCTGGAGCTGCCCCCGTCTCCAGGGCATCCAAGAAGTTGGTCGTGGCCCGACCCCTCGCTTCATCGGCCGGGATGGTCTCCTTCCCCTCACCTTTCGGCCCAGCGTACGTCATCTCCCACCCAAGGGGGCGATCGAGGGGACGCCGCAACGCGATCAGCCCCGCATCCCCGAAGACCCGAACCTCGTCCCACATGTACAGGCCTTGGGCGAGGACGGTCATCTGGCATGCAAGTCCGTCAAACTCGACCTCGATGAACCCGCCCTGGTCCACCCGCTGTGGATCGCCTGGCAGGACCTGGGCCCGGACGCGCCTGGGCCGGCGGTCGAGCAGCCACGGGATCAGATCCGCCATGTGGGCCCCCCGGCCGAGAAACGGTCCCCCACCGCCCAGCGCCGGATCCAGGTACCAGCCATGTGATGGATAACCCAACTGGACGGTCTCCGCGTGGCGGACGGGACCGAGTCCTCCGGTTCGGATGATCTCCCGGGCGCGGAGACAGCCTGGATCGAATCGGCGGTTGAAGGCCACGGCCGCCACCAGCCCGCGGGTGCGAGTGGCCTCCGCCAGCTCTCGGGCCTCGGCACTCCGCACGACGAACGGTTTGTCGACAAGGACGTGCTTTCCGGCCGCGAGGGCTTCGCGCGCGTGCTCGACGTGCAGCGCATGCGGGCTGCTGCTGACGACCGCCTCGCAG
>JACPRG010000022.1 GCA_016190025.1 Candidatus Tectimicrobiota bacterium
CCCGACCCGAGGGTTCCCAGCTGCCGCCGGCCCCGCTCGAAGGCCCTCTCGCTCACCTCCTCCGGCACGGCGCCGGGGAGGGCTCCGCCGGACTCCACATGGGGGAGGTCGGCGGCCGATCCGAATCCCCGCTCCACCGCCCACCTGGCGCCCTGGGTGAGGAGGGGGGCCTTGTCCCCTTCGGCGAGGCGCACCTCGCCCCGGGAACCGACGCCCGTCGGGACCTTCTGGAACATGGCCACGACGAGCCGGCGGAGCTGGTCCCGGACGTCCTCATGGCGGAGGCGGGTCCGCAGAAGGCGGACGCCGCAGTTGATGTCGAACCCAACGCCTCCCGGACTGACGACCCCCCCTTGCTCGGGGTCGGTGGCCACGATCCCCCCGATGGGCAGGCCGTAGCCGAAGTGGATGTCGGGCATGGCGATGGAGGCCGTGACGATTCCGGGCAGGGTCGCGCCGTTGGCGACTTGCTCCAGGCTTTCGTCCTTGCAGATGTCCCGGAGCAGCCGCTCGCTCGCGTACACCAGGCCGGGCACCCGCATGTCCGGCTTGTAATCCTTGGGGATTTGGTAGCGGTAATCGTCCAGCTTGACGATGGGAACGGTCATGGCCGCGTTCTCCTCTCCCTTCAGACGTCGAGGATCACGTACGCCCGCCATCGGCCGGGCTCTCGGGCCACCTTCAGGCGGTGCAGGGTGACGGCTTTGACCTCCGAGCCCAGGGCGTGGCGCTCCCGGTCCTCGGTCTCCCCGATCAAACGGCCTTCCACTTGTGTGTCCGTCAATCGATCAATTTGGACGTCGCACGCCAGGAAGCAATGAATCTCGTGCAGATAGATGAGCTCGTTCAGCCAGCGGACCAGGAGGTCCTCCGCGTTCCCGTCCGCCGCCCGGCACGGGAGGGTTTCGCGCGGCTCGACGGTCTTCGGGTCGCACATCACGCGGAACAGCCCCCGGGCCGCTTGCCGGAAGATGTCCTCTTTCCGGCCCCCCCAGGCCTCGACAGCCAGATCGGCCGTCGTCGGGCGCAACCGGTAACCCGCCGTCCGTGAGCCCCCCCGGCGCGGGTTTCCCGCACGCTCAGGGCTCATAGAGGATCTCGCTCTTGATGGCGAGACGGTTCGCGGTGATGGTGGGCGGAAACGTGGGAAAGGGGGCGGCCCTGCGGACCGCCATCAGGGCCTCTTCGTCGAAGAGACGGTAGCCGGAGCTCTTCAGGATCTCCAGGGTGGCCAGATGCCCGTCCCGGGTGACCTCGAACCGGAGGACCACCTTCGCGCGCACCTTCTCTGCGGCGGCGGCCTCCGGGTAAAAGAGCCGCTCGTCAATGCGCTTCCAAAGGGTATCCCGATAGCCCCGGTAGCGGATGTCCTGCGTCATGAGGGGAGCCAGCCGGGCTTTCCTCTTGGAGTCGGGCCGCGCCACCGGCCGGGGAGAGGGAGGCCCGGTCAGCCTGAAGGGGACCGCGCTTAAAAGCTCCATCGCGCTCCGCGGCCTTTGGGACCGGTCCCCGCGCTCGGGGGGCTCGGGCTTCAAGCGCACGAAGTCATCCACCCGGACCGAGGCGATGAGGTCCTTGGGGGGGGCAAGTTCAGGGGTTTCGCGCGGCGGCTCGGGACGAGGAGCGAGCGCTTGGGGGCGCGCGGAGGCCAACGGCTCCGGCCGCGGCTCCTCCACTCTCGGCGGCGGCGGACGGCGGGGCGCAGCGGGAGGGGCCTCCCGCTTCAAGACCGAAGGGCGCACGTCTTTTCGGAGAGCGGGAGCGGCAGGAGCGGGGGGCCCGAGAGCGGCCGCGGGCGGCTTCGGCGGGCCGTGCGGGTCGACGGCCGGAGGGGGCGGGACGTCCGGCCGCTGGCCCCTTCGGGGCCGGTCAGGAATCGCCGGACGGGTTCCCGGGGGTGGGGCGGAGGTCACAGACCTCAAGCGGCCGCCGGATTCCCCCCCCGGACTCAGGTCCTCCGGCACGAAGGCCACGACAGGGGGCGGTTTCTCAGCCGGACCCCGCGGGTCTCTCATCGGGCCGGTCAGGGTTGGGGGAGCCGCCTTTCGGAGCGCGGGAACCTGGGCGAGGGCCAGGTCTCCTCTGGGGACCGTCTCGGTCCGGCGCGGTCGATCAACGGATGGAGGAAGGGGGACGGCCTCCCGCGGGGCCGCTCTGTCCGGGGCGGCGGGAGGGCCGGGCGGGCGGACGACGGGGGCCCACCCCTCGATGCGAACGCGCAGCGGACCCTCACCCAGGGGATTTCCACCCGGCGAGGCGGGCAAGCCCGCCGGAAGCAGGACGACAGCCAGCGCCCCGGCGGCGTGGAGGAGGGTGGAGAGCAGAAGATACGGTGTGAATCCGAATCTGGACGTCACCTTCGCCGGGTCTCCTGGCACGCGGGCTGGACGGGCGCCCGAAGCGAAAACCCCTTGATTTCGAAAACTATACCGCAAATCGCGCCAGCGATCCAAGGGACGAATCCGAGGGCGACGCACCTTTTCTCTCTTGGCTCTCTTGGAAAGACCTCCGGCCCCCCCGAAAACCCAGCGCCCGGCGGGACAGAAAAAAAAGGCCCGCGCCCCCGAGACGGGGCGCGGGCCCTGGAAAACCCTTGCGGACTTTCTTTTAGTACATTCCACCCGGAGGGCCACCCGGCATGGGCGGGGTTTTCTCCTTTTCGGGGATATCGGTGATGATGGCCTCGGTGGTGAGCAAGAGGCTGGCGATGCTGGCCGCGTTCTGAAGCGCCGAGCGGGTCACCTTGGTGGGGTCGATGATCCCGGCCTTCGCCAGGTCCTCGTAGGTATCGGTCGCGGCATTGTAGCCGAAGTTGCCCTTCTCGCTCTTGATGCGCTGGACGACGATGGAGCCTTCGACGCCGGCGTTGTTGGCGATCTGGCGGGCCGGCTCCTCCAGGGCACGCTTGATGATCCGGATGCCGACGGCCTGATCCCCCCCCAACTGGTTTTCCAGCTTCTCCAGGGTCGGGATGCAACGAAGAAGGGCCACTCCGCCGCCGGGGATGATCCCCTCCTCCACGGCCGCCCGGGTCGCGTTCAGGGCGTCCTCCACTCTCGCCTTCTTTTCCTTCATTTCGGTTTCGGTGGCCGCCCCGACGTTGATGACCGCGACGCCGCCCACCAGCTTGGCGAGGCGCTCCTGGAGCTTCTCCCGGTCGTAGTCGGAGGTGGTCTCCTCGATCTGGGTGCGGATCTGCTTGATGCGGCCCGCAATGGCGGAGTCCTTGCCGAACCCGTCCACGATGGTGGTGTTGTCCTTGTCCACGGTGACCCGCTTGGCCCGGCCGAGGTCGTTGAGCTCGATGCTTTCCAGCTTGATCCCCAGGTCCTCGGTGATCACCCGGCCGCCGGTGAGGATGGCGATGTCCTCGAGCATGGCCTTTCTGCGGTCGCCGAAACCGGGCGCCTTGACGGCGCAGGCCTGCAAGGTGCCGCGCAGCTTGTTGACGACCAGCGTGGCCAGGGCCTCGCCCTCCACGTCCTCGGCGACCAGCAGGAAGGGCTTGCCCATCTTGGCCACCTTCTCCAGGATGGGAAGGAGGTCCTTCATGCTGCTGATCTTCTTCTCGTGGAGGAGGATGTAGGGCTCCTCCAGGGTGACCTCCATCCGCTCGGCGTTGGTCACGAAGTAGGGGGAGAGGTAGCCGCGGTCGAACTGCATCCCCTCGACGATCTCGAGGGAGGTCTCCATGGCCTTGGCTTCCTCCACTGTGATGACGCCGTCCTTGCCCACCTTGTCCATGGCCTCGGCGATGAGGTCACCGATGGTGGAGTCGTTGTTGGCGGAGATGGTCCCCACCTGGGCGATTTCCGTCTTGCCCTTGGTGGGCTTGCTGAGCCTTTTGAGCTCCTCCACCGCGACCTCCACGGCCTTGTCAACCCCCCTCTTGATGTCCATGGGGTTGGCGCCGGCCGTTACGTTCTTGATGCCTTCCCGAAAGATGGCCTGGGCCAGGACGGTGGCCGTGGTGGTGCCGTCGCCGGCCACGTCGGAGGTCTTGCTGGCGACCTCGTTGACCATCTGGGCGCCCATGTTCTCGAAGGGGTCCTGCAGCTCGATCTCCTTGGCCACCGTGACACCGTCTTTCGTGCTGGTGGGAGAGCCGAACTTCTTGTCCAAAACCACGTTGCGCCCCTTCGGCCCCAAGGTCACCCGGACCGCGTTGGCGAGCTTTTCGACGCCGGCGAGAATCTTGTGCCGCGCCTCTTCGCCGTACTCAATTTGTTTGGCCATGTAGACTTCCTCCCGAATCTTTTCCAGGGTCTTTCAGAGATATCGCGGTTATTCCACCACCGCGAGGACGTCGTCTTCCCGCATAATGAGCAGCTCCTCGCCGTTCAGCTTGACTTCCGTCCCGGCGTATTTGGCGAAGAGAATCCGGTCCCCTTTCTTGACTTCGAGCGGCTGCTTGCCCCCATCCTTGAGGATGCGACCGGAGCCCACCGCGACGATTTCACCCTCCTGCGGCTTTTCCTTGGCTGTGTCGGGGATGATGATCCCGCCCTGGCGCTTCTCCTCCTCTTCCAGGGGCCTCACCAGGATGCGGTCTTGGAGTGGCCGAACCTTCATGTGTTTCCTCTCCTTCAAAATGGATTGTGTTGGACGCCAGCGATGTCGCTTGACTCCGCCTCCCGCCGCGTGGCGCCGGTTCAGGCAGTTTCCGGACTTTCCAAAAGAAGTCGTAGACCTCAAGAGGTCACTGACCTCAAGCCCGGAACCGCGTGCGCGATCAGTGCTATCAGAGAGTAGGCCGCACAATTCGGCAGACCGGAGAAATTGGCACTCCCACCTTCCGAGTGCTAAAATTATATCGAAGTCTCAAGAAAACGCAAGAGGAATTTGCAGGATTGTCTGGAAAAAAGTCGCGCGCGGCCTGCCAGATGGGCAAAAAGGAGTAGCTCTTCGTCTAAACTTCGCTTTCCGGCCTTTCCCGGTCCGATGGTCGATTGGGTGAATCGCGCCGTCCGGGGGGGAGCTTCCACGGATGGGGGCTCGAATCCGCGTCGATCAAAAGGCGCCCGACCGTCAACTTTTCCTGGACTCATCCAACTTTTTGCTGCATCATGTGAGGCTCGAATCAGAGCCGACGGGGAAAAAGGGCATTTCGACGGTCGGAAGAACGCATTTTTGTTCGGCCGGACGATGTGTGGAAATGCCTTTCCAGAAGGGGCTTTCACGCATGTCGAACGCAGAGTCGCCCCCGCGGAACCGGGAGAGGCGAGGCAGCGTTCTCATCGTCGACGACGATCCCGCCTCCACCACCTTCGTGAAAGCCGCCTTGCTCGAGGAAGGGTATTCCGTCGAGACGGCCAAAGACCCTCGGGCCATCCTGAACAAGGAAATCCTCGTCAAGCCGGACGTGCTTCTCATCAACTTGATGAGAGCGGAGCCGACCGAGCCGGGGCTGCTCGACGCGCTCCGGGAGCACTGCCGGCAACATCGGATCAAGATCATCGCGATGCTGGCCTTGCAGCAGTCCGAAGACACGGAAAAGGCCCTGCGGGCGGGCGCCGACGACTATGTGGTCAAGCCGGTCCGCCTGGGCGAGCTCATCCTGCGGATCAACCGCCAGGTCGGGGGGAGACCTTTTCCGGAGAAAGCGCACGGGAGCGGGGGGGCCGATCCGGGGAGGAAGGGCCGTCCGGCCCAGGAAGGCGGAGGCGATGAGGACGCTTCGCCGGCGGGAGGGGGCGTCGAGGAGGTCGATCTCCTCGTGGAGGGGCCGCGGAGCGAGCCCGTCAAGGGGAAGATCCTCGTCATCGACGACGACCGGAGACATCTGGAGGTGGTCGAATCCTGTCTGGCCCTCCGGGGGCACACGATCTCCCTGGCGGACGGCGGACGGCAGGGCGTCGCGCTGGCGGAGCGCGAGGAGCCGGACCTGATCATCCTCGACGTCCGGATGCCCGACATGGATGGCCGGGAAGTCTCCCGGGAGTTGTCCAGGCGCCCCAACACGGCCCACATCCCCATCCTGATGCTCACCGTGCTCGCCGGACCCTCCGCCGTCGTTCAGGGCCTCACCTGGTACGCGGACGACTACGTCACCAAACCGTACAACGCAGGGGAACTGGTCGCCCGCGCGGAGGCCCTCCTGCGGCGGACCGAGAGGCTCAGGCAGGACAAACGGGTCCAGCGAAGACTGATCCAGAAGGTGGTGGAACGGGCCAGGTTCGACGGATTCACCGTGTACTCGCCGCACCTCAACAACCTCAAGGATTGCCCGGAGGACTGGAGCGGTCCCGTGCCCGACGTTGTCGCCGTGCGGGGAAGCCAGCGAGTCGCGTTTTTGGTGGAGACCTTGCAGTCGCTGAAAGACGAAAGGACGCTCGGCCGCTGGAGGCTCCTGGAGAAACAGCCGGGGGTCGAGGTCCAGCTCGCCGTGCCCAGCAAGGAGGCCTTGGAGTTCGCGGCCCTCCTTTGCCGCGAGAGCGGCTTCCGCCCGAGGATCCGGCTCTTCCCCTCCTCCAGAGAGGAGCCGCGCCGCCCGCGCCCGCTCAGGCGTCTTCTGCGGCCTTTCGAGCCGTGACGGCGCGGAAGGCGACCGCACCTCCCGCGCGACCGGAACATGGAAGGACCTCCCCGCGTCCACATTCTCGGCACCTCTTCCGCCCGGCCGATGCCCTACCGGGACAACACGTCCCTGGTGGTGGAGGTGGGCGGAGAGCTCACCCTGGTGGACTGCTCGGCCAACCCCGTCGCGAAGGTCCTGCGGCTGGGCCTGGACCCGCTCCGGCTGAGCCGGGTGGTGGTCACCCACGCGCATCCGGACCACACGTACGGGTTCCCCTCCCTCATCCATTCCCTCAAGACGCACCGCCCCGCCCGGACGCAACCCCTCCGCCTCTACGCGCCCAAAGAGGCCCTGGATCTCTTGTTGGGACTCTCCCGGCTGTACGGCTTCGATGATCCCCTCCGCCCCCCGCCCCCCTTCGATGTGAGCTTCCACGAGACCCCGCTGCGGGAGGAGCACCTCCTCGTGGACGCGGGGGACTACCGCATCCGGACGACACCGGTGGTCCACAAGAGGCGCGAGGTGGTGGCCGTCCGGTTCGACGACGGCCGGTCGGGCAGGTCGCTGACCTACTCCGCGGACACCGAGCCCTGTCCCGCGCTGGAGCGCCTGGCCGCCGGGACCGACCTCCTCATCATGGAGGCCACCCGCCCGCGCGAGGAGCGCCTGGCCGGCCACTCCAGCGCCGCGGAGGCGGGAGAGCTGGCCGCCCGGGCCGGGGCGAAGAGGCTGCTTCTAATCCACGTCCTGGCGGAGAACCCGAGGGAGGAATCGGAGCTGACGGCGGACGCCGCCAAGGCCTTCGGCGGCCCGGTCGAGATCGCCGAGGACATGGAGAGCTACCCCTTGTAAGCGAGCGGGGCCAGGAAACGCCCCCGGCTGCGCCGTTCCGGCTCAGTGATAGATGCGCCCGCCGTTCACCAGGAAGGTCTGTCCGGTGATGAAGCCCGCGCGGTCCGAGGCGAGAAAGGCGACGAGGTCCGCCGTGTCTTCGGGCCGGCCGATCCGGCCGAGGGGCGTCCGCTGGGCCACGTGCGCCTGATATTCGGGGTCGAGGAGCTTCCCTCCACCGATCCCCGTGGCCGTCGCCCCCGGCGCGACGCAGTTCACGCGGATCTGCGGGGCCAGGTGATGCGCCAGCCACTGCGTCAGCATCACCTTGCTGAGCGCGGAGACGTGGTAGGGAAGGCTCTGGCCTTCCACGTGGAAGGCGAGTTCCGAGCCGATGTTGACGATGACCCCGGCCCCCAGGGCGCGCATGCGCGGGACCGCCTCCTTCGCGCAGAGAAAATGCCCCTTGAGGTTCGCGTCCATCACTTCATCCCAGAAGGCTTCCGTATGATCCTCAAAGCGCGTCACCCGCGTGCCCATGCCCGCGTTGTTGACCAGAAGACAGGGAGACCCCAGGGAGGCGTCCACGGCGCGGAAGATCTCCCGGATGTCCTGCGACCGGCTGATGTCCCCGCCGACGGCGGCCGCGCGGACGCCCAAGACCTTCGCCTCCTCGGCCCCGGCCTCCGCCTCCTCCCGTCCCGTGCGGTAGTGGAACGCCACGTCGAATCCCTCTTCCGCCAGTCTCAGGGCGATGGCCCGGCCGATTCCGCGGCTCGCCCCGGTGACGAGGGCCACCTTCCGATCCATGCGCTGTCTCCGCGAAAGGAATGACTTCTCAGGCGGGTCCCCGGGGAGGTGGAAAACCTACGGTTCGGGAGACACCACCCCCCGGGGAGCATTGTCGGCGAGAGGGGGACGGGATGTCTAGGTCAGTCCGCCTTTTTCCGCAGGAATGTGGGGGTGTCCAGTTCGTCCTCCTCGTACGCCTGGTACGCCAGGGCGCCGCTGGTGGGCAGGGAGACGCCGGAGGAAACGTGGCCGCGGCGGATGTGGGTCGGGATTTCCAGGTCCTCCTGGACGACGCTCTTGAGGAGGGGTTCGCTGGCCTTCCGCTCGCCGAACCCGGTGGCGATCACGGTGACCCGGACGAACCCTTGCAAGCTTTCCTCGATCACCGCGCCGAACATGATGTGGGCGTCCTCGTGGGCCGCTTCGTGGATGAGCTGGGCGGCTTCGTTAATTTCGTGCAGGGTGATGTCCGGGCCGCCGGTGACGTTGAAGAGGACCCCCCGCGCGCCGTCGATGGAAGCCTCCTCCAGCAGCGGGCTGGAGATGGCCCTTTGCGCCGCGTCGATGGCCCGGCTTTCCCCGCTGCCTTCCCCCGTCCCCATCAGGGCCATTCCCATCTCAGCCATGATGGTCCGGATGTCGGCGAAGTCCAGGTTGATCAGTCCGGGCTTTGTGACCAGGTTGGAGATCCCCTCCACTGCCTGGCGCAGGACGTCGTTGGCGATGTTGAAGGCCTCGGAAAGCGTCGTCGTCCGCGCCACCACGCTCATGAGACGCTGGTTGGGGATGGTGATGACGGTGTCGCACGCCTCCTTGAGCTCTCGCAGCCCGTCCTCGGCCTGGAGGAGGCGCTTTTTCCCCTCGAAGAGAAAGGGCTTCGTCACGACTCCGACGGTGAGGGCGCCGCAGTCCCGGGCGATTTTGGCGATCACGGGAGCCGCCCCCGTCCCCGTGCCGCCCCCCATGCCGGCCGTGATGAAGACCATGTCCGAATCCACCATGAGCTCGGAGAGGCGGTCGGCGTCTTCCATCGCGGATTTCCGCCCCAGCTCGGGGTTGGCGCCCGTTCCGAGCCCCTTGGTGAGCTTCGCGCCCAACTGCAGCTTGATGGGCGCCCGGGAGCTCTCCAGCGCCTGCAGGTCCGTGTTGGCCGCGATGAAGTCCACCCCCTTCACGTCGGCCATGATCATGGCGTTCACGGCGTTGCCCCCGGCGCCTCCCACGCCGATGACCTTCAAACTGGCGCCGATGTGCCTCTCCTCTCCCAGCTCAAACAACATCATGTTCGATCCCCTGCCTTCGAGTCACTCCCCCGCGGTCCCCTGCCGTCCTCCCCGCGGACTCACTCGAACACCTTCGACAGCGCGGACTTCATCTGCTGGTAGACGTTCACGATGGGATTCGTGTGGCCGTTGGCACCCGGCGCCGACGAGCGGACCTGGTGGTTGAGCCCGTACATCAGAAGGCCGACGCCGGTGGCGTGAATCGGGCTGCGGACCATCTGGACCAGGCCGCCGCCCACCCCTTCCGGGATGCCCCGCCGGACGGGAAGGGCCAGGACCTCCTCGGCCACCTCCGCCATGCCCGCCAGCAGTGTGGACCCGCCGGCGATCACCACCCCCGAGGCGATCAGGTCGTCATAACTGCTCTTCTGGATTTCCCGGCGGACCATCCGGAACAGCTCCTCCACCCGCGGCTCGATGATCTCGCAGAGCACCCGCCGGGACAGGATGCGCGGCTCGCGCCCCCCGATGCTCGGAACCTCGATGGTCTCGTTGCGGTCCACCAGGCCGGCCTTGGCGCAGCCGTACCGCTTTTTGATGCGTTCAGCCTCGCGGGTGGGCGTCCGAAGGCCCACGGCCAGATCTTTCGTGATGTGGTCTCCCCCGACCGGGATGACGGAGGTGTGCTGGATGGAGTGGTCGTAGAAGATGGCCAGGTCCGTGGTGCCGCCCCCGATATCCAGCAGGGCGACGCCCAGCTCCCGCTCGTCGTCGGTGAGGCAGGACAGGGAGGCGGCCAGCTGCTCCAGCACCAGGTCCTTCACACACAGCCCCGCCTGCTCCACGCTGCGGATCAGGTTCTTGGCCGCCGTGACGGCGGCCGTGACGATGTGGACCTTGCCCTCCAGCCGGACCCCGGAGATCCCCAGCGGGTCCTGAATGCCGTCCTGGTTGTCCACGATGTACCCCTGGGGAAGGACGTGGAGGATCTGCTGGTCCACGGGCATGTTGATGGCCTGGGCGGCGTCCAGGACGCGCTCCACGTCGTCCGCGCTGACCTCCGGGCCCCGCACCGCCACCGTCCCGTGGCTGTTGAAGCTGCGGACGTGCCCGCCGGAGATGCCCACGTACACCTCGTGGACGTGCACGTTGGCCATCCGCTGGGCCTCGCTCACCGCGGAGATGATCGAGCCCACCGTCTGCTCGATGTTGACGACCACCCCCTTGCGAAGTCCCTGAGAGGGGTGCATGCCCATGCCTAGAATGTCCAGCAGCCCGTCCTGTCCCCGCTCGGAGATCAGGGCGCACGTTTTCGTCGTCCCGATGTCCAAGGCGACAATGTAGCCACCCTTTCGGCTCATTTTCGGTCCTCTTCCGGGCACGCGGCCGTTCATCGGACGATCACCCGATCCCCCATGGAAAGGTCCACCTCTGCCGGCCAGGCATCCCCCTGCCAGAGCCTCAAAAAAACGGCGAACCGCCGCAAGCCGTTTTCCAGGTCCTGGTGGGACAGCCGAAGGAGCGCCGCCTGGCCCTTCGGCCCCAGGATGTCCATCCGCAGGGTCCCGTCGCCGGAAAATCCGCCCACGTCCACCGCCGCCAGCCGGACCTCCTTCCCCCGGAGTCCGGGCCGGACGGTCCCGAAGGCGCGGACGGCGGCCACCCCCGCCCCCAACGCTTTCCCCGAGAGGACCCGCCCCGCCTGGAAGGGCCCGGGGTCGCCCGGAGCCCCCCACCCCCGCAGGACCGGGAACCGTTCGGACCCGGCGCCCGCTTCGGCGAGGACGACGCCCTCCGGGTCGATGAGGTACCTCCCCCTGTCGTCCGGCAAGGCAACCACGGCCCAGGGCCTTCGCTCGATCACCTCGACCCGCAGGGCCCCCGGCAGGTCCCGGGAGAGCGAAGCCGAGCGCACCCACGGATGGTTCTCGAGCCGGCGGCGAAGGACTTCCAGGTCCAGGGCTAGAAGATTGTCGCCCCGCGCCAGGCCCAGGCGCGCCCGGACGACCGAGCGGCTCAGGTGGGCCATCCCCGTCACCTCCACGCGCTGGACCCGAAAATAGGGGCTCGCCAGCGCCCAGCGGTACAGGGCGTCGGCGCCGAAGACGAGGGCGAGGATCACGGCCCCGTAAACCGCCCGGCGGAGCCACAGGCCCCCCCCGCCCGCGCCGACGAGTCCCTCCGCCTCGGGCTGCGCCCCGGTCCGCCTTCGGGCGCGGCCCGCAAGGTCAGCGATCGCGCCCGGACTCACCGCGGGACCTCCTTCTCACGGAGCCTCATCCGGCTCTCCCACCCGGTGGATCTCCAGCTCCAACTCGGACCCAACCCGGTTTCGAATCTCGTGGATCAGCCGCTCCACGTCTTTCGCCGTCGCCCGGCCGCGGTTCACAATGAAGTTCGCGTGGACCGTCGAGACCTCGGCATCCCCGATCCGGTGCCCCTTGAGGCCCGCCTCCTCGATGAGGCGGCCGGCCGAGTCCCCGGCGGGATTCCTGAAGACCGATCCCGCGCTGGCCCGGTTCAGGGGCTGGGTCGCCCGGCGCGCCCGCACGCGGCGGCGGATGTCGTCGACGACGTCCTGGCGCGGACGGCCGCAAAACCGCAAGGAGGCGCCCACGATGGCCCCCGCCACGGGGTAAGCCGTGCGCCGGTAGCCGAAGCCGATCTCCCGCCCCGGGACCAGCCAGAACCGGCCCTCTCCGTCCACCACCTCCACCGATTCCACCGCGTCGCCGATGAACTCGGTGGAGGTGCCGCTGTTCATGACGAGCGCCCCGCCGACGGTCCCGGGAACCCCGGCGAGGAACTCCAGGCCCCCGAGGTCTGCCTCGGCGGCCCGGCGGATGAGGTCCGCCACCTGGGCGCCCGCGCCCGCGTACACGATCCCGCCCGCGGCCGTCCGCGAGAGCACCTTGATCTCGTCGAACCCCTTGCCGAGGGTGACGACGATCCCCCGGACCCCCCGGTCCGAGACCAGGAGGTTCGTGCCCCCGCCCACGATGCGGATGGGGATGCGGTCCTCGTGGCCGCGGGAGAGGATTTCCCGGAGCGCCTCCACGTGCTTCGGGACCGCCAGGGCCTCCGCCGCCCCGCCGATCCGGTAGGAGGTGCGCTCCCGCAGGGGCGCGTCCAGCCAGACCCGGGCCTCCACCCGCCTCAGCCAATCGAGCCAGCCTTCCCGGTCCATCAGGCCCTCACGCCGCCTCTCCGCCCGCCGCGGGGGCGCGGCCGGAGCGGACCACCCGGCCTCCCGCCTCGCCGAGCCGTTTCAGAAACCCGGGGGCCACCTTCCACACGTCGCCGGCCCCCAGGGTGATAACCAGGTCCCCCGGCCTCGCCGCATCCAGGAGGAAGGACTGAGCCTCCTCCAGCCCTTCCAGGAAATCCGCCGCCACGGTCCCCCGGGTGCGGACGCCCTCGAAGATCCGGCGGGCGTCCACCCCCTCGATGGGCGTCTCCCCCGCCGCGTAGATGGGCAGAACGCCCACCCGGTCGGCCTCATCGAAGGCGCCGAAGAACTCGGTGAGCAGGCTCTGCGTCCGGGTGTAGCGGTGCGGTTGGAACACGACGAGGATCCTTCGCTTCGGCCAGGCCCCCCGGGCGGCCGCCAGGACGGCCTGGATCTCCCTGGGGTGATGGCCGTAGTCGTCCACGACGGCGATCCCGTTCGCCTCCCCAACGTGCTCGAACCGCCGGTGGATGCCGCGAAAGCTCTCCAGCGCCCTGCGCACGGACTCGAACCCGATGCCGAACTCGGTGCCGACGGCCACCGCCGCCATGGCGTTGGAGACGTTGTGGCGGCCCCGGAGCCGGATCCGCACGCGGCCCAGCCGCCGGCTCCCGTGATGGGCGACGAAAGACATCCCCTCCGCGTGGGGCTCGACCTCGCGGGCGGTGTAATCGGCGCCCTCCTCCAGGCCGTACGTCACGACCTTGCGCGCGACCTGCGGGATCAGGTCCCGCAGAGGCCCGTCGTCGGCGCACAAGACGGAGAAGCCGTAGAAGGGGACCTTGTGGATGAATTCCCGGAACGCCTCGCGGACGGCCTCGAAGCTCCCGTAGTGGTCCAGGTGCTCGGCGTCGATGTTGGTCACCACCGTCACGGTGGGGACGAGGCGCAGGAAGGACCCGTCGCTCTCATCGGCCTCGGCCACCAGGTAGTCCCCGGTCCCCAGATGGGCGTTGGTCCCGAGTTGGTTGACCCGCCCGCCGACGATGGTGGTCGGGTCAAGCCCCCCTTCCGCGAGCACGGCCGCCACCAGCGAGGTGGTGGTCGTCTTGCCGTGGGCGCCCGCCACGGCCACCCCGTACTTCATGCGCATCAGCTCGGCCAGCATCTCGGCCCGCCGGATGACGGGGATCTGGCGCTCCCGGGCGGCCGCCACCTCCGGGTTGGACTCGGCGACGGCGGAGGAGTAAACCAGGACGTCCACGTCCCGCGCCTGATCGGCCGAATGGCCCCGGAAGACCTTCACCCCCAGAGAGGCCAGCCGCCGGGTCGTCTCGGATTCGGCCGCGTCGGACCCGCTGACCTTGTAGCCCAGGTTCATCAGGAGCTCGGCCAGGCCGGACATGCCCACGCCGCCGACGCCCACAAAGTGGACCCTGCGGCACCGCATCAGAAAGGGATGGTTCTCAAGAGGGGTCGCGATCAAAGGATCTCCCTCCGCGCGCCGCGCAGGCGCAGAGCTGCGCGATGCGCATCGCCGCGCCCGGCGTCGCCTTCGCGCGCCCCGCCTCGGACATGGCCCGCAGACGGGCCTTGTCCCCCAGCAAGGCCTCGACCTCGAAGGCCAGGCGGGCCTCCAACTCCTGCTGGGCAATGACGACCGCCGCCTCCCCGGCCGACGCCGCATTGCCCTCCTGATGGCGCCCGGCCCCCAAGGGAAGCGGGACCAGGATGGCCGGGACCCCCGCCGCCATGAGCTCCGAAACGGTCAGGGCGCCGGCCCGCGCGACGGCCAGGTCCGCGCGGCGGTAGGCCGACGCCATGTCCGAGAGAAACGGGGAGACTTCTGCCTCCACCCCGGCGTCCCGGTGCGCCCGGCGCACCCATTCCACGTCCGCCTCCCCCGTCGCATGAATCGCCCGGAACCTCAGGCCGCGGGCCGTCCAGGCGGGAAGGGCCCGGCAGACGGCCTCGTTCAGCGCTCGGGACCCCTGGCTGCCGCCGAAGACGAGGAGCGTTGGAATCTCCCCAGGGCCCGACCGGGCCTCCAAGGCCAGGGCCTCGATCTCCGGCCGCAAGGGGTTTCCCGTCGTCACGCAGCGTCCGCCGAAGTGCCCCTCGGCCTCGGGAAACCCCAGGGCCACGGCCCGCGCGAGCCTCGACAGCCAGCGGTTGGCCGCGCCGGGCCGCGCGTTCTGCTCCATCAGAACGACGGGACGGCCGGTGAGCCAGGACGCCAGGACGGCCGGCGCGCTGGCGTACCCTCCGGCCCCCAGGACGACGTGAGGCCGGAAGCGGGCGAGGATACAAAAGGACGCCGCGACCCCCGCCGCCAGAAGGCCCCCCGAACGCAGCCTCTCGCAGGAGGTCTTCCCGTACACCCCCCCCGCGGGGACCAGGCGGTAGGGGATTCCCGACGGGCGGAGGATTCTCTCGTCCAGCGGACGCCGGGCTCCCACCAGCAGGACTTCGCCCCCGGGGATACGCTCCCGCCAGGCCCGGGCCACCGCGATGGCCGGCAGCAGGTGACCTCCGGTGCCTCCGCCCGCGATCAAGAGCCTCAAGACACATCTCCGCGTTCATGGTCCCCGGTCTCGGCCCAGCCTCTGGGTCGCCGCCACGCTCAGCAGGACCCCGACGGCCGCCATGGATGCGATGAGGGCCGATCCCCCGGCGCTGAAAAACGGCAAGGGGAGCCCCTTGGTGGGCAGCAGGCCGGAGACCACGCCCAGGTTCCCCAGGGTCTGGAGGCCGAGGAGCGCGGCGAAGCCCGCCGCCAGGTAAGCCCCAAAGGGGTCCTGGCACCGGGTGGCGGCCCGGGAGATCCTCCACAGAAAGAGGCCGAAGACCGCCAGGATGAGGCCCGCGCCCAAAAGCCCCAGCTCCTCGCCCAGGACGGCGAAGATGAAATCCGTGTGGGGCGCCGGGAGGAAGTGGAGCTTCGCCTTGCCCTGCATCAGCCCTTCGCCCGCCCATCCCCCCTGCGCCAGGGAGAGATAGGACTGGACCATCTGAAACCCCGATCCCTCCGGGTCGGCCCAGGGATCGAGGAAGGTCAAAAGCCGCCTCCTGCGGTAGCCAGCCGAGAGCAGAAAGGCGACGAGGAGGGGCAGCCCGGCGGCCGCCGACGCGCCCAGGTGAAGGGGCCTCGCGCCCGCCAGAAAAAGCAAGAGAAAAGCCACGCCCATCAGCAGGACGGCCGACCCGGCATCCGGCTGAAGCGCCACCGGCACAACCAGAGCCGCCGCCAGCCCGATCGCGGGAAAGAAGCCGAAGCGAAAGTCCCGAATCCGCTCCCCCTTGACGGCGAGGAAATAGGCCAGGAAGACGATCAGGCTGAACTTGGCCCCCTCGACCGGCTGAACGGAAACACCCCCCAGGTGGAACCAGCGCCGCGCCCCCCCCACCTCTGCTCCCACCCCCGGCATCAGGACGGCCGCCAGGGACAGAAGGGAGAGTCCCAGGAGGGGATAGGCCGCCTTCCGCCACAGCCGGTAATCCATCCGCGAAAACCCCACCAGGACGGCCAGCCCCGCGGCCGCGTAGAGCACCTGCCGCTTCAGGAAGTAGGCCGGGTCCCCGAAGCGGTCCATGGCCAGGACGGCGCTGGCGCTGTAGACCATCACCACCCCCACGCTCACCAGGGCCAGGACGGACCCGAGAAGCCAGAGGTCGAACCGGGAGGCCGTTCGCGCATGGGTCATGGAGACAGGCTCTCCACCTCGGCGGTGAACTTGCGGCCCCGGTCCTCGTAATCGATGAACATGTCGAAGCTGGCGCAGGCCGGAGAGAGGAGAACGATGTCGCCGGGCCGGGCCGCCTCATCCGCCTTCCGGACAGCCTCCGCCATCGTCTCGGCCTCGATGCATTCGGTGAGACCCGCGAAGGCGGATCGGAAGCGCGCCCGCGCCTCGCCGATCAGGATGAGCGTCTTGACCCGGTCCCGGATGAGGGGCCGCAGGGGGGTCAGGTCGCTGTGCTTGTCCCGGCCCCCGGCGATGAGGAGAATGGGGGCGTCGAAGCTCTCCAAAGAGCGCACCGTGGCGCCGACGTTCGTCCCCTTGGAATCGTTGTACCAGCGCACGCCCCGCCTTTCCCGGACCAGGGTCAGGCGATGTTCGATGGGGCGGAAGGCCCTCAGCGCCCGGCCCATGGCCTCGGCCGACGCGCCGCAGACGGCGGCGGCGGCCACGGCCGCCAGGGCGTTCTCCAGGTTGTGGACGCCGTGCAGGGGAAACTCCCCCTGCGCAAGGACGGGCGCGGACGTCCCGCCGCTCCGCAGGACGAGGCGGCCCCCGTCCAAGCAGGCCCCCTCGGCGACCGCCTCCCGCCGGCTGAAGCGCCGGATCTGGGGCTTGGCCTCCCCGGCGAAGGCGCTCACCCAGTCGTCATCGGCGTTCAGGACCAGGAAATCGCCCCCTTCCTGGGCGGCGAAGATCCGCCGCTTCCACCCCACGTACTCCTCCAGGTCCTGGTGCCGGTCCAGGTGGTCGGGGGTGATGTTGGTGACGACGGCGACGAACGGCCGGAAGGTCTCGACCCACTCCAGCTGGAAGCTGCTCACCTCGACCACCAGAAAGTCCGGGGACTCCGGCGCCGACAGGGCGGCGATGAAGGGGGAGCCGATGTTCCCCACCGCCGGCGCCCGCAGCCCCCCGGCCTGGAGGAGGGCGCTGATCAGGCTCGTCGTGGTGGTCTTTCCATTCGTCCCGGTCACCCCGATGACCGGGACCTTGCAGAACCGGAACGCCAGCTCGATCTCGCTCCAGACGGGCACCCCCGCCGCCGCCGCGCGCGCGAGCAGGGGATGCTCCCGGGGGACGCCCGGGCTGACCACGACGGCGTCCGCCTCCTCGAACAGGGAAGGGGGATGGCCGCCCACCTCGCGCCGGACCTCCCGGGGGAGCCGGGAGAGGATGTCGGCCAACTCCGCCTCGGGCCTCCGGTCGGTGACCGTCACGAGCGCCCCGCGGCCCGCCAGGAAGCGGGCGGCGGCCTCGCCGGTGCGCGCGAGGCCCATAACGGTGAAGCGTCTGCCCTGCACCTCGGGCTCCAGAGCCGGCGCCGCCATGAGATTCAATCCTTCTCTCCCGGCTACCTCAGCTTCAGCGTGCTGAGGCTGAAAAGCGACAGGATGACGGAGATGATGAAGAAGCGCACGACCACCTTGGGCTCCTCCCATCCCTTCAACTCGAAGTGGTGGTGGAGGGGGGCCATGCGGAAGATCCGCCGTCCGGTCAGCTTGAACGAAAGCACCTGGAGGATGACCGAAATGGCCTCCAGGACGAAGAGCCCGCCGGCGATCACCAGCGCCGCCTCCTGCCGCGTGATCACGGCGATGGTCCCCAGCGCCCCCCCGAGGGCGAGGGCGCCCACGTCGCCCATGAACACCTGGGCGGGATAGGCGTTGAACCAGAGAAATCCCAGGCTGGCCCCCACCATCGCCCCGCAGAAGACGACCAGCTCCCCGGCCCCTGGCACGGAGGTGACCTGGAGGTATCGGGAGAAGCGCACGTTGCCGGCCACGTAGGAAAAGAGCAAGAAGGCCATCGTGGCCACCAGGACGGGCCCCAGAGCGAGGCCGTCCAGGCCGTCCGTCAGGTTCACGGCGTTGGACGTGCCCGCCACCACGATGAAGACGAAGGGGACGTACCACAGGCCCAAGTACGGGAAGACGCTCTTGAAGAAGGGGACCGCCACCCGCCCGCCGATCTCCCGGTTCACCGGGTCATACAGGAGGAACAGCCCGATGGCCGCGCCCACCACGACCTGCGCGAGGAACTTCTGGTAGGCCCGGATGCCCCGGCCCCGGTTCCTGCGGATCTTCAAGTAGTCGTCCGCGAAGCCGATGGCGCCGAAGGCGAGGGTCGCGAGGAGGGTGAGCCAGACGTAGGGGTGGGTCAAATCCGCCCACAGGAGGGTGGGGAAGACCAGGGCCAGGAGGATGAGCAACCCCCCCATGGTGGGGGTCCCCGCCTTGGACCGGTGCCGCTCGGGGACATCCTCGCGGACGGCCTGCTGCGGCTGGAGCCTCTTCAGAAACCGGATCAGCCGCGGACCCACGACGAAGCTGATGAGAAGCCCGGTCAAGACGGCGAAGGCCGTCCTCAGCGTGATGTACCGGAACAGGTTGAAGAAGACGTGGACGTCTTTCAGCGGGGCCAGGAGCAGGTAAAGCATCAGGCGGACCCTTCCCTCTTGCGCGCAGGTCCCTTCTCCTCCGCCAGAGGCTCGCGGCGGCGCCCGGCCGGGGCTTCGCGAAGGCCGTCCAGCACCCGCTCCATGCCCATCCCCCGGGAACCCTTCACAAGAACCCAGTCCCCGGGCCGGGCGTGGCGCCGGAGCCAGCGGGCCGCCGCACCGTGCGTCTCACACACCGTGACGCGCCCGCGGGAAAGCCCCCGTTTCACCGCCTCTTGGGCCATCCACCGCGCCCTCTCCCCCAGGACCAGGAGGTGATCGATCCGGCCGCTCGGCCCCCGCGCGAGCCGCGCGATGACCGCCCCGACCGAGCGGTGGGCGGAGGCGGACCGCCCTCCCAGCTCGAGCATGTCGCCGAGGACCGCCACCGAGCGCCCCCCGTTGGCCAGGCCGGCGAAGGTCTCCAGGGCGGCCGCCATGGAGTCGGGGTTGGCGTTGTAGGCGTCGTTCACCACGTGGAGGCCGCCCGGAAAGTCCAGAACTTCCATCCGCATCGGGGCCGGCCGGAAGTCCGCCAGGCCCGCCGCCACGTCGTCGGCCGACCGGCCCAAGATCCAGGCCGCGGCCGCGGCCGCCAGGGCGTTGGAGACGTTGTGCTCCCCCGGCGCCCGGAGACGAACGGCCCGCCGCTCGGTCCCCATGCGGAGGGTGAAGGTGGTGCCGTCCCCGCGGAGGGAGAGGACGTCCGTCGCCTGGACGTCGGCGGCGGCGATCCGGCCGAACAGGACGACCCGGCCGGCCAGGCGGGCGTAAAACCGCGTCGCCACCTCCAGGCAGTGGGCGTCGTCCGCGTTGAGGACCATCACGCCCTCTCCCCGCTCCGCCATCTCCTCGGCCAGCTCGGCCTTGGCTTCGCGCACCCGGGCGACCGTCTTCAAGAACTCCAGATGGACGGACCCCACGTTGGTGATGACGCCGACGAAGGGGCGGGCGATCTCGGCCAACCTCCGGATCTCGCCGGGCCGACTCATGCCGAGCTCGACCACGGAGGCCCGGTCGCGGCTCTCCAGCCGGAAGAGGGAAAGGGGGAGACCGTAGAGGTTGTTCAGGTTGCCTTCGCTTTTGTGCACCCGCGTCCGCCCCCCCAGGATGGCCGCCGCCATGTCCTTGGTGGTCGTCTTGCCGCTGCTGCCGGTGACGGCCACCAGGGGGATGTCAAAGCGCCCCCTGTGAAAAGCCGCCAAGTCCCCCAGCGCGCGGGTCGTATCCTCGACGCCGATCACCCAGGCGTCTTGGGCGGCCCCCAGGTCCCAGCCGGCGAGGCGGTCGCGCTGGACGAGAAGAGCCGCCGCGCCCCGAGCCAGCGCCTGGGGGAGGAAGGCGTGGGCGTCGTGCCGCTGCCCGACGATGGGGACGAAAAGCTCACCGGGCGCGACGCGCCGCGAGTCGATGGAAACCCCGAGCGCCGTCTTGCGCCTTCCGCGCCGCAGGATGACGCCGCCCGTCGCGGCCGCCAGGTCTTCACCCGTGAACCGGGTCATGATCCGTTCCCCCTTCTCCTCCCGGCCCGTCTCCCGGGAGCGGTCCTCCCGGGCTGGCCAGGCCGGACCGATCCGCTCCGGCGGTCGCCCGCGCGGGAGACCGGCTCCCGGTCCCCGTAGCCCAGGGCCCGAAGCGCCTTTCGGGCCTCCTCCCGGTCGTCAAACGGGAAGACCTCCCGCCCGACGATCTGATACGTCTCGTGGCCTTTGCCCGCGATGACGACCCCGTCCCCGGGGGCCCCCATGGCGAGGGCGCGGCCGATGGCCTCGCGGCGGTCCACGCACATCTCGTGGGTGGCGCGGTCTTGCCCGAGGCCCAGGATCCCCGGCTCGATCTCCCGCAGGATCGCCGCCGGGTCCTCGGTCCTGGGGTTGTCCGAGGTGACCACGACGTGGTCCGCGATCTCCGCGGCGGCGGCGCCCATGCGGGGCCGCTTGGTCCGGTCCCGGTCGCCCCCGCAGCCCATGACGACGATCAGACGGCCCTCGATCAGCTCCCGCGCGGCCTTGAGGACCCGGCGCAGCGCGTCCTCCGTGTGGGCGTAATCGACCACCACGGCGAAGGGCTGTCCCAGATCGACGCGCTCAAAGCGGCCCGGGGCGCTCTCCAGGCGCTCCAGGCCCTCGACCACGGTCTCCGGGTCGATCCCCAGGGCCAGCCCTGTGGCAGCCGCAGCCAGGGCGTTGTAGATGTTGTGGGACCCGACCAGGCGGAGACGGACGGGCCTCTCCCCCTGGGGGGCGATGAGACGAAAGCGGAGGCCCGAGCGGTGGTTCTCCGCGTCCCGCGCCCGGACCAAGGCCTGGGGGGAGAGGCCGTAGGTCAGGCCGGCCTTTCCGCCCCCCGTGTTCTTGACGTCGGCCCAGATCCGCCGGCCGTACGGGTCGTCCAGGTTGACGACCGCCTTGCGGACGGGGCGCTGCGTGAACAGGGAGCGCTTCGCCTCGAAGTAATCGTCGAGCGATTTGTGAAAGTCGAGGTGGTCCTGGGTGAGATTGGAGAAGACGGCGGCCTCGAAGTCGATCCCCTCCACCCGCCCCAGGCGGAGCCCATGGGAGGAGACTTCCATCAGACAGTACTCCACCTCCGCGTCGGCCATCTCCCGCAAGAGGGCCTGAAGGTCCGGCGCCTCGGGCGTCGTCTGGCCCGCCGGCCGCTCGTTTCCCGGCGCGCCTTCCGGACCGCCTCCCCACCGGTAGGAAACGGTGCCGATGACGCCGGCGCCCCGCCCGGCCGTCCGGAGGATGGATTCCGTCAGGTACGTCCAGGTCGTTTTCCCGTTGGTGCCGGTGATTCCCACCACCCGGACCCGGCCGGAGGGATGGCCGTGGAACGCGTCGGCCACGCGGGCGAGAACCCGGCGGATGTCGGCCGCCTCCACCAGGGCGGCCGAGGCGTCAAGCCCCCGGGCCTGGGCGCTCGCGCGGTCCCGGACGAGCAGGGCCGCCGCGCCCCTACGGACGGCCTCCTCCAGGAAGTTCTCCCCGTCGGTTCTGGTTCCCGGGAGCGCCGCGAACAGATCTCCCCGCCCGACCCTGCGGGAGTCGTAGGCGATGCCGGTGATCTCCGCATCGGGAGACCCCGCGATGGACACTCCCTGCAGCCCTTCCAGGAGTTGGCTGAGCCTCACCATTCCCAGACACCCTCAACTACGTCCGCCTCCGGGCGGTTCCTTCCCCCTGCCTTGCCGCCCGCAGCGGCGGTTTTTCATCCGGGGGGACGCGCAGATACCGCAGGGTCCTCCCCGCAATTTCGCGAAAAACGGGAGCGGCGACGACACCCCCATATGTGTGCGTCCGCGGATAATCGATCGAGACGAAAATCACCACCCGGGGGGTTTCCACCGGGGCGAAGCCAACGAAGGAGGCCACGTAATGGTCCTCGGAGTAAGTCCCGGTGGCCGGGTCGACTTGTTGGGCCGTGCCCGTCTTGCCCGCGGCGGAGTACCCCCTGGGCTTGGCGGCCTTCCCCGTTCCCCGCTGCACGACGCCGGCCAGCATCTCCTTGAGGATCCGGGCTGTCCGGGGCTGCAGGACGCGGCGACGGATCTTCGGCGCGAAGACCCGGACCACCTCATCTCCGTCCCGGATCTCCCTCACCAGCCTGGGCCGCATGAGGTAGCCGCCGTTGGCGACGGCCCCGTACGCCAGGGCCATCTGGAGGGCGGTGACCGAGACCTCCTGGCCGATGGGGACGGCCACGATGGAGCCGGAGGTCCACTTCTCGGGGGGGCGCACGAGGCCCGTCGGCTCCGCCGGCAGGCGGGACCGGGTGGAGTCCCCGAAGCCCAAAAGCTGGATGTAGCGGTGCAGGGCCCTTTCCCCGACCGCCTGGGCGATCTGGATGGTGCAGATGTTGCTCGACACGGCGAAGACCTGGGCCACGCTCAGGACGCCGTAGGGGTGGACGTCGCGGACCCGGCGCCCCGCCAGCTGGGAGCGGCCCTTCCTGCAGTCGAAGGTGTCGCCGGGAGCGCCCCGGGCGGCCTCGATGTAGGCCGCCATCGTGACGAGCTTGAAGGTGGAGCCCGGCTCGAACACGGTGGTGACACCGTTGAGCCTCCAGTCCTCCGGGGCGCGCTGGAGGTACTGGTTGGGATCGAAGGGGGGGGAGACGGCCAGCGCCAGCACCCGGCCCGTCTCGGGCTCCAGGACCAGCGCAGTCCCGCCGCGGGCCCGTGAGGAAGCCACGGCGCGGTCCAGGGCGGACTCGGCGAAGTGCTGGATCGCCTCGTCCAGGGTGAGGACGACATCCGCCCCCTTCCGGGGGGGGCGGCCCAGGAGCTCCAGGGGGTAGAGGCTGCGTCCGCGGCCGTCCCGGGACACCTCGACGGTTCCGGGGACACCCCGCAGGTACGGGTCCAGGGCGTACTCCAGCCCCTCCAGCCCCGCGTTGTCGACCCCCACAAACCCCAGCAGCTGGCCGCCCAGGCGGCCCTTCGGGTAATAACGCTTGCCCTCCGGGAGGGTGGCGACGCCGGGGAGATCCAGATCGCGCACCCGCCTCGCTTCGTCCGGGCCGGCCTGCCGGCGCAGCCAGACGAAGGGCTTGCCGGAGGAGAGCCTCTGGCGGAGGTCCCTTTCGGGCAGCGAGAGTGCTTGGGAGAGGAGCCGGACGGCGACAGTCGGCCTCACCAGGGCGGCTGGCCGTACGAAGATGGAATCAGCCTGGACGCTCAGGGCGAGCGTCCGCCCCCGCTGGTCCATCAGGGTCCCACGCTGAGGCTGGATGGGAACCCGCTTCGCGTACTGTCGCCTGGCCCGGCTCAGGGCGAGAGAACTCGGGGTCGCTTGCAGTTGGTACAGCCGCGCGGCGACCATCCCCAGTCCCAGCAGCAGCAGGACGAGGAGCAGGCGCTGGCGGCGTCGGAAACCTTCCAAAGACTTCACGGGCGCTCTCCCCCCGCCTTCGCGAGGCCGGAGGCTTCCACCCACACCACCTGGCCGTCCCTCGGGTCGGTGAGTCCCAGGTCCCGGCGGGCGATCTCCTCGATGCGGGCGAGAGACCGGAGGGAGGCGCGCTCAAGGCGCAGACGCTGGTTCTGGCGCACAAGCTCTTCTTGCTGCGCCAGAAGAGCGCGGAAATCGTAGCGGAGGCGGAGGTCGTGGAGCCTCGGCCAAGCCAGGGCGACCCCCGCCGCCGTCAGGACGGGCACACAGAGGAGGTAGCGCCAGCAGGGGCCCTCGCGGGGCCTGCGGGCCAGAAAGGCGAGCAGCCTTTTCACCCCTCTCTCCTCCGCTCGGCGGCCCTGAGACGGGCGCTGCGGGATCGGGGATTCCCCCGGACCTCGTCCTCGCTCGGCCTGAGCGGCCGCTTCGTCAAGACGTCCAGAACGCGCCGCTCGTCCCCTACGCCCGGCGCGCCGAAGAGCATCCCGGCCGGATCGAGGGCGCCGGTCGCCAGACGGCGGAAGGTCTGCTTGACCCGCCGGTCCTCCAGCGAGTGATAGGCGAGAACGACGATCCGCCCTCCGGAGGAAAGACGCAGGGCCGCGGCCTCCAGCGCCGCCGGCAGAACATCCAGCTCGTTGTTCACGGCGATCCGCAGGGCCTGGAAGGTCCGCGTCGCGGGATGCCGGCTGCGGGGCCAAAACCGGGAGGGGATGGCCGAGGCCACCGCCGCGGCCA
>JACPRG010000018.1 GCA_016190025.1 Candidatus Tectimicrobiota bacterium
GACTCCGGCGGCGGGAGCGACGACAACTTCGAGCTGGGGTTTCAGGCGCTCGCGGGCGTGGAGTATTCCTTCCTGCGGCAGCTCGCCGTCTTTGTGGAGTACAAGTTCAGCCACGTGGAGCACGCCTTCAACCTGACGCCCTCCGGCGCGAGCGCCGTCCAGAAGGAGAATGACGCCAACACGCACCACTTCTACGCGGGTCTCGCCTTTCACCTCCGGCTCATTCCGTGACCGCGGCTCGCCCGCCCGTTGCGCGTTCCGCCGAGGCGTCCCGTTCTCGCCGGAAGGCCGGGCGATCCGTCCCCGCGGGCGTCCGGGCGGCTTCCGATTCGGAACCCTTGAAAAGGATTGGGCTCGATGATCGTTGACGTTCACACGCACGTCTATCCCAAGGTTTTCATCCCCCGCATCGCGGAACTGAGCTCCAGGTACGAGTACAGGGTCAGGTTCAGCGCCGAGGGGCTGCCCACCATTTACCGCAACGGCGTGGACTACGGTCCCATCGTGGAGCCTTCCTTCGGCCCGGCCGGGCGGATCGCCAAGCTGGACGCGGCGGGGATCGACATGCAGCTTTTGACCATCGGCTTCCCGGGGACGGACCTCCTGCGGGCGGAGGACGGCGTCCCCCTGGCCCGGGAGATCAACGACGAGCTGGCCGACGTCTGCGGCCGGCACCCCGACCGGTTCGCGGCCATGGCCACCATCTACATGCAGGAGCCGGAGGAGGCGGCCCGGGAGCTGGAGCGCGCCGTGCGGGAGCTCGGCCTCAAGGGCCTGTACACCTACGCCAACATCAACGGGGTCCCGGCCAGCGACCTCCGCTTCCGTCCCGTCCTGGCCAAAGCCGCCGAGCTGGACGTCCCCATCATCTTCCATCCCGTCGCCGGCGCGCGGCACGATCTCTTGAAGGGCCATCACTTCGGGGCGCTCATCGGGTTCATGTTCGAGACGACCCTTCACTTCGCCACGCTCATCTATCAAGGGATCTATGAGGAGTTCCCGGGCCTCAAGATGGTCGCGCCGCACCTCGGGGGGGCGCTCCCCTTCCTGGCCGAGCGGATCACCTGGGGGTACAACTACCCGGACACCGAGCACAAGATCCCCAGGAACCCCCGCGAGTACTACAAGCTCCTCTACTTCGACACGACGAGCTTCTATGCCCCCGCCCTGGACTGCACGTACGCCCTGGCCGGGGCCGACCGCATGCTCATGGGGAGCGACTATCCATTCCGGATCGGAGACCTGGAGCGAGCCGTGCGGAGCATCCGGGAGTGGGACCGCCCGGAGGGGGAGAAGAAGCGAATCCTGGGCGAAAACGCCGTCCGGCTCTTCAAGTTGAAGGGCTGACGCGAAGGACCCTCGGCGCCTCCCGAGGCGCCCCTTCCTCCTTTCTCGCCGGGCGAAGCGGAGAGCCCCCCCCGGAGCGGGAGGGCGGTTCTGTGTTAGGATGGTCCGGGTGTTCGTGATTCGCCCTCCGGCCTTTGTCTGAAAACGCGGCGAACGCCGTCCGAGTCGCGCCCGAAGTGCCCGGCGGCGCGAGGTTTGCCAAGCCCGCGCCGGGGGCGAACCCCGTCGGGGCGCGGTCTTTCCCACGAAAAGTCGGGAGGATACGAGTGCGGTCTGAGGCCAAGCCGTCCGTCTTCTACGGCTGGTACGTCCTGGCGGCGACGACCTTCGTGGTCTGCATGTCCTTCGGCACCAGCACCTCCATCGGCGTTTTCTTCAAGCCCATCGTTGAGGAGTTCAAGTGGCTGCGGGCCGACCTGTCGCTGGGGATCTCCATCGGGTACGTCCTCTTCGCCCTCTCGTGCCCGTTCATCGGACGGGTCGTCGATGGGTGGGGGGTGCGGCGGGTCTTCCTTGCGGGGATCCTCATCCTGGCGGCGGGGAACGCCCTGATGTCTCTCACCACGCGCCTTTGGCAGATGTACGTCTTCTACGGGGTCCTGGTGGCGCTGGGGGCGTCGGCTTCCACCTTCGTCCCCACGTCGGCCGTCGTGGTGAGGTGGTTCCGGCGGCGCCGGGGCCTGGCCCTGAGCATCGCGAACTCCGGCGGCGCCCTGGGGATGCTCCTGGTGGTCTACCTCTCGGCCTTCCTGATCCAGCGGCTGGGGTGGAGGCGGGCCTTCCTGGTGGGTTCGGGGGTCCTGGTCCTGACGACCCTGCCCCTCGTCCTCGCCGTCGTGCGAAACGACCCGGCGGACGTGGGAAGCCGTCCGGACGGAGAGACGGGAGAAGAGCCGGCCGCCCCGGGCACGGGCTCCTCCGCGCGGACGGCGAAGGACCTCTCCCGCCTGCCCTGGCGGCGGGCCATGGCGACCTCGCCCTTCTGGTTGATCTCCGGTGGCTACTTCACGTGCGGGTTTTCCGTCACCCTGTTCAGCGTCCACATCGTCCCCTATGCCACAGACCTCGGGTTCAGCTTTCAGACGGCCGCGGCGGCCGTCGCCTTCTCGGGCTTTTTCAACGTCCTGGGCACCCTCACGGCCGGGGTGGTCTCGGACCGTCTCGGCCGCAAGAACCCCCTCGCGGTCACGTATTTCGTCCGGGGCCTTTCCTTCGTCATCTTCCTCCTCTGGCAGAACCTGCTCACCCTGTACCTCTTCGCCGCGGTCATCGGGTTCTCGTATTTCGCCACCGTCCCCCTCACCGCGGGGTTGACGGGAGACATCTACGGGCCTAGGAATATGGGCGTTCTGTACGGGACGATCACCGGCGTCCACCAGATCGGCTCGGCCGTCGGGGCGTACGTGGGGGGCAGGGTGTTCGACCTGACGGGGACCTATCAGGGGGCGTTCCTGATGGCGGTCGCCCTGTTGCTGGCCGCGTCCTTTTTGAGTTATTGGGTTCAAGAGGCTCGATACCGCGAGCTCGTTCCGGCGGGGGGGTGAGAAAATGACCGCATCGCAGAGCGCGGGTCGGGCTTCCCGGAGGGGGAAGGTCTTCTACGGCTGGTTCGTCCTGGCGACGCTGACGTTTTCCCTTTGCATGACCTTCGGGACGACCGCCTCCATCGGGTTTTTCTTCAAGCCGCTCCTGAACGAGTTCGGCTGGAACCGGGCCGCCCTGTCGGGGTCCATCTCGCTGGCGTACTTTCTGATCGCGATCTTGAGCCCGGTGATCGGCCGTTCGCTGGACCGGTTCGGCGCCCGGCCCGTCCTGATCCTGGGGGTTGCCTCCATCGCCCTGGGGTACCTGCTGCTGGGGCTGACCCGAAGCCTGTGGATGGTGTACCTCTTTTACGGCGTCGTCGTGGCCGTCGGCGCGGTTGCGACGAGCTTCGTGCCCGTCGCCACGTGCATCATGCACTGGTTCCGGAAAAGGCGCGGGACCGCCCTGGGGATCTCCAACGCCGGGGCGCCGCTGGGCCAGCTCCTGGTTGTCCCCCTGGGCAGTTATCTCATCCTGGCGTTGGGGTGGCGGGCCGCCTTCCCGGCGATGGGGCTCCTCGTCCTGGTCACCACGCTGCCTCTCGTCTTCTGGGTGGTCCGGAACAGGCCGGAAGACCTGGGCCTGCGGCCGGACGGGGAGCCGCTCGAGGGGACGGCCGGGGGCGCCGCCGGCGCGAGGCCGCAGGTCCGCCTCAGCAACCTGGAGCACCTGACCGGGCGGGAGGCCCTGCGGACCACCCCCTTCTGGCTCCTGGCCTGCGCGTTCTTCACGTGCGGTTTCACCGTCATGCTGTTCGCGGTCCATTTCCCCTCCTACGTCACGGACAAGGGGTTCGACGTGACGACGGCGACCCAGGCCGTGGCCGCGGCGGGGTTTTGCAACGTCTTCGGGACGATGTTCTCCGGCGCCATCTCCGACCGCATCGGGCGCAAGAACCCCCTGGCGGCGACGTATTTCGTCCGGGGGGTCTCTTTCCTCTTTTTCGCCATCTGGCAGAACTACCTGACCCTCTACATCTTCGCCATCCTGACGGGCTTTTCCTGGTTCGCCACCGTCCCGCCCACGGCGACCCTCACCCGCGAGATCTACGGCCCCCGCAACGTGGGGTTCCTCTACGGCTCCATCACGGGTCTCCACCAGGTAGGGTCGGCGGTGGGGGTGTTCACCGGCGGTTTCGTGTACGACCTGACGGGCTCCTACACTCCGGCGTTCGTCATCGCCGCCGTTCTTTTGCTGGCCGCTTCGGCCTTGAGCTTCATCATCCAGGAATCGCGCTACCAGCAGCCCGTCCCCGTCGCGACGTGAGGCGGGAGGAGGGGCGTCCCCCCCGGCTTTGCTGGTAGAATCGAGGGGAGATGCCCGAACGGGGGGCGGCCGGCGGGTCGCCCGGTTTCTTTGAAGAGTGGAGATGTTTCCATGCCGATCAAGCCGCACGGTGGAGTGTTGGTCGATCAGACGGTCCCGGAGGCGGAGGCGCGGGAGCTGGAGAGGAAGGCCGCGGGCCTCCTCCGCGTTCCTCTCTCCCCGATGGAGCGCTCCGACCTGGAGCTCATCGCCACGGGGGCGTACAGCCCGCTCCGGGGCTTCATGGGCGAGGCGGATTACCGCCGGGTCGTCGAGGAGGGGCGTCTGGCCTCGGGGCCGCCCTGGACGCTGCCCATCGTCCTGGGGACGGACGCCGCGACGGCCGGGCGCGCCGCGGAAGGTCAGGAGGTCGCCCTGGCCGATGACTCGGGGCGGGTCGCCGGGCTGATGGTCGTCGAGGAGCGGTTCCGGGCCGACCTGGAGAGGGAGGCGAAAGAGGTCTTCCGGACGGGCGACGGCGCCCACCCGGGCGTGCAGCAGATCCGCAAGCGGGGCGAGGTCCTCCTGGGAGGGCCGGTGCGCCTGCTTCGCCGCGCCGCGGCGCCGCAGTGGATGAGGAAGTACCTGGAGCCCAAGGAGACCCGGCTCCTCTTCCAACTCCGGGAGTGGAGCACGGTGGTGGCCTTTCAGACCCGCAACCCCATCCACCGGGCGCACGAGTACCTGATGAAGTGCGCCCTGGAGTGCGTGGACGGGCTGATGATCCACCCCCTGGTCGGGGCGACCAAGGGCGACGACATCCCGGCCGAGGTCCGGATGGCCTGCTACCAGGTCTTGATGGAGAACTACCTGCCGAAGGAGCGCGTCGTCCTGTCGGTCTTTCCCGCGGCCATGCGCTACGCCGGCCCGAAGGAGGCCATTTTCCACGCCATCGTGCGCAAGAACTTCGGATGCACCCACTTCATCGTCGGGCGGGACCACGCGGGGGTGGGGAACTATTACGGCACCTACGACGCCCACCACATCTTCCGGGAGTTCGAGCCGGAGGCCATCGGCATCCAGCCCCTCTTTTTCGATCATTCCTTCTATTGCCGCGCGTGCGAGGGGATGGCGACGACGAAGACCTGCCCCCACGGGCCGGAGAGCCGGGTGATCCTCAGCGGCACCAAGGTCCGCGAGATGCTCGGCAAGGGAGAGCTTCCCCCGCCGGAGTTCACGCGGCCGGAGGTGGCCCGCATCCTGATTCAGGCGTACGCCGGGGACAGGCAGAAGGTCATCTGAGCCCTGAGAGAACAACGCGGGGGCGGCCCGGACGGCCGCCCGAGGAAGGATCGACGGAGAGCCGGCGGACCGCCGGGGAGAACGTCAAGCGCAAAGAGGCCGAGAATGGATTCACCCAGTTTCACCATTTGGATGACCGGGCTTCCCTGCTCGGGGAAGAGCACCCTTTCCCTCATTCTGAAGGACTATCTCCACGCGCGGAACCTGCGCCACGTCGAGGTCTTCGACGGGGACGAGGTCCGCCGGAACCTCAGCGCCGACCTGGGGTTCTCCAAGAAGGACCGCGACACCCACATCCTCCGCCTGGGCTATCTCTGCCACCTCCTGAACCGCAACGGCGTCCCCGCCGTCGCGGCGGTCATCTCCCCCTACCGGGAGGTCCGCGACCAGATCCGGCGGAAGGTGGACCGCTTCGTGGAGGTGTTCGTCGACTGCCCGGTGAAGGTCTGCGCCGAGCGGGACGTCAAGGGGATGTACGCCAAGGCGTTCCGGGGGGAGATCCAGAATTTCACCGGCGTGGACGACCCCTATGAGCCGCCCTTGAGCCCCGAGGTGGTCGTCGAGACCCACCGGGAGTCCCCGGAGGCCTGCGTGGGGAAGATCCTGCGGAAGCTGGAGGACCTCCGGTACGTGGAGCCGGGCGACTACGTCTACACCGAGGAAGAGGCCCGCGTCATCAAGGCCAAGCTGACCGATCTGGGCTACATCGAGTGACGCCCCGCCCGCCCCCGGAGTGTCCTGAGGCTGTATCCCGCGCAGGCAGAAACCCGGTTCTGGAGAAAAGAGGGATGGGATCGGTGCCTGTGCATCGTTTGGTTTTCCGTGCCTTTCTTGGACTCATGGCCGCAGGCTGCGCTTCTGCGCCGGAAGGGACAGGAAGCCGGGAGGAGCGCTCGAAACCGCGCCAGGAGGTCAAGGCCGGGCAGCGCGTCGAGATTCCGGTGGGGGAGAATCGCGTCCTGACGGGCACGTTGTACCTCCCTCAGAAACCGGATCCGTCCCCTGCCGTGGTGGTTCTCCATACCAGCTATGGCAGCGTGGAGCGATTCGATTTCGCCTACGCCCGGAATCTGGCCCGGGAGGGCTACGTGGCCCTGGCCGTGAACTATCTTCATCCGTCCCTGGGGGGCCGGCTTTGGAGTCCGAGGATCACACAAGACTTGGTCCGGGTGGTGGATTTCCTGCGGTCGCGGCCGGAAGTCCAGGGAAAGCCCGTGGGCGTCGTCGGCTTCTCGTTGGGGTTGGGGTCACATGGGATTCGTCTGGCGGCGGCGCATCCAGCGGTGAAGGCGGTCGCTGTCTATTACGGCGCCTATAATCGTCGAAAGCTGCCGGCCCTCCGCAACTTCCGCGGCACCTTGCCTCCTTTTCCCGTGGATGTGGCCCCGCAGGTGAATGCGGCCGTTCTGCTCCTTCATGGCGATGCGGATGACGAAACGCCGCTCTCTCAGGCGGAGGATATGAGGGAGGCGCTCCGGACGAGCGGCAAGGTCGTTGAGCTCGTCGTCTATCCGGGGGCCTATCACCGCTTCGACCGGGGGCCGAGCGACAGGATGTCGGGGGAAAAGACGCGGGAGGGGTACACCTACCGCCATGATCCCAAAGCGGAACGGGACGCCTGGGCCCGCACGCTCGCCTGGTTTAAGACGCACCTGAACCCGTGAGCCGCCGATGAGCGACACCGACCGGGGCGTCAACGCGGGTGTGCCCAATGACAGGGAGACGTGGTGGCAGCGGCATGGGCGGCGCGTCCGGCTCTCGGTCCGGCTCGCGTTGATCCTGTCCGCTGCCGCGGGCGCGGCGTGGTGGTTCCTGCTTTCTCCGGTCGCGGTCAGGACGCACAGGGTCGCGGCCGGGACGGTCACCGCCGAGGTCATGGGCACGGGCACGCTCGAGGCGCGCACCTCGCCGATCGTCGGACCGAAGATCGGCGGGCTGATCACCCGCATTACCGTCGACGAGGGGGATCGGGTGAAGGTCGGCGACCTCTTGATCCAGTTGGAGGACGGCGACATCAAGCAGCAGGTCGGGATGGCGGCGTCCGAGGTTGCCGCGGCGGCGGCCGCCCTGGACCGGCTGAAGGCCGACCAGCGCCGGGCCGAGGCTGTGGCGGCCCAGGCCAGGCTGAACCACGGGCGGGTGGCCCAGTTGGCTTCGAGGAACGTGGTGTCGGTGGAGGATGTGGACAAGGCGCTTGAGACGTTGTCGGTCGCCGAGGCCGGGTTGTCCGTCGCGGGCGCGGCAATCGTCGAGGGACAGATGCGCCTCACCGTCGCGCAGCGGGCGCTCGAATACCAGCGGGCCCGCCTGCGCGACACCGCCATCAGGGCGCCCCTGGACGGCCTCGTGGTGCGGCGCGACCGCGAGCCGGGCGACGTGGTCTCGCCCGGGGCGTCGGTGCTCCTGGTGGTTTCCACCGCCGAGATGTGGGTCACGGCGTGGGTGGACGAAACGGAGTTGGCGCGCCTGCAGGACGGCCAACCCGCGCGGGTGGTCTTCCGCTCCGAGCCGGGGGCCGAGTACGCGGGGACCGTCGCCCGCGTCGGGCGGGAGGCCGACCGCGAGACGCGCGAGATCGTCGTGGACGTGCGCGTGGAGAAGCTGCCCAGGAACTGGGTTGTGGGCCAGCGGGCGGAGGTCTACATCCGTACCGGCCGGAAGGAGAACGTCACGGTGCTCCCCCCCGGGCTCCTGTTAGCGCGGGACGGGAAGACCGGCGTCATGGTGGACGAGCGCGGCAGGGCCGTTTGGCGGCCCGTGGCCGTCGGCCTGCGCGGGCGGGAGACCGTCGAGGTGGTGAGCGGGCTCGCGCCGGGCGATGTCGTCGTGAGTCCGGCGGATGCGCGCGCTGGCCCGCTGCGCGAAGGGCGGAGGATCACGCGCAAATGAACCTCGCTCTCCGCGACATCCGGCACAGCCTCGGCCGCTTCGTCCTCACGACGATCGGCCTGGGCCTGCTCCTGATGATCGTCATGGGCATGGGCGGGATGTACCGCGGGCTGGTCGATGACGCGCTGGTCGTCACACGCGGCGTGGGCGCGGACCTGTGGGCGGTGCAGCGATCCACGCGCGGGCCCTTCGCGGAGGTCTCGCGCCTGCCGCGCAGCGTCGTCGATCGCGTGGCCGCGGTCCCCGGAGTGACGGACGCCCGCGAGTTTGTGTTCCACACCATCCAGCGCGAGCACAAAGGCCGGCCCCTGCGGATGGGCGTGCTGGGCCTCGGCTGGCCGACCGACAAGGGCGAGGGCCTGCCCCTCGTCGCCGGCCGCCCGCTGGCGCGGAACCACTACGAGATGATCGCCGACGCCACGTTGGGACTGGCGCTCGGCGAGAGGGTGCGCCTCGGCAAGGAGACATACACGGTGGTGGGGCTGACGCGCGGGATGGTCTCTCAGGGGGGCGACGGCCTCGCGTGCTTCACCAGCCGCGACGCCCAGGCGATCCAGTTCGACGAGCCCGGCGAATCGGTCCGCCTGGAGCGGGAGGCCCGGCGCGCCCGCGCGGGAGCCATCGACTTCGGCCGCACGCAGCCGTCGGTCCTGGAGCGGGCCGCCGGCCCGTCCCGCGCCATCCCCGCCCTCCCGGGTCCGGCGATCAGCGCCGTGATCGCGCGGCTCACGCCCGGCGCGGACGCGGACGCCGTGCTCAGGATCTTCGAGGGGTGGAGCGACGTGACGGTCTACACCGCGGCGCAGCAGGAGGAACTGCTCCTCAAGGGGAGCGTGGACCGGGCCCGGCGGCAACTGCTCCTGTTCCGCGTGCTGCTCACGCTCATCTCCGCGATCATCATGGCCCTCATCATCTACACGCTCACCCTTGACAAGCTCCACCCCATCGCGCTCCTGAAGCTCATGGGGGCCCCCAACCGCGTCATCGTCGGCCTTATCCTGCAACAGGCCCTCATCATGGGCGCGCTGGCCTACGGCGCGGGATGGCTGATGGGGCTTCGACTTTTCACGATTTTCCCCCGGCGGGTGATCCTCACGGACGGCGATCTCTTCGCCCTGGGCGTCGTCGTTCTCGCGATCTCGGTGCTGTCGAGCCTCTTGGGGATCTGGAAGGCGATGCGGGTCGCCCCCAACGAGGCCGTCGGCTGACGCGGCGGCATGGAGGATGGGCTTGGTATGGGCGACGCGCTCGCGATGGAGACTGAGGGGCTGACCAAGGTGTACGGCGGCGGCCGCACCGAGGTGGTCGCCCTGCGCGACGCGAGCATGCGCGTGCGCCGGGGCGAGGTCGTCGCGCTGATCGGCCCCAGCGGCGCCGGCAAATCCACCTTCCTCCTCTCTGTCGGGCTGATCAACCCGCCGACGCGCGGCCGGGTCGTCATCGGGGACACGCCCGCACTGGACGGCCCCCGCGCTCTGGTCGATCTCCGCCGCTTACGGCGCGAGCACATCGGCTTCGTCTTCCAGAAGTCCAACCTGATCCCGTTCCTGAACGCGGTCGAGAACGTGCAGGTGGCGGGCGAGCTGATCGGCCGGCCCTCCTCCGTCGCGCGCCGCCGCGCGATGGAGGTGCTCGACGCGCTCGGCGTGGGGGCGCGGATGCTCAACATGCCCACCCAGCTTTCAGGCGGCGAGCAGCAGCGCGTCACCATCGCCCGGGCACTGGCGAACCGGCCCAGTCTCATCCTGGCCGACGAGCCGACCGCGGCGCTCGACAGCA
>JACPRG010000021.1 GCA_016190025.1 Candidatus Tectimicrobiota bacterium
CGTGATAATCCTTGTGGAAGCGGGGCGCCAGGCTCCGCTTGAAGGAAATGTGAACCTCCACCGCGTCCAGCCGGATTCCCTTCGCCTTCGCTACTCCCAGTAGCGTCAGCGCGCTTCACCCGGCGTATCCGGCGGCGAAGAACTCGAAGGGCGACGCGCCCACGTCGTCCCCGCCCCGGATCTCGGGCTCATCGAGGATGTAGGAGTGTTTTCCCGTGGTGGTGACCATCTGAAGCTGGGTGCCGACCCCCACGGACCGGACGATGACTTGGGGCTGATTGGGCTTCTCAGGCATGGGGCCTCTCAATCGCAATGTGTTTCCTGAATGAACGGTCCTCCCGCCCGGATGAGACTCCGGAGGTCACAGACCTCAAGAGGTCGCAGACCTCAAGCGGACCGCTCCGTGCGCAGTGAAATTCCCCCCGGAAGACGACCCGCGCATTTCAGCGCATTTTCGCCGGCCGATCAAGGGCCGAAGGAGGTCGTCCGGGGCGCAAGGCGGGGGGGTCCCCGCTTGAGGTCTGTGACTTCTCAATCGACGTAGGGGACGGGCGTCAGGAGCGAATCGTTCTCGGCCATGTCCCGTTCCATCTCTTCCCGCAGCCGCTGGACCACCGGTCCGGGGCGGCCCCCGCCGATGGGGCGTCCGTCGAACTCGACGATGGGCAGGACCTTGAAGGTGGTTCCCAGAAACATCATCTCGGCCGCTCGGTAAGCCTCCTCCCGCGGGATGTCCCCCTGGGCCACGCCGGTCAGCATCCCATCCGTCACCAGGGTCCGGGCGAGCTCCATCGCGCGCAGAAGGGTCGTCCCCCGGAGAGCGCACCGGAACGTGGGGGTCTTGAACGCCTTGTCGGAAGTGATGATGGCCACGTTCTTGTTGGACCCCTCCGCGAGAAAGCCCTCCTCATCGACGCCCACGGCGCTGTCCGCCCCCTTGCTTTGGGCCTCCAGCTCCATGAGGGCGTTGGGCATGTAGTTGCAGCATTTCATCTGGGCGGCGCTCTCTTTGCGAGCGGTGATGTTGCTGGTGATGACCCTCATCCCGTGAAGCTGATGGGCGGCCAGGGGAGGTTCAGGGGCGGTGACGATCACATAGAGGTGGCTCTGGCTGCACTCCTTCGGGTGGACGGAAAAGCCTCCCGTTCCCCGGGAGATAAAGACCCGAAGCGCCGCCTCTCTGGCCTGGCCCGCGGCGGCGGTTTCGAGGAGGATGTCCTGGATTTCCCGCTCCGGAGCGGGAAACTCGATGCCGGCCAGCTCGGCGGACCTGGCGAGGCGATCCAGGTGGCCCTGCATCTGGTACACCTGCCCGTGGTGGATGGCCATGGTTTCGAAAACCCCGTCTCCCCGGTGGACCATGTGGTCATCCAGGGGGATCGTCATGAGCCTTGGGTCGGTGACGATGCCCCCCAGGACGCTCGAATACATGGCGAAGTATCGCCCCGAGCGGGGGTCGTCCGGCGACAGCTTGCCTTTGAAAAGCGCTTGGGCCGTCAGGCGGGGGAGGTGGCTTCGGGTCTTCATCCCATGAACCTCTCCTCGAGTTGAGAGATGGGGCGGGGCGGAATCTCCATGCTGGGATCTTTATACCACGACAATCCAAGGATCGGACAGTTGGGTGTCGTAGCCTCCTGTCAGGCGTCAAGGGCCGCCGGGGAGCTTATCCCGATCCCTCATCCGCGTCGGAGGTTTTCGAGCGCCACAGGAACACCAGCACCGAGCCGAACACCACGAGGAAGAGGAGGGCCTCCAGCCGGCGCTCCTGCACGGCCGCATAGAATTTGGCGCGGATGTAGGCGAGGGTACCCGTGTAGCTTTTTTCCAATCGGGCCCGCTCCCGTTCCGCGCGGCGGATGAGCGTTTTGACCTCGGCCGGAGCGACCCCGGCGGGCGGATTTTCCTGCAAATGGCGGATGGCCAAAGAGTAGTGGGCGATGGCGGACCTCCAGCCGTCCTCCACGTATCGGAGGGTGTCGGCCAGGGAGTAGTGGATTTCGCCGTCGTCGGGGGTCCACTCAAGGGCCCGGCGGTGCGCCTCGATGGCCTCTCGGAGGCGGCCTTGCTTGGTGGCGCGCTCCGCCTGGTTGAGTTCCTGCCGGGCTGCCCTTCTTCGGTAGACCGCGTTTTGGGGATCGACGCGGGTCAGCCCCTCCTGGATGTCCCGGGACCATCCCGCGCGCTTCTCTTGGGAACCCTGCTCCGGGTCGGATTTCAGCAATTCGCGGACCCGTTTGTAAGTGGCGAGGGATTCTTCACGTCTTCCCGGCATGCGCTGAAGCGCGCCGGCGATCCGGATGTGGGCCTCGATGCTGTTCGGTATCCACTGGAGCGTCTGCCGATACCTTTTGAGGGCCTCCGGGTAGTCTTCTCCGCGAAAGTGGTAGTCTCCTCCTTCGAGGATCCGGTCCACCATGACCTCGCGCGCCTCCTGGTTGTCCGGATCCTGCTGGATGGCGCGGCGAATGAATCTCAGCCCTTCTTCGGATTGTCCCGCCTCGGCCAGGGCCCTGGCCTGGGTCAGGAGGAAGGTGGCGTAGGCTCTTTTGGCCATCTTGTCCTGGGGGTTCCGGCGTAGCCGTTCCCTCGCCCTTCTGCCCTCGAAGAACACCTTCAGCATCGATTCCTCCATGCCGTCCTTCAGGCGGGAGAGGGGCAGGAAGTCTTCGAGGTCTCGGAACAGGGCCCGGACGCGGGAATGGGCCGGGTCGATCGCCCGCGCGACCCCGTAGAACCGGAAGGCGCGTCCGTAGTTCTTGACGGCGGCTTCCGCCTCGGCCGCACTCAGGAGGGCTTCCGTCAGGCCCGGGGTGCGCGCGAGGCCGGATTGCAGCGCGTGGGCGGCCGCCTCGGGCCGGTTGTGTTCCAGCAGGACCCTTCCCAGGACATCGACGATGGCCAGGTGGCCGGGACACCCGGCGGCCGCCTGCTGGAGAGAAGAGATGAGCTTTTGGGGGGACCGGATGCGCCGGGGGAGGTCCTCCCATTTTGAGGGGGGCCCGCATTCCAGCGGCTCGTCCGCCGCCGGGAGGATGGACGGGGTTCCCGCCAGAGACAGGGAGAGGACGAAGAGGACGAGGGCCGCGCGCATTCGTTCTGCCGACCTCCCTTTGAAGAGAGGGGTGATCCCATCAGTGAATATTAGACGAGGATGAGCGTCCGGGCAATTCCCTCCTCTCCCGCGATGCCTCCTCGAGGCGTTTCGGGCCGGTTTGAGAAGTCCTCCTGGGTCCGGTGGGACAGTCATCTGTCGTAGCGGTGGCCGAAGGCATTTCGAAGAATCCGGAAAAGCCCGAGCAGAGAGCGGAGGGTGTCCCGGATGAGGTGGACCTTGGAGTCCTCCGCGTTGGCCCAGCGCACGGGAACTTCCTTGATGGGGATTCCCCGCCGTTTGGCGATGTGGAGGATCTCGGCGTCGAAGCTCCAGTCATCCAGCGTCTGGCGGGAAAACAACGTCCGGGCGGCGTCCCGGCTGAAGCATTTGAATCCGCACGTGAAGTCGCTCACGGGGATCCTCAGGAGCTCCCTGGAAAGGAGGGTGAAGACCGAGCCCATCTTCTCGCGCAGGAACGACTGGTGACGGGCGATCGTCGCGCCCTCGGTTCGGCGGGTGCCGATGACGACCGGAAACCCCCGGTCAATCCATTCCTTCATCTTGTCCAACTCTTCGGGAGAGGTCGAGAGGTCGGCGTCCATGAACAAGACCAGATCCCCCCGGGCGGCGAGCATCCCCCGCCGGACGGCGAACCCTTTGCCGCGGTTTTGTTCGTTGGACAGCAGACGGATGTGGTTTTTCCCCGCCATGTATTGACGGACGACTTCCCGGGTGCGGTCCGCGCTTCCGTCGTCGACGACGAGGATCTCGTAGGTGTATCCCCTGGACCGGGCGTGGCGTTCCACCGTGTCCAGGCACTTGGAAACCACCTGCTCTTCATTGAAGGCGGGGATGACGATGGAGAGCCCGGGGGCCGTCTCGCCCGCAGCCTCGGGAGAGCTTCCGGGGGGACCCGGCTGCTTCAGGGGCGTTTCCTGGGAGGTGGAGAAATCGGACACGCAAGAACTCTGGTCAGATGGTTCGGGGCGACAAAACAACGACTCGGTCTCCGCCGCGGGGTGGCGATTCAACCCGCATGCAGCGCGCTATCATGACACAGCCGCACGGGGAATTTCAATGACGTCGCGCCTTCGCCGCCGGCTTGCCCGCCAGTGCCTTTCGCCGACTTCACGACGGCCCGCACTTGGGACACGGAACGCCGGGAAGCAGGCCGCCGGCGGCACCCTTCGGCGCGGACGAAAGTCGGGAGTGGGCGGGGCGAGACGGGTTTTCGGATTGACGGCGCAGCGGCGGTCCTGCACCATGCGGGGATGGTGTGGGGCCGCTTGGGGAGAATTCGGATGACCGTAGAGGCCGTATCCGCCCGGCGCGCCTGGGCGATGGTGGCGATCGTATTTGTCACCGTCGGTTTCGCGGGCGGGACCTGGCACATGTTCGGCATTTTCGTCAAGCCCATGGAAGCCGCGTTCCAGGCCAGCCGCACCGCGCTGTCTCTGGTGGTTTCCCTCTCCCAGTTCACTTACTTCCTGCTGATGCTGGTGATGGGGCGGGTGCTCGATCGGTTCGGCCCGCGGGCGGTGATTGTCACGGGCGTGGCCATCATGGGCGTCGGGGCCCTTCTGTCCTCCCGGGTCCAGTCGGTCGGGCAGATGCATTTGACCTTCGGGGTCGTGCTCGCCTTGGGCTACGCCATGTGCACCATCAACGTCTCGAGCGTCGCCGTCACCCAATGGTTCGCCCGGCGCCGGGGGACCGCCATGGGTGTGGCCCTGGCGGGATTCAACGCCGGACAACTGATCCTCTTGCCGCTCACCCAGTACTGGATCCTGGCGTACGGCTGGCGGGAGGCGTTCGTCGCGCTGGGCCTGCTGACGCTGGTCCTGCCGCTGCCCCTCGCGTGGGCCTTTCTGCGGAACGGGCCCCACCGGATCTCCGGCCGCCCCGGCGCGGGCTGCCACACGGGCGTGGGAGGGCCGCGGTCGGCCCGGGGCCTCACCGCCGGCGCCCTCCGGAGCCGTTCGTTCTGGTTTTTGTCCTTCAGCTTTTTCGGTTGCGGGTTCAGCGACTTTGTCCTCGCGGCCCATCTGCCGCCTTTCGCCGTGGACGTCGGGATCTCGCCTTGGCTGAGCGGGGCGGCGCACGGGTTCATCAGCGGCCTGAGCATCCCCGGCGTCATCCTGTTGGGGGTGCTGTCGGACCGGCTGGGCCGGCGCCTGCCGCTGACCTTCATCTACCTGGTGCGGGCGGGCGGCTTCGCGTTTCTGCCGTGGGTGCGCGACGTGCCGGGGTTGGCCGCTTTCATCGTCGCGTACGGGTTTTTCTATTTCGCCTCTACCCCCATGACCTCGGCGGCGGCGGCCGACATTTTCGGCCCGGAGCGCCTGGGCACCCTGTACGGATACATCGTGGCCGCCCACGGCCTCGGGGCGCTCGCGGGGCCTTACGTGGCCGGCGCCCTCTTCGATGCGACGGGGAGTTATCAGGCGGCCTTCTGGACCACCGGCGGCCTTCTTTTGGCGGCGGCGCTCTGCTGCGCCCTGATCGAAGACCCGGTCGGGGAGGCGCATCGAAGGAGAAGGCGTTCCGCCTGAGCGGCCTCTATCGGAGTCCGTCCTCCCCTTTGACCTCTTTCAACCCCAGGCCTCCGACCCGGGGCAAGGGTCGGCCGCCGTCCGTCACCACGACGGCGCAGAGGATTTCGTCGGGGAGGGGCGCGTCGGGAACCCAGACCGTCATGGCGTCGTAGTGGGACCGGACGAAGACGGCGTCCTTGTAATGAAGCGGCACGTCGATGGCGACTCCCGCGGCGCCCCGCTTCTTCGAGGAGGGGATGACGGCCTTCCCGCCGCCCACCGCCTCCCGCAGGGGCCTTCCCAGTTTTGGGTGGAGGATGGCCGCCGCGTGCTCCAGCTCACCGGCGGTCCCCACGATGGCGGCCTTGCCGTAACTGTGAGCGGGCCTGCCCTGGAGCGACTCCACGGCCCTGCGCCCCAGGATTTCCCCCAGCTCTTCGCCCATGGCGATCAACTCGTCCAGGTTTTCCTCATAACGGCCGGCGAATGGGTTTTGAAACACCGCGACGGCGGCCGCCTTGCGGATTGGCGGGTCGATTGTCCGCCCGCCTTCCCGCCGGGTCTCTTCCACCAGGGTCACGAGCTTTCGAACGTCCATCGCCATGATTCCCTCCGTTGTGCGGCAGATGGGTTGTTGGCACGCGGGCCGCCGACGTTGCCCTCCCGCCTCGCCCGGAAGCTCTCGGGACTGCCCGCCGAGAAAGGTCGGCCTCTTTCCCCCGGGGCGCGTTCAGGCGTTTTTAGAGCGGATTTCAGAAAAAGGGAATGGCCGGGCCAGGCGAAATCGGGGGAGAGCGGGAGGGCAATCGCAATCCTTTCGCCTTCTTCGTGAAGTTTCTGGTTGACATGGAAGGGAAGGGATAATAGCATCAGCGCTTGTGGGAGGATCTCGGGTGATACAGCTCCAAAGGGTTCCGGGGACCTTACCGATACGTCGGTCCGTTTCCCAGGCGCTCCTGCTTTCTTTCTGCCTTGGTTTTTTGGCGGCCTGTACGGGTGTCAGTGTCGGGACGCTTCCAACGTCCGATGACGCGAAGAATGGGCTCTCCTCCAAGCCCCGCAAGAAGCCGGGAGAACCCGAGCCCGCCCCGGACCGGCAGAGTGGTTTGATTCCCTCCACCCCCTCTCCCGGAGCGATGCCCGCGGAGCCCTCCGGGCCGGACATCACCAGCCGGCTTTCCTTGCCGCGCGACTGGGAGGATTTTCTTTCCCTTCCGGACCCCGGATCGTCCGAAAGGATGGACGAAGAAAGACAGCCGGAAGGCGATACCCGGATCGAGCGAGACGGCGAGTCCCGGATTCCCATTGTCCTCAACGCCCGCGTCCACCAGTTCATTCGTCATTTCACGGGCCCCAACCGGAAGACATTCGCGAAGTGGCTGGAGCGTTCGGGCCGCTATCAAGCGATGATGCAGCGGATCCTCCGGGAAGAGGGGGTGCCCGAGGACCTGTTCTACGTGGCCCTCATCGAAAGCGGCTTCAACCCGAAGGCGGAGTCCTGGGCCGGCGCCCGGGGCATCTGGCAATTCATGAAGCCCACGGCCCGCAAGTATGGCCTTGTGGTGGATTGGTGGATCGATGAGCGGCGGGACCCGGTGAAATCCACGAGGGCGGCCGCCCGGTACTTCAAAGACCTCCACAACACCTTCCGGTCCTGGTATCTGGCGCAAGCGGGTTACAACGCCGGGGAAGGCAGAATCCAGTGGGGGTTGAGCCGTTTGAAGAACAAGGATTTCTGGACGTTGGCCCGCACCCGATACATCAACCGAGAGACCCGCAACTTTGTGCCGCAGTTCGTGGCGGCCGCCATCATCGCGAAAAACCCCGAGGTCTACGGCTTCACCTCCCTGGACTATGAGGAGCCTTTGCGTTTTGAGCTGGTCCCGGTTCCCCGCCCGACCGATTTGCGACGGGTCGCCGTCGCCGCCGGCGTCTCTGTGGAAACCATCCGAGAGTTGAACCCTGAGCTGCTCCGTTGGAAGACGCCTCCCGACTACCCGGATTACAGCGTCAAAGTTCCGTTCGGCACTGGGGAAAAGGTGGCCGCGGCGTTGCGCCGCTGGGAACCCGGGCCGCGCGGCGGGAGATATCGCGTCCAAAAAGGCGACACCTTGGAGAAAATCGCGCGGGAGACGGGCGCGACGGTTGAGGCCCTGGCCGCGCTGAACGGGCTGCCGGATCCGGATCAGATTTACGAGGGCCAGAGGCTAATCATTCCAGGCGCGCGAAAGGATGGGGGGGACCCCGCTTCCGGGGCGTCCGGAAAAGCGTCCCGCGCCGACGAGAAGCGCTTATTCCATGTGGTGCAGTCGGGGGAGACCCTCTGGAAAATCTCCCTCCGATATCAGGTTTCCCTGAAAGAGCTCCTGGTTTGGAACCGCTTGTCGGAAGATGCCCGGATCCAGCCCGGAGACAAAATTCGCCTCTTCCCAGAAAACCTCTAGAAGCCGCTGCTCCGCTCGGTCCATAGGCCCCGCGGACTCATCCCGTGGGCGGGGAGGCGGGAAGCCTTCAGCCGGAGCGGCGGGAGAGTCCCGAGGCATCGGCGGGTCCCTCCGTCTCGTCCAGCGTCCCCCACCGGCCGCAGGAGGGGCAGCGCCCGGCCCACCTTTCGAAGCCTTCGCTGCAGGCCGAGCACCGGAATCCGGGACTTTCGAGTGAGCCCGCTGAGAGCTCTGCTCGCGCATCGGCGGGGTTTCCCAGATCCAGGAGCGCCCGCGCCCGAAGCGTCCGGGCGGGCTCAGTGCGCCTCGCCGGTGGGGAGAGGTGGTCCGATTCCGCCAGCGCGTCCGACGGCCGGCCCTCGCGCAGGCAGGCCTCCGCCAGGGCGAACCGCAGCCGGTCGTCGGAGGGACGCTTGCGCGCCTCCTTGCGCAGGGCGCGCAGCACCTCGTCCGCCGCGCCCGAGGTGTCCAGCATGGACAGAAGGCGGCGGATGAAAATGGATGCGGGGAGCCGGTCGTATCCGTCGAGCCAGGCGCGGATCGCCTTGAGGCTCTCTCCGGCGCTTCGGTGGGCGTCGCCCAAGGCGACGTGGGCCGGGACGCAGCGGCCGTCGGCGCGCAGCGCCCGCCTGAAAAAGTGCATCCCCTCTTGGACTCGGCCGGACTCCAGGCGGCGGCGGCCGGCCTCGTAGAGAAGATTTGCCAGGAGCCTTCTCCCGTCTTCGTCTCTGGTTTCGCCGGGAAGACGGAGGAGCGTTTCCTGAACGTCCACGGCGGCCTCCCATTCCCCGCGGGAGATGTGGTAGTCCCGGAGGCGGAGCATCGGGATGGCTTCTCCGCGGCCTGCCTGCCTGGCTCGCTCCCCGAGGGCCCGCAAGGCGTCCGTCCGTCCCGCGCTGGCGAGATCATCGGAGAAGCTCGCCATCAGTTCGAGGTCGTCGGCCCCGGCCTGGAGGGCCTTCCGGTGAAGGGCGAAGGCGGCGGACAGGTTTCCGAGACGGCGCTCCAGGTCGCCGCAGGCCAGCAGGGCGTTCTGGTGGGCGGGGTCTTGCCGAAGGGCGTGGTGGAAGGCGCGTCGCGCGTCGCGGGCGTCTCCCGAGGCGAGGGCCGCGAGGCCGGCTTGGTAGCTCGCCTCCGATTTCCGGTGTCGCCTGAGCGCGCGGGCCTCGCGCCATTTGCGCCAGCCCGCCGCGAGGTGGGAGGACAGATCGCTGAACCCGGCGCCGAGGGCCCCGATCAGCGCGGAACCCAGCACCACCACGACAAGGGGAACGCGCCAGGCGCGGCCGGGCGCGAGGGTGAATTGGATGTCGCCGGCGTTCAGGAAAAGAAGGTAGAGGCCGCCCGCCAGGGGAAGGAGGCAGGTCAGCAGGAATCGAACCGGCATGGGCGTCTCGATGGGTCAGGACAAAGAGAGGGTGTGCGCCCTTAGCCCTCGCGGGGCGCTTGCTCGGCCTCGCTTTGGCAAGACACGCAAAAGCGCGCGTAGGGCATGACGTCCAGGCGTTTGGCCGGGATTTTTCCTCCACAACGCTCGCAGATCCCGTAGGTGTTGTTCTCGATCTTCTCCAACGCCATCATGACCAGTCTCAGTTGATTCCTTTCTTTTTCCCCCAAGTCGATGAGAATTTGGCGGATGTGGATCTCGGCCGCCTGGTCGGCGATGTCTTGCGTGCCGTCATCGCCCAGGTCCTTGCTTTCGCGCATCCGCGCCCCGACGTCTCCGAGGAAAGAGCGCCGGATTTCCAACAGCTTCTGCCGGTATTTTTCGAGTGACTTTTTGTTCGGCGATTTTTTGTTCATTGATCACTTCCTGTCTGGGATGCGGTCGGGTCCGCTTGCGATGCCTCCGCCGCCTCTGCGATGGGTTCCCCCGCCAGCCTTGTGAGCCTGGGGGCTCGGGCCCAAAGACGCTCCAGGTTGTAGAACCTCCGGGCCTCCTCGCTGAACACGTGAACCACGAGGTCTTCGTAATCCAGCAGGATCCAGTTCCCCTCTCCGATCCCTTCCCGGGCGAGGGGCTTGACGCTGTTTTCCGCGAGGTGTTCGTCGATGGCGTCGGCGATGGCCTGCATCTGGCGGGGATTCTGGCCCGAACAGAGGAGAAACAGATCGGTGATGCTGGAGATCCCGCGGAGGTCGAGGACCACGATGTCCGTCGCCTTTCTGTCCGATGCGGCGCGGTAGGCGAGAAGTCCTCTCTCCTCGCCCCCCAGGCGCGCTCCTTTACGGCTTCGCGACTTCCCGTCCCAGCGCAACGGCATAAAGCAAGTGCTCCAAAATGTAAGTCTCGACCGCCTCGGGAACGAGGTATTTGATGCTCCGGCCCGCCGCCAGGCGCTTTCTCAGCATCGTGGACGAGACGTGGAAATAAGGGATGTCTTTCAGCCAGATTCGCCGGCCGCTGGGTTCCACCCGGAGGCCTTCGGCCATCGCCTGGTTGTCGAATCCTGTCCGGGAGAAGGCCGGCTCTCCGAAGCGCGCCGTCACGGTTTCCTCCAGCAGGGCGATCATCTCGTCCACCGAAAGGGTCGGCCGCCGCACCACCACGAAGTGGGTCATCCGGAAAAGTTCCGGGGCGTCCCTCCAGGAGCCGATGCTCCGGAAGGCGTCCTGGCCGAGGATGAAAAAGAATTCCGCCGCGGGGCCGAACTCCTCGGTGAGGGCCCTCAGCGTGTCGACGGTGTAGCTGACGCCCCCCCGCCGGATCTCCAGGTCGCGGGCCTCCAGCCTCGGGTTGTGGGCCGCGGCCAGGGTGACCATGCGGAGCCGGTGCTCGGCGGAGATGACGCCCTCGTGCTCCTTGAGGGGGGGCTGGTTGGTGGGGATCAGGAGAACCTTCTCCAGGTCGAAATCCTTTCCCACTTCCTCCGCCGCCACCAGGTGGCCCATGTGGACGGGGTTGAACGTCCCGCCCAGGATGCCGATGCGCAGAGGGCCTCCGTCCACGTCATGGGAACGGGTCACGGTTCAAAGCCCCTCATCAGAGAAGAACGAGGTTGTCCCGATGGATGACCTCATCGTATTCCTTGAACCCGAGGACGGCCTGGATGGCGTTCGTGTGCCGGCCCTTGATCCGGTCCAGGTCGGCCGCCCCGTAGTTGACCAGGCCCCGGGCGAACTCCTCCCCGCCGAGGGCGCAACAGGAGACGGAATCGCCGAAGGAGAAGTTCCCCTCCACCGCGACCACCCCGGAGGGGAGGAGGCTTTTCCCTTTCTGGGTGAGGGCGATCCGGGCTCCCTCGTCCACGAAAATCTGTCCCTTGGACCTACGCGCGAAGGCGATCCAGCTTTTGCGGCCGCTGAGATGGGCGCCGTCCGCGCGAAAAAACGTGCCGATCGGTTCCCCCCGAAGGATGGCCTGGAGCACCCCCTCCCGGCGCCCTGCCGCGACCACGGCGGGGACGCCCGCCTCCCGGACGGTCTTCACCGCCCGGAGCTTGGTCACCATGCCCCCCGAGCCGGCCTCGCTCGTCTCCCGGTCCGCCATGGCCTCGGTGTGTTCGTCGATGTGGTCCACCTCCGGGATCAGGCGGGCCTTGGGGTCTTTTCGGGGGTTGGCGTCGAAGAGGCCGTCCACGTCGGTCAGGATGATGAGAAGGTCCGCCCCCACCATGGGGGTGATGAGGGCGGAGAGGGTGTCGTTGTCTCCGAAGCGGATCTCTTCCACGGAGACGGAATCGTTTTCGTTGATGATCGGCAAAACGCCCTGGGCCAGCATGGTGAACACGGTGTTCCGGGCGTTGAGGAAGCGCGCCCGGTGGTGCACGTCGTCATGGGTCAACAGGATCTGGCCGACGATGATTCCCTTGTCCTGGAACCACCGCTGGTAGGCCTGGATGAGCCGGCTCTGGCCGACCGCCGCAGCGGCCTGTTTCAGGGGGATGTTCCTCGGCTTTCCCTGGATGCCCAGCGCCTGCAGCCCCGCGCTGATGGCGCCCGAGGAGACCAGAATCACCTGGAGGCCGGCGCGGCGGAGCTCGGCGATCTGGTCGACCAGGGAGCGGACCGCGCCCTCATCCAGACCCGCGCCCTCCGATCCCGCCAATACGCTGCTGCCGACCTTGACGACGATCCGGCGGCACGACCTCAGGACCTCTCTGGAGCCGGGGGCGATGACGGTTCCCTCCCCCTTCATGGGACCAGGGCTTCTTCCGGCCGGAGCGCCCGGCGGATGGCGTGGAGCAGCCGGGGAATCCCCTCGCCCGTGACGGCGGAGATGGGGTAGACCTCCTGCAGGCCGGTGGCGGCGAGGAAGTCGGCGAGGGCCTCGCGGGCGTCCGGGAGGTCCATCTTGTTGGGGGCGACCAGGATGGGTCTCTCGGCCAGAGACGGGTCGAAGCGGGCCAGCTCCACAGACACCGCGCGGAAGGCGTCGGCGGGTTTGCCCTCCGGCGGGCACAGGTCCACCACGTGCACGAGGAGCCTGGTCCTCTGGATGTGCTGCAAGAAGCGCGTGCCGAGGCCCTTGCCCTCGTGGGCGCCCTCGATGAGACCGGGGAGGTCCGCGGCCACGCAGGACTGGAACTCCCCCAGGTCCACCACGCCCAGGACGGGCTCCAGGGTCGAGAAGGGGTAATCGGCGATGCGGGGGCGGGAGGCGGAGATCCGGGTCAGCAGAGAAGACTTTCCGGCGTTGGGCGCGCCGATGATTCCCACGTCGGCCAGGAGCCGCAACTGAAGAAGGACCGTCCGGGCTTCGCCCGGCTGCCCTTCCTCGGCGATCCGCGGGGCGCGGCGCACGGGGGACTTGAATCGCGCGTTCCCTCTCCCCCCCCGGCCGCCGCGCGCGACGACGACCTCCTGCCCTTCACGGACGAGGTCGGCGAGAATTTCGCCCGTCTCTTCGTCGGTCACCACCGTGCCCGCGGGGACTTCGACCCGAGCATCTTCCCCCCTGCGGCCATGCTGATCCTTGCCCTGCCCATGGGCGCCCCGCTTCGCGGCGACCCTCGGCCGGTACCGAAAGGCCAAAAGTGTTCTCTCGGACAGGGACGCCCGCAAGATCACGTCCCCGCCGTCGCCGCCATCACCGCCGTTGGGGCCGCCCCGTGGGACGTATTTCTCGCGCCGAAAACTGATGCAGCCGCGGCCTCCCTCTCCTCCTTGCACGATGATCCGGGCCGAGTCGATGAGCATGTTTGCGGGGGTCAGGTGGATTCCGCCGGAACCTCGACGACGTGGATGAATTTTCGGCCGCCCCGCCCGGTTTGGAACTTCACCTGCCCGGTCCTCTTGGCGAACAGCGTGTAGTCGCCGCCCGTTCCGACGCCGTCGCCCGCGTGGTAGGACGTGCCGCGCTGCCGGACCAAGATGGTGCCGGCCTGGACGAGCTGGCCGCTGTACCGCTTGATGCCGAGCCGTTTGCCCTGACTGTCCCGGCCGTTTTGGGAGCTGCCGCCGGCCTTCTTGTGAGCCATTTTCTCTGCCTCTTAAGACGGAATGATTTCCGTGATGCGCACCGCCGTGAAAGGCTGCCGGTGTCCGTTCTTGCGGCGGTAGCCCTTGCGCTTTTTTTTCTTGAAGACGATGATCTTGCGGGCCCGGTCCTGCTCCACGATGACGCCCTTCACCTGGGTGCCCGCCAGATCGCCCGGAGAGACCTTCAGGCCTTCTCCCTGCCCGACGGCCACCACCCTGGAGAAGGTCACTTCCTGGCCCACATCGCCCTCGAGCCGCTGCATGCGGACGATCTCGCCCTGGGATACCCGATATTGATGCCCTCCACAATCAATGACTGCATACACGATATGGCACTCCCTGCGGGGCTGAGACCCGTCACATGAACCGGAACCACTTGATCCTGACCAAACCTCAACGCAATGGTCAAAACATTGGAATTTAACTCAGAACAGCGTTCCTGTCAAGAACAATTCCCGAGAAGAGGAGGGTACTAACCCCTCCGTTTCTAAGGAGTTAGCCTCTGCTTTGGGCCGACCCCTCTCAGGCGCTGTTTCTCCTGCAAGGAGGCCACACGCGGGCCGGCAGGGCGGCGCCGGGGAGAGACGGCTCCCAGCCGGCGTACATCTTGATGGATAACCGCCGCGGTCTGGGGCTGGGCGCTCGGTGAGTCCAGCCGCCGGTCATCTGGGGCAAACGTATCCCCCCTGCCGCCCGCCCCGCGAGAGCGCCGAAGCCAGCCTGGGTGCCTTTCCTCAAAGGTCCGCCGCGCGCCGGTGGGCCTTCCCCCTCAGAGCTGTCCTCGCTTGGGAAAGAGTTTCGGGAGAAACTCATTGGTGTACAGATCCCGGACCGGCACCTGAACCTCCAGTTTCATGTACTTCGAGACGATGTCCCGGGTCCTTTGCATCTTCTCTTCGGTCATGTAGCCGAGACCGTGCTTCGCAACCTCAGGGGTGAAGAGGTGGTTCAGCCCGATCTCCAGCCCCTCTTTCACGACCTGCGGGTCCAGCGCCGGCTCATACTGCATGAGGACTTTCATGCCCTCCTTCGGCTTTTCCGCCACCCAGGCCACTCCCCGCATTGTGGCGTCCGCGAAGGCGCGGACCTGAGAAGGATTGCGGGTGATGCGGTCGTCTTGGGTGATGAGACCGTTGGAGTAGATGTCCACCCCGTGTTCCGCATAGGAGATGACTGTGACCTCCTCGCCGTTCTTCCTGGCGCTCTGCCGGACAATCGGGAGCACGGTGGCATAGTTGAAGCCGCAGTGGACTTTGCCCGCCACGATGCTGGGGGGAATGGCGGGAGGGGCCATGAAGGACCACTTCACTTTCGAGAGGTCCACGCCTGCGGCGGACGCAAAGGCGGGGAAGAGGGTGTAGACGCTCGTGGCCTGGTTTGTCCCCATCGTCTTGCCCTCCAGGTCCTTGGGCTGGACGATTCCCCACTTCTTCAGGCAGTGAAGCTCATACATCGCTTTCGAATAGACCATCCCGATCTCTCTGGCCCTCATCCCCTGCGCGCGGGCGACCACAAGACTTCCCGCGTCGGCGAACCCATAGTCCGCACTTTTCGCCGCCACTTTTTTGATGGTGTCGGAGGAGCCGTAGCCCCGGTTGATGGTCACATCGAGGCCGGCTTTGCGGTAAAGACCCAGATGCTTGGCCGCGATGAAGTAGGCGTGAGGAGGCTGGACGATCCAGTCCAGGGTGAAGTTCAGCTTCTCCGCCCCCAGGGCGCTGCCCACTGTCCAGAAAAACAGGACAAGACTCAGCTTGCTGGCCATTCGGATCGCAGTTCGCATCGTCGTCTCCCCCTTTTACCGGCCTTTACCGGTTCGTTTTCGCAAACCACCGGGCGCTCTATCGCCCTTCTCTGGGGTCATTGCGTCCATTTTCCCCGTATGTCCGACCTCTGAAAGCGGCAAGACCGGCCTTCCGGTCCTCTTTGCCGATGAAAACCATTTGCCTCCCTTCCAGCTTGCCTCCCTTCCAGCGGCCGGGTCAACAATTTTCCAATATCCCCGCAAGGCGTGCCGATCACCGTGCACCCTCTCCGCCGGCAGGCAGGCCGAAAATCTCCCGTCTGCGCTGGTTGACCAGGAGGTGCGCCCGCCGGATGGGCTCCGGGATCCGGTATCCCCGGCACATGCGCAAGGCCCACTCCGCCGCCTCCTGCATCCCGATGCGGTGGCCGGGGGAGACGAAGATGGGTTTCACGCCCGTGCGGGTCCGCAAGGTCACGCCGATGGGCCGGCCGGCGGGGTCGCGGATGGGGGTTTGGCTGCCGGCCTCCCGGTCGGGCTCGGCCGCCCTGCCGAAAAGCAGCGACTTGGCGCAGCCCAGCGAGGGGCGGTCCAGGATAAGCCCCAGGTGGCTGGCGAGTCCGAACCCTCTGGGGTGGGCTGCGCCCTGACCGTCGAAGAAGAGGAGGTCCGGCTCCGTCCGCAGGCGCTCGAACGCCTGGATCAGCAACGGGCCCTCCCGAAAAGAGAGGAGCCCCGGAACGTAAGGAAACTCCATCCGCCCATCCACCGTCCGGGTTTCGACCACCTCCAGGCCCGGCCAGGAAAGAACGACCACCCCCGCCACGGCGCGGGGGGAAAAGCGGGGGTAGGAGAGGTCGGCCCCCGCGATGAGATGGACGTCACAGGGAGCGCCCTCGAGGGTCAGCCTCTCCCGCATCCGCTCCTGAATGGCCCTGGCCTCCGCCGGGGACACGCGCCAGGGATGAAGTTGTCGGGTTTTCAAATTCGATTGTGCGTGGGAGGGATCAGCGCCCCGAATCATTCTCGGAATCTTCCGCGGGCTCCTCTGCAAAAGGCCCTTCTTCCAAAAGGTCCTCATCTTCTTCTTCCAGGGCCCGGAGAATATCTTCTTTCGCGGAGTAGCGGAGCCTCTTGGGATCTTTGCCCCGGAGGGGGATTTCCCGCTCCTTCCGCCTCGGGACCTGTTTGCGGCTCACCCGCTTGATTCTTTTCAGGTCATCTCCCTGCGCCACGATTCACCCTCCAGAGAGAGATCGACGAAAAAAGAAAGACTCCAAGCACCTCATTTTAACCGATCCGGCGGACTCGGCGTGCGAAATGAGACCCCCGGACGGCTTCCCCTTGCGCTCGCGGGCTCCGGCCCTTGCGAGACCCCTGGGAAATCCGGACGGTTTCCTTTATACTTTGGAGGCTTCGATTCTCTTTTATCCGCTGAACAGCCGGAGTGCGTCGGTCCGCGGCTCATCCTCAGGGAGGTTTGTCATGCCGAAACAGGTGATTCAGCCGAAATCCTTGCCGGTGCCCAAGAACCCCTACTCGCCCGGGATCAAGAAGGGGAATTTCATCTTCACGTCCGGCCAGGTCGCCCAGGATGGGAAGGGGGACCTGGTGGGAGCCGGAGACGTGGCCGCCCAGACGACACAGTGCCTCAAGAACATCCAGGCCGTCCTGGCCGAGGCGGGCGCCTCCATGGACGACGTGGTCAAGTGCGTGGTGTTTCTCTCCGACATCCGGCATTTCAAAGAGATGAACGAGGCCTACGCCAAGTTCTTCCCCGGAGACAAGCCCGGCCGTTCCACTGTCGAGGCGCGCCTGGCGTCGCCCCAGATGCTGGTCGAGATCGAGGCCGTGGCCTACGTGGGCGAATAGGGGGGAACATGGCGAAAGCGATCATTCAGATGTCCTCCCCCGCGGCCTCCATCGGCCCCTACTCGCCCGGAGCGGGGGGCGAGGGCGTCCTCTTCCTTTCGGGGAGGGCCGCCCTGGACCCGGCCGGTCGCGTCGTGGCGCCGGGGGACCCGCGGGCCCAGACGATGGAGACCCTCAAAGGCATTCAGGCGGTCCTCGCCGCCGCGGGGGGGAGGATGGAGGACGTGGTCAAGACGACGGTTTTCCTTTCGGACATGCGCCATTACGCCGCCATGAACGAGGCCTACGCCAAGTTCTTTCCCAGAGACCCGCCGGCCCGCTCCACGGTTTTGGCGAGGCCCCCTCAGGCCGGCCTCTTGGTGGAGATCGACGTGATCGCCATCGTGGGAGACTGAAGGAGAGGGCCGTGGGCAGAACCGTCATCCGGATGGAAAGCGCTTCCAAGGCCGTGGGCCCCTATTCGCCAGGGGCGAGGGGCGGCGCGCTGCTCTTCGCGTCGGGACAGACGTCTTTGGATTCACGGGGAAACGTGATCGGAATTGGAGACGCGGGCGTCCAGACGGTGGAGACGCTGAAGAACCTGACAGCCTTTCTGGCGGCGGCGGGCGCCACGCTCGACAGCGTGGTCAAGACGACGGTCTTCCTTTCGGACATGCGCCACTACGCCGCCATGAACGAGGCCTACGCCAAGTTCTTTCCCAAAGACCGGCCGGCGCGCTCCACGGTTCTGGCGCCCCTGGCGTTGCCCGAGCTCCTGGTCGAGATCGAGGCCGTTGCCGTCCTGGAGGATTGAGAGAGGGAGGTCACAGACCTCCTACCTTAGATCCCTCTCCTGGCTGTAAATTTTGTGGGAGGGGCGGTGTTCCAGGATTCCGTCCAGCCCCCAGCGAGTCACTTGGCGGAACAGCGCGCTCTGGATGAAGGTCAGGAAGTCCTCCCGTTTCTCCCATTCAGAGAGGATGGCATAGGAATTGGGCCGCTTGACCTGGTGGTACAGATGGCTGGCCTTGTGTCCCGCCTGGGACTCCAGCACGCCCAGCACCTCTTCGAACTTTTCCTCGAAGGTCTTCTCGTTGCCGGGTTTCACGTCGTAGTAAAGACCCACCGTGATCATGTCTGTGCGAATTCCTCCCCCCTTGTCTCTCTCGACTGACGTCGATGGGACGCCTGTAAAACGAAATGATCTCTCGGACATTGCAAGCCGGCCGAGAGACGGGACGTGCGTCCCTCCTCGCTCATTTCAGACCCCGCTCGAACGGCTCGACCCTTGTGATCTCCACGATCTCGGCGGTCAGGGCCTCGGTGTCCAGGATCGCCCCCGTCGCCTTTCCGTGAATCCATCCGCCAGCCTCGCCGGGGTCGATGACGAGGGTCGGGCCGACCCTTTCCACCCGCTCTCCCCCGTCCTTCATGTGGGGCAGGGCGTGAATGTGGCCGTGGAGGATCACGTCGTACCGTCCGCCGGCCGCCCTGGATTCCAGATCGTCGGGCTCGTGGAGAATCAAAAGCCGTCTGCCTCCGAGCTCGGTTTCGAGCGGCGGCTCGCCGAACTTCCAGCCCAGGCTCCCGGCCAGCCGGCGCATCCCGGCGCGCTCCCCGTCGCAGTTCCCCAGGACGGCGGCCACGGGTTTCGCGAGGCGGTCGAGGGCCTTCATCATGAACGGCGCGTCCCAGTCGCCGCAGTGGACTGCCGCCTCCACGCCGCGCGCCCGGAAAAGCTCGACGGCCTTCAAGAGGGCGGCGTAATTTCCGTGCGTGTCGGAGAGGATGCCGACCTTCATCTCAAACCCTCTCGGTTCCTGGGAGAGTCGCCCTCACGCGCCGCCTCGGCGGGGTTGAGGTCTGTGACCTCTTGAGGGATTCCCATTTCTGCCGGACCCCGGAGGAGTCCATCACCAGGCCCAGGTGAAGGGAGATGATCCGGAGCGCCGCCTCCTCGATCTCCTCGTCGAAGCCCCGGGTCAGGTCCCGCGGGACGATCACGCGATATCCCAGGTTGGCCGCCTCGAACGCCGTGTTCAGGACGCAGCAATCCGTCATCAGGCCGGTCAGGACGATGGTGTTGCGGTCCAGCTGGCGGAGCAGAAAGTCCAGGTCCGTCGGGTAGAAGGCGCTCAGGCGCTTTTTGGTCTCCACCGTGAAGTCTTCTTCCTTCACCTCGACCAGGAACTCCGGCCAGGGCGTCCCTTCGAGGTTGTGGTGGATGGAATTGGGGATGGGGCCGAACGACATGGGGAAAACGCGCCGCCAGGCGGCGGGCCTCCTCCCGTGCACGTCGTCCCGCCCGCCCTTGCGGTTGACGGCGTGGACGTGAATGACCGGGATCCTCATCTCTCTCGCCGCGGCGTTGAAGGCGTTCACCGCCCCGATGATCGCCCGGCCCCGCGGGACGGGGCACGTGCAGTCGGGGCTGTCGTCCAGGTGTCCCCGGCACATGTCCATCTCCACCACGGCGGTGTCGCCGTCGTCGAAGTAATCGTCGAACTCCTCGGGAATCTCTTTTCGGGTCCCGTAGAAATACCCGTGCATCCCTTTTCCCTCTAAGGGGTCCTCCCTCCGTGGCGCCGTGGGGCGCAGACGGGGAACCTTCCCATCAACCTAGAAGATCACCGCGGGCAAGTCAACGACCCGCGGGCCGGAGCGCGGAAGGCTTTGCCGACGGAGGCCGGCGGGGTACATGGAGAGATTCCGCCCCCTTTTTTCTGATGCAAGGCCTTGAGCCGCGTTATAACCCTGTAGGGGGAAGTGAGAAAGAATTCGCGGAGAGCGCGCCGGGACAAAGCGGGCCGCCCGGCGCCGGAAACGATGTGCGAGCCGGCTCGCGCGCCGCGCGAGGCGAAGGGACAGACGATCGACATGGCCATTCGGAAGGACACCCTCAGCAACGGCATCCGTCTCGTCACGCACCAGAGAACGAACACCGAAGCCGTGGCCTTTCATATTTATTTCGGTTGCGGCGGCCGCCACGAGCCCGACGAAGTCGTCGGTCTCTCACACGCGCTCGAACACATGATGTTCAAAGGCACCCCGACGCGCACCTACCTCCAGATCGCCCAGGAGATGGAGGGGGTGGGGGCGACCATCAACGCCGACACCGGGCCCGAGCGCACGAGCTATCACTTCGTGGCGCCGGCGGAGGTCGTCCCGAAGGTCCTGGCCGTTTACGCCGACGCCGTCAACAACAGTCTTTTGGACCCGGGGGAGTGGGAGAAGGAGCGCCGGGTCATCCTCGAAGAGCTCAAGATGTATGAGGACATGCCCCGGTTTGTCGTCAGCGACCGTTTGGAGACGACGATGTTCAACCTGCAGGTCGGGGTGATCGGGAGCCGGGAGACCATCGGTGCCATCCGGACCGAGCACATGCGCAGGCTCATCGCGGACTGGTACCGCCCGGTGAACACCGTGATCTCCGTGGCAGGGCGCCTGGAGCACGAGAAGATCTGGGATCTGGCGGAGGCGCACTTCGGGACCCGCTCCTCGGAAGGGGGGCTTCCCCGGGTGCCGGAGCTGCCGAAGAAGAGCAAAGAGAGGGTTTGCGGGGTGGTCCGGCAGACGGATCAGGTCAACCTGGCCTTCGGCTTTCGGGCGCTCGGCAGGAAGCATCCGGACCTGGCCGCCCTTCGCTTGATGAACGACATCCTGGGAGGGAAGATGTCGAGCCGCCTTTTCGACGAGGTCCGCGAGAAGCGGGGCCTGGCCTACAGCGTCCACTCCCGGGCGCACCGTTTCACCGACACGGGTTACCTGGAACTCAAAGCGGGCGTCGCACTGGAGAAGGCGGTCGAGGCCGCCCGCGTGAGCCTGGCGGAGGCCGCCCGCCTGCGGGATGAGCCGGTGAGCGAGGAAGAGCTGGAGTCCGCCAAGAAGCACCTGCGGGGTCTTCTCCTGGTCCAGGAGGAATCTGACGTCTTCGCCGAGCGCAACGGGGAGAGCTGGCTTCTGGAGGGCGAGGTCCGCACCCTCGCGCAGGAGCTGGAAGCCCTGGAGAGGGTCGGCCGCGAAGACGTCCGCCGCGTGGCGGCGGATGTGTTTCGCAACGAGGAGTTGACGGCCGCCTTTGTCGCCGAGCGGGACCTGAGCGACGATCTGGCCGCCGTTCTCGCCCTCTGAGCGGGGGATGAAGACGGAGCCCTCCTTTCTTTTGTGAAATCGCCGCAAAAGGCGTATGATAAGCAAGGTTTTTTCGGTTTGAGACCGAAGGGGGATAGACGCGAGGTGGCTTGGCCTCGGGAAAGGGCGTGCAGGATGCAGAGGGCGAGGTCGAAGAGTGGGGTGTCGAGGTTTGTGGAGTGGGGGGGGATCGGGGTGATCGCCCTGGGTTGGGTTGCGCTCGGCCTTGCCCCCCCCGCCGCTGCGGCGGAAAAAAGCGCGGGTTGTCCGAGGGTCGCGGAGAAGTTTCTGGAGGCGGCGGAGGCCGCGATGGAGCCGCGCGTCCGGGAGAATCTCATCCATAAGGCGATTGAGACCTGCCCGAACGAGGCGAACGCCTACTATCAACTGGGCCGCCACTACCAAGCGCTGCACATGCGGAGCCGCGCTCGCGAGGCTTACCGGAAAGCCCTCGAGCATCTCCCGATCGCCGCCGACCTCCTCCGGGACATCGGAAAGCTGAACCCCCGGGACCCCAAGAGCGCCTTGTGGAACGTCGCCGGCTTTCTGATCCCTCCGGACGAGAGAGGAGAGAGCGACCCGCCGGAGGAGACGTCCCTCCAAGGGCTGATGGGGACGGTGCCCCAAGACCCGGAAGCCCGCCTCGCCCTGGCCAAGGAGCTGACGAGCATCGGCGCGGAGATGATGGGGAAGAACCAGCCCGGTGGGCTGCCCCTGCTGGCGCGCGCCCTGGAGCTGGTCCCCTCTTATGAACGCGCCCGGACGATCCTGGTGCAACACTTCTACACCCTGGGTGATTATCACTTCAACGGAGAGTGGTTCGACAAGGCGGTGACTCAGTATCAGAGGGCCTTGGCCTACGCCCCGAACGACCCCCGCCTGCACCTTCGCATCGCCGAGGCCTACAGCCGGCTGAAGGCCCACGAAAAAGAGGCGCTCGTCCATTTCCGGAAGGCCGACGGCCTTTTCGCCCAGCGGGCGACCCCGATGGGGGAGGAGGAGCGGGCGTCTTTCCGGCAACGGGTACTGTGGGGACTCGACAAGTATGACGAGAACCGGCCCGCGTACCGCAGGGCCCGGGGCAACGAAATCCGGCAGCAGGGCAAGGCCTACCTTGCCCAGGCGGATTACTTGAAAGCGGCGACGGCCTTTCAAAGGGCCATCGAGTGGTTGCCCGGGGACGCCCTGCTGCATTTCGATGTGGCGATCGCCCTGAAGCAGCTGGACGCAGCCAAATCTCAGCGAGAGGCCATCCAGCACTTTGAGCGCGCCCTGGCCCTTTTCCGGACGAACCCGCCTCCTGAGGTGGCGAGACTGTCAGAGAGGTTTCAGGAGCGCGCGCGGATGGAGATCGACCACCTCACGGGCCGGAGCAATTCCTTCTACTACATCATGCAGCAGGTGGCCATGGGTGTGCAGGACCGGGCGATCGATCTCTCCCTCTTTATCGTCGCCTTCGCGGCAATCGCCGCCTACCTGCTCCGCGCGGGGTTGCGGCTCAGCGACCCTGGTCCCGAGGGGTCCTATCCCATCCGATAGCGGCGCAGCGGACGGGCCGAACCTCCTCCGGGCGCAGCCGCACTTGCCAGCAGAGGTTTTCCCACCGGTCGAACCTCCAGATCCGGTCCAGGACGATGTTTTGCTTGACCTGGTAAGTTCCCGGGGCTTCCCTCCGGGCGATCCAGTCGTAGGAGCGGCCGTCGGTGTTGACCGCGTCCTCGGTCAAGTTGGTGACCTGCCGCCCCTGGACCAGGCCGATGGCCCGCTGGGCCTTCAGACGGTCTTGGATTTCGGCCGCCCAGCGAGATCCCGCCCCCCCGAACAGCGCCAGCACGATGAGACCCAGGGCGATGAGGGAAAGAGGAGGGGTCCGCGCTCGGGCGGCGGACGGGTCCGGGGACGCGGGGGTCATGGAGTCAGAACCTGTGGTTGCGCAGCAGGACGGCCCAGACGTACCAGCGGAGGTAGCTGCGGGCCACCTTGATCATCTTGAAGCTGGACTTTCCCGCGGTCCGCCCTTTCCAGGTCGTCGGGACTTCGGCGATCCGGTATCCCTTGAGAAAGGCCTTGACGCAGATTTCCAGGGAAGAAGCGAAGCCGGCCTCTTCCAGGGGCGTGGATTTCAGGATTTCCGTCCGGTACATCTTGAAGGCGTTGCTCACGTCGTGCGTGGGGATGCCCGTGAGCTTCTTCAGGCTCGCGCAGACGTGGCGGGAGAAAAATCCCTGAAGCGCCGGCCCGCCGAGGCGCCGGCCGCCGGGCATGTACCGGGAAGCGCAAACGAGGTCGTACCCCTCCTCGATCTTCTCGTACATCTGGGGGACGGCGTCCGGGTCGTCGCAGAGGTCCGCCATCATCACCACCGTGATGGGGGTCTCGACTTGCTCGAACCCGGACTTGAGGGCATTGGTGATCCCCCGAGGCCGCGGACTGTGGACCAGCCGGATGTTGGGGCGCCGCCGGGAGACCCCCTCCACGATCTCGGCCGTTCGGTCATTGGAGCTGTCGTTCACGACGATGACCCGGTGGGGGATCGCCAACCTCGCTTCCAGGGACTCTAACGTCTTCTCGATGTTCAGTTCTTCGTTGAGGGCCGGGATGACGACCGTAATCTTTGGGTCTTGGCTCAAGGCCGGGGCTCCGCTTCAAGAAAGACCGAAAAACCTTTTCGGGCGCGTCCGTGGTGAAAGCACTTATTCTAATCCAACGGGGATCGGAAGGGGTAGGAAATCTTGCCGGCGCGAGGAGCGGGCGACGGGCTTCGCCGGATCGACGGCCGGGCGAGCCCTTCGGCGATGGACCCTCAAAATCCCCGGCCCCTTCTGCCCGGTAAACCCCTTCCGCCGCGGTCGAGGGGGAAGACTTCCAAATATACGATCCCCAGCCGTTTTGAATCGTCTTTTCCTCCGGGTGGCGGGGGGAGAGGATTGGCGGGGGCCCGCTCGTCGAATTCGAATCGATGTACCTGGGCGGGACTGAGTCCGCCGCCGGCGTCCCGAAGCTGGACGTGAATCTCCATGGGAAGCTTTTCGAAATCGCGCGATTGAACAAAAGGGACGGATGCGACGGTGTCGATTTCGATCTTGCCGCTCACCTGGCGGCGAGACTCCTGGGAGAGGGGAAAAGACCCGGATGCGATGTTCCCCCGGCCGGCCGCCCAGACCCGGAAGACGATTTCCTTCAGGTCGGCGGCGCCCGCCTCTCCCGTGATGAAGATCGGAAGCCTGCCGCCCACGACCACGGCGGACGGCCCGTGCAGCGCCTGCAGGGCGGGGGGCCTTCGGGTTGTCTGCTGTTCCACCGCGGTTCGGGGGACTTCCTCGGCGGCGAGGAGCAACCCCTGGCTGCCTGCCAGGACCGCGAGGATTCCAACGGCGAGGAGGGACGGCTTCATGGGTCTTCTCCGTTCACATCAGAGGTTGGATGGTGGCGCGGCGCCGCCGGATGACGCGATTCATCCGACCCTGTATAATTTTGTCGCCGCTCGGAGAATTGGCGATAGGCGGGACAGATATTCTGGGAGGGGGTGCGTCCCATGGCCGCTTTTTCGGTCCGCCGGATGGGAGAGTGGAGACGCCTTTTTTTTGCGGCGTCGGTCCTTGTCCTGATTTCCTGGCCTTTGCCCGTGGCGTTTTCCCAGTTGCCCGAATTTCTCAGGCCGAAGGACCTGCCTTTGGAGGCCCCCCCTCCGCCTTCAACGCCCCCTGGAACTTCCAGGTCCAGCCTGCCCGAGGTACGAGGCCCCACCCCCCGGATCGCGTTCGTTCAGGCCGCGAAACTTCTGCATCCCGGGGAGATTTGGGAGGTGTTCATCGTCCTGGAGGACGCGGAGGAGGACCTCAAGAGCCTGGAATGGGAGCTTCGCCAGGAGGGGCCCGGCGGAACCTCTCAGGGGGCGATCTCCCTCGTGCTGCCGAGAAGCAAGCCGAAGGAGGGCCAAGAGGTGTTCCAGGAAGACCGGATTGGCAAGCTGGCGGGATTCCTGGAATTGGATACGGGCGGACCAGACGTCCTGCGGCATCCGGGGAGGTTCGATGGGATTCGGATGACGTTGAGTCTGACGGCGGTTGACGCGAACGGGCTGCGAAGCGAGAGACGGAACCTTGACCTGACGCTTCGCCTTGGCGCCCCGAGGACCCTCCCCCCCGTCCAGCCGGGCGTATCGTTCCGCCACCGGATAGGGGCCATCCACGCCGTCTTCCCCGACCCGCTGAGGCGCCGGGAGATCCCCCCGGCGGAAAGAGCCCGGTGACGGGTCCCCCACCGTCGGGACCGGCCCCACCCGCGGCCCGCTGTCGCGTCCGAGTCGGGGTCGAGTTCACTCCCGGGGGGCGCGAGGAATGTCTTGAGGGGAAAAACTCTGGAAGTGTCCCCGGAGGCTTCAAGGCGACAGCCCTCGGAGTTTTTCCCGCACCCCCCGGAGGATCTCCTCGGGGAGGGTGCACCGCTCGGCGGTCCAGCCCTCCAGGGGGGCGGTGGCGTCGATTCCCACCTTCGCCGTGAGTCCCCGGTCGCTGGAGGGATCCAGGATGGCCCCCATGGAGTGCGGAACCACGAAGAGCCCCCGGTCGGCCTGCATCCGCGTCGCCACCGCCCACAAGACCTCCTCTTCGTTGTAGACGTCCACGTCCTCGTCCACGACCACGACCCACTTCAGGCTCAAATCCTCGCCCATGGCGGCGAAGATGGCGCTTTTGGCCTGACCCTCGGCCGTCTTCTTCATCGAGATGTAACAGTGGAACCGGCAGGCCCCCGAGGGCGGGTAGCTCACGGCCCGGACGGTCGGCACGACGCCTTTGAGCGTCTGGTAGATCCGGCACTCGCCCGGGACGCGCAGGAGTCCCGTGTGCTCGGCGGAGTTGCCCGAAACAATGTCCTGGAAAATGGCGTCTCGGCGGTGCGTCACCGCCGTCACCTCCATGACGTGGCGGGTGGAGGCGCGCGAGGCGTAGCCGGTGAATTCGGCGAAAGGGCCTTCCGCCTCCCGGACGCCGGGGAGGATGCGGCCTTCCAGGACGACCTCGGCGTGGGCCGGGACTTCGAGGCCCACCGTCCGGCACGGGACGATCTCCAGCGGCTCCCCGAGAAACGATCCTGCCACCTCGAACTCGTCGGCCTGGATCGGCCCCTTCCACAGACCCGCCCCGAGGCAGAAGAGGGGGTGGGCCCCGATGACGACGGCGACCTCCAGGGGTTCGCCCCGCTCCTCGATTCGCTGCTGGTACGACCAGAGGTGCCGCCGGCTGTGAAGGCTCGTCCCCAGGCGGTTTCTGGCTTTCACCTGGAGGCGGTGGAAAGAGCCGTTGCGCGCGCCAGTGTCCGGGTCCTTGGCCACCAGGACGCCTGCCGTGAAGTAAGGCCCGGCGTCTTCGCGAAAGTGGGTGATGAGCGGCAGGCGAAAGAGGTCCACCTCCTCTCCCGTCCAGACGCAGTCCTGAACGGGGCCGCTCGACAGCGCCCTCGGGGGGAGAGGGTTCTGGTCCCGCCGGACCCAGGTCTCCAGCAGGTCCTCTTCCGGCGCGCCGAGGGCTTGGGCGAAGCGCTTCCTTGTCCCGTACACGTTGGCCACCACCGGAAAGCCGGTCCCTTCGACCCTCTCGAACCAGAGGATCGGGGATTTCCCCTGGCGCTCCAGCTCCAGGGCCATGGCCGTCGTCTCGAAGCGGTTGGAGACGGGTCCCCGGACCCGGAGGAGGTCGCCGGGGCTCTGTTCTTCCACCTGACAAAGAAAGCTTCTCAAGTCTTGGGATGAATGGGACGCCACGACTCTTTCCCTGGATTGCGCGGGATGGCGGGCGATGGAAGCGCGCCGCGTCTCGCTTCGGAAACCTGTTGATTCAGAATCATCGGAATGTTAGCATTTGCGCGTCATCTTTCCCACAAGTCGGAGGAGGGGTTTTGTGGGTCCGTCGGCCGCAAGGGCCGGCCGGGCTGATCTGTTGCAGACCCGAGGGAGGACATCACGATGGGGAGAAAGCTCTTCACTGTCCTGGCGGCGCTCAGCCTTTTGTGGGGGGTGAGTATCGCGGCGGGGTCCGGCTCGGCCGCTGAGCGGGTGTTTCTGAAAATCGGCTCTTCCAGCCTGGGCGGGTCCTGGTTTCCCACCATGTCCCTGACCGCCAGCGTGATTAACTACAAAGTCCCCGGCGTGGTCTCCACCGTCACGACGGGAGGCGCCATCACCAACGTTCAAAACATCGAGAGCGGCACCATCGACATGGGCCTCTCCTACACGGGGACCGTCGCCGAGGCCTGGGACGGCAAGGGGCCCTTCAAAAAGCCCCACCGGAACATCCGCGCCATCGGGGGCTATTTCCAGTCCGCTTTCTCGATCGCCGTCCTCGCCCGCAGCCCCATCCGCACCTTCTACGACATCAAGGGGAAGCGGACCACGGCCGGGAAAAAGGGCTGGGGCTCGACGTTGGCGTATGCGCGCATGCTGGAGGCCCACGGCTTGAGCTTCGACAAGGTCCGGGAAGCCGGGGGCAAGGTGAGCCACGTGGGGTGGGGCGACGCCGTCCTGCTCATGAAGGACCGCCAGGTGGATGTCATCCAGCTGGCGCAGCCCATCCCCAATCCCCTCATCATGGAGCTCGAAGCCTCCTTCCCGGTCCGCGTGTTGGGGATCGAAAAGCCCATCCTTGAGAAGATCGTGAATCGGTACAAGGGATACGTGGCGGTGAAGGTCCCGAAGGGGATGTACAAGGGCCAGGACGCCGACGCCTGGACCATCGCCGACAACGACCTGCTGGTCGCGGGCGCCCGGATGCCGGAGGACCTGGCTTACAAGATCACCCAGGCGATCTACGAAAACCCCGCGCTGTTCGAGAAGCTTGCCTGGCTGAAGGGGATGACCTGGAAGAGGGCGGCCGAGGGCGTCGAGATTCCCTTCCACCGCGGCGCGGCCCGCTACTTCAAAGAGAAGGGGCTCTCCGTTCGGTCCGAGTAGGGGAGCGAAGCCCTTTTTCGCCCCGATCCCGCCGGGGGGAGGTCCTGGGCCTCTCCCCGGCGGCCTTGTCCGCGAGTGAGTGAACGTCGTCCGGCGGAGGGAGCCTTGCGCGCCGAAGTCATAGAACCGAGGGGAAAAACGCCCGGGACGCTGTGGAACCGCGCGGCGAGCGGGGTCGCCATTGTCTTCATGGCGTTTCACCTGTACACCGCCTATTTCGGGATCTTCGAGGCCTACTTTCAGCGCTCCATTGACGTCACGTTCATTCTCCTTCTGATTTTTCTGATTCATCCCCTGAGCCGCCGGGCGCCGGACAACCGTTTGCTTCTGGC